>CAKZJF010000035.1 GCA_936941205.1 uncultured Candidatus Altimarinota bacterium | reverse complement strand
TTATCAGGCTCACGAATATAGTGGTACATGATAACATATACATTTGCTCAACTTTGACATGGCAAGATTGGGATGTTTTTTGTTTTCTCCGAAGTTGTTTGTATATGGAGTGGTGATTTATTGATAGCAACATCATAAAACCGATACAAAAACATCCCTCCAAGAGTTATAGGAAGAAGAGAGAGTAAGAAAAAAACAAGATGGATTGATTTATAGTGTGGTTTCATAGTTGGTCTATTTGATGATAATTTCCCCTGGAAGACTTGTTTTTCCGGTATCGAGAACTCGACCAGGGTAAATAAGTGTATTAATTCAAAGTTTTACATCATCTCCTATGATGGCTCAAAGTTTTTTTCGACCCGTATCAACAAATTTTTCTTTTATAACGCATTCAACATTCTCTCAGTCATGACGAAGATTGGCTATTTTCACTCCAGCGCCAAGATTGGTATTATTTCCAATAATTGAGTCACCTACATACGAAAGATGAGGAACAAAGGTGTGTTCGCCAATATATGAGTTCTTGAGTTCTACAAACGATCCTATTTTTGAATCATTTCATATACTGCTGTTTCCTCGTATGTACGCATTTGGACCTATTGTTACATTTTCTCAAATCCATATATTTCCTTCTAAATAACTTCAAGACTTTATACGTGTTCATTTTCCGATACGAATATTTCCCCGGAGAGTTACTCATTCTTCTATAAACCCTTCGTTCTCTGATGAGAGAAAGGGAAGTGTTTCTTCATTGTATTTTAATAAATCCCATGGATAACCAATAGTTGTCCATTTTCCAGTTGCTTCCACAACAGAAAATTGTCACCTTCCTATATATCGATCGATTAAATCAGTAATTTCAAGTTCTCCACGTTCAGAATATGGTATAGTTGAAAGTTCTTCAAATATGGCATTATCAAAACGATACACTCCCATATTTGCCATATTTCCAAGTGATGGATTCTTTGGTTTCTCGACCAGTTTTACTGCCTTTCAATGTTCATTGGTTACGAATATTCAAAAATTTTCAGGCTTTTCAACCGCTTTACAGAGGGCAGTATATCAGGTTGCATCAAATAATTTTTTGAGATCTTCTTTTTCATATACATCATCTCACGATATAACAACAAATGATCACTGTATATGTCCTTGGAGTGATAAAATAGCAGCACCAGTTCAGAATTTATCAATTTGTTCTATGTAATGAATACGCTTTCATTTATATTCTTGTCAAAAATACGATCGGATGATCCCTGATTTATAGCGTACTATTAAATATATTTCATCCACATAATCAATAATAGGTTCAAGATTATGTTCGATTATGGTTTTTCATTGAAGTTTCGTGAGTGGTTTTGGTATAGTTGTTGTGAGTGGTCGAAGTCTTGATCATTCTCCTGCAGCTAAGATGACTAAATGCATGGCGCTAAAGACAATAAATAAATTTTGATATAAGTGTATGAATGCTCGTTTTTTTGTAAAGAAAAAATCCACTTTTATTGTGGATTTTTTCTTTTTATACAGCTATATGTGGAAGAATGTATACCTTTTTTGTTCCGAGTTCTTTATCGGTGAGTTTATTAATATTAAATACAACATACCTATTTACACTGTTTCAATAGTCACTATCAAAAGAAGTAAATGCCTGTGGTATAGCCTCTGTAGAACGTTCAATTACATCTATTGGTGTCAATTGCTGTGTAGTGTTATTTTCTAAAATAAAAGTTATCTCTGCTTGTGATTTTTTCCGATAAAAATATATAGTATGTGCAGGAACAAGATTTCTATAGAGTTCAAGAAATACAAAATTCTCATATATATGTTGGCGATCAGCACCTTGAAATGCATATGGACCAAGAAGTGTACGCAAATATCCAAGATCAGAAAAATAAAATTTCTTATGAACGGATGTTTCCTTTTCCTTATTTTTTACAAAGGGGAATACTATAAATATGACTCATTCGTTTTCAAGGATTTCTAAAAATCGTTCTATAGTTCGTCTTGGTATATCAGTTATTTGTGAGAGTCTATCTATTTTCAAGAGTTCACCAGTTTGGTTAGCGAGAACTTGGAGAAATGAGAGAAATATAGCGTGGTCTCGAGTTTTTATATTACTGAGAAGTGAATACTTTATGTCTTGAAATATTTTTTGTAATATCTGTTCACGTTCTTCATTTCCAGCAAATACAACATCTGGATATCCCCCCATTCGTACATATTCATCAACCAGTGGAGTAAAATTATTAATGATGGATGGATTGTTTTTGAGAGCCATGAGTTCAATGGTTTTTCATTGAATTTCAACAAATTCCTTGAAAGAAAAAGGATTTACCGTGAAAGTAACTACTGTTTGTTGAAATATGGTTTCTGGAATCTTATTTGGATTGATTATAATAAAACGAGTATCTTTATCGCCCGTACTTTCAATATAGTTCTCAATTATATCAAATAATCATGGAATATATTCTGCATTATCAAATATACAGTAGAATCTTCCGCTCGTGAGTTCACGTATCTGTGATATGTATATATTAAAGCCTTTTGGAGTATCAATTTCTCCAATAATACTATCATCAAGTGAGAGATAGCGACTCATACTATCATTTATATACCCTTCTTTTATAGCGCTTTGTATAAAGTTCGTCTTTCCTGATCATTTTGGTCAACGGAGATGAATAAGGAGTGCATCACTCTTGAGACATTCCTTATCAAATTTTTCGAGGAGTTTTTTTCGTGTGAACATAGGTGTATTCAAGAGGATATAGGGTATATATTAGAGATAATGTAAGAAAATCAAACCATTTTTTACATATATCAATTTTTATTAAGCATTTTATAGAGATATTATATCATAAATGTTTGATTAATTCAAAAAAATCCCCTGAAACTTTCAGGGGATTTTTTAAAACTGTTTAAGAAAACGAATATCAGGATTCTGAAAATAGCGCATATCAGGGATTCCATATTTTATCATGACTAATCGATTGAGTCAGAATCCAAAAGCAAATCAGCTGTATTCATCTGGATTGAGTCCTCATTCCTTGAGAACATTTGGATGAATGAGTCCAGCACCCATAAATTCAATCCACCCTGTTTTTTTACAAATTTTACATCCATTTCCAGAACAAAATGGACACGAGAAATCAATCTCAACACCAGGTTCAACAAATGGAAAATAGCCAGGTCTCATACGAATGGTAACTTCTTTTCAGAATATATCGGAGAGCATGGTGCGTATAGTGAACTTCAAATGGTCCATTCCTATATTTTTATCAATAACAATACCCTCTACTTGATAAAAAGTGTTTTCATGTGTAGCATCAACATCTTCATTTCGAAATACTCTTCCTGGAATAATGGCTCGTATAGGAGGTGTATTATTCTTGAGAATAAAATTCTGCATACTTGATGTCTGGGTGGAAAGAACATTTCCATTTCCTTCAAGCCAAAAAGTATCTTGCATATCTCTTGCAGGATGGGTTTTTGGAACATTTACTGCATCAAAATTGTTATATTCGGTTGTAATTTCTCTTGACTCATATATTTCATAACCCATTCTACGGAATGTATCTTCTACATCCATTCGTACTTGGGTAATTGGATGGAGATGCGGTATGGTTTCTTCGATAGGAAGAGTGACGTCTATCCATGTATTTGCGAGTTTTTCCTCGATTCAGCGTTGTTTTATGGTTTCTTTTTGCTTTTCAAATACAAGATTGATAGTGTCTCGAAGAGTATTTGCAAATTTCCCAACCGTTTGTTTTTCTTCTGGATTGAGATCTTTTAAGCCTTTCAGAATAACGGTAAGTTTTCCAGTTTTACCGAGAAGATCATTCTTAAAAAGAGTAAGCATCTCTTCTGTAGTAATAGAATTGATATGCTCGATTGCCTCTTTTTCAAGAAGTATAAGTTGCTGTATCATAGGAAGGAATGGTAAACTGGAGTAAGGAGATTTATATCTTTAGAGGCATAATAAGGTGTCTATATCCATATTCTTTTGTTTCTTCTGGAACTCATTTAATAACAATAGGAGAGAGAGGGGTTTCAAAATCAATACTGACGTAATCTTCTTTTATCACTGAAAGCACTTCTAAAAGATATTGCGAATTCAGACCAATAGTACCTTCTTGTCATTCAACTGAAGTTGCAAGATGAGCAGTACTTGCTCATATTTCCGTATCACCCGTGGAAAGTTCTAATTTTCCGTTCAAATCAAAACGAAAGCGAGTGTTATAATTATTTTCTCGGGCAACAAGATTAATTTGTTTGGTAGCATTCATGAGATCAGTGCGGAGTATTACTCATTTTGTATTGTATTTTTTTGGGAAAAATCACTCATAATCTGGAAAACGCCCAGAAAGCAATCGAGAAGAAAGCTTGATACTTTCATATGCAACCATGAGTTGATTTTCATGAATATAGAGTTCAACGTATGAATTGTTATCTTCAATGATACGAGCAAGTTCTATGGCGGTTTTTTCTGGTATGATAATTCCAGTATTTTCTATAGATTCATGTCAGAGAATTCTGAATTCAGAAAGACGAAAACTGTCAGTGGATGCAAAGACAATAGTATCTTTTTGTGTTCTAATATATATGCCAGCAAGCATAGGGCGTATGTTTCCTTCAGCAGTAGAGAGGATAGTTTTTTCTATGGCTACTCGAATATCTTTTCAACGTATTCTGAGTGGCGTATTTCCAGTAAAACGAGGAATAACAGGATACTTTTCAGCACTTACTCATTTGAAGCGAGTTTCTCATGAGTCTGTTGTAAATTTTAAACTATTCCCGGTTTCTAATTCAATTTTAATTCTTTTTCACTGCTGGAGTGCCATAAAAGAAGTAAGAAATTTTGAGGAAATAGTAAACTTTCCTTCACTCTCGATATCAATATCCTTTTCAATGGTATATTCGATTGCCATTTCTAGATTGTTTCCTGTTAATATTACTTTTTTATATTGAACATCAATAAGAATATTCTCAAGAATTGGTGTGAGATTTGAGTTTGTAGTTGCATGACTTGTCACCTCAATAGCTGCTTTCAGTGTTTGTATGTCTATGGAAAAACGCATAATAAAAGCTCAAGGAATTAATACAAGCAGGAGTCTATTAAAAAGATGGGAAAAATCAACTTTCGCAATAATCTTTTTGAGTTTTTTGAAAAAACCACTATACTCTCCTTAGTTTTATTTACGATTTGACATATGGTAGAGCTCTATGAGAAGAGCGCTGGCGGTATTGTCTATAGAAAAAAGCAGGGAATTATCGAAGTTCTTATGCTTGCTTGGAGAAATGCAAAAGGTGACCTCGAATATGTCCTTCCAAAAGGACATATAGAAGAGGATGAGAGTGCGTATGAGACAGCGATTCGAGAAATCGCTGAAGAAACGTGACTTTCTATTGAGCATTTGGAACTTATTAAGTTCATGAACAAGATTAACTATAGCTTTGTGGCCACGCATAAAGAGGGAAATCCTCTGATTAACAAAGATGTATATCTTTTTTTGGTTAAATATAAAGGAAAGAAGGAACCAATCCCGCAAAAAGAAGAGCGTTTTATTGGTTATAAATGGTTTACCATTGAAGATCTCTCAACGGTTCGTATCAAACCAGATGTAGTTGGTTTTATTGAAAAAAATATTCAATTTATGTAATTTTTTGTTTATGGAATTTATTAAGCACGGTACATGACTCTTACTTCAGTCTGAGAAAAAAGATATTCTTTTTACTGAGGAAAATATCACGATTGATTCACTCCTTCTTGATATGTCAGGTGAATACGAGAAATCTGGTTTTATGTGTCATATGCTGAAATATGAAACTTTTCTTGTTGCTCATTTGCGTGTAGAAGGTTACTGGATTGCATATATTAATATGCCTAAGATTGAGCTCAATCCTACCTTACTTGAATTTCTTTGAAGTGTGGATATTCTTGTTATTCCTGGTTCAAAAGAGTCTGTTTGAATGATTGAACAAATAGATCCAAGGTCTATTATCGCATATTGACCACAGTGACATGAATTATCAACTTCTCTTGGTCATTCTATTGAATCACTTGATCGATGGAAATTAAAAGAAACTGATTTGAATACTGATAAAACCGCTTGTATCCTTATTGGTTAAATGGTATCTCCTTATATGAATGGGCTCATTGCAAATATGAGCGCATTCATTTTTTGTATTCTTCAACATTGGGTTGATCAAAGGGATTTATTTGAAAAAATTCTCATAAGAGTATTACTTCGAGCATTTTTGATTGCATAAAATATCAAATTTCACTTTCATCTCCATCTTGCAACGTGTATGTCATAATCGGTATTTGTTTTTCAATAAATAGGAGACGTGTTCATTCATAGGCTGCACGAAGTATCGTTTCAAAACTCCTTCCACGAATATCTTCTACCAATGGAGTAAATGGGGCATCTATCGGAACGAAACATTGTCCTTGATCTTCAGGAAACACGAGAATAATACTTCTATCACTTCAGTGTGCAATATCAAGCTGTCATATAGAATGAAGATCAATTGTGCCTATCGAAGTAGTTGGCGTAATACCTACCGAAGGAACTCAGATTTTTTCCTTTCCAATACTTTCCGCAAGGAGTTGTCGATACCATTTACCGATGTTTTCATAATGTTTTCAGAAGAAGAAATGTTCACAAATATTCCTATTTTCTTTTGTATATCCTTGAAATAGCATTTCTGCGTTTTGGAATGCAGCGGATTCTTTTGGATTTTCGAGAAAATCTGCTATTGCTGATTGTGCACCAAAGAGAATTTGTTCTATGTTATATCCGAGAAATTTTAATGGGAAAAGACCAACATTTGAAAATATGCTATAACGACCTCCAACATTTTTTGGTATACTGAGCAAATGCCAAGAGTTCTCGTGGCCTATATTCCAAAGTTTTGAATTTTCATCCGTTATACAGACAATCGTTGATTGTGAGGTATATTTTTTGTAAATATCAGCATAGATACTTTCAAATAATGCAATTGTTTCTGTGGTTGTTCCTGATTTTGAAATAACTGTAATACAGAGCTTTTCGCCCTTTTCAAGATATCAACAAAGACCATCAACGGTTTTTTTATAAGAATATACATCTATTGTATCAAGGAAAAATATTTTCTTTTTTGATTTTCTCTTTTCTCAAATTCCATCATGAAAAGCAAGAGTTCAGAGGTTTGATCCTCCTATACCTATCAAAAGCATGATGGTATAGTCTGTGAGTTGGAGATTTAATTGGGTGCTTTCTTGAATATATCTTGTATCATATGGAAGTTCTATTGATGCAAGTTGTGTATTATATCTTTGTGTTCATTGATTTCAAATAATTCACTTAATAAGTCAAATGATTTCTCAGTTATATTCTGAGGCTGAATATGATGAATATTTTTTGAATTGCATAGAAGAAAATTAGATTGTAAGAATATGGTATTTTTTTGATAAATCAAATACATTGATTCATACGGTTGTTACTTATAGTAAAAGAAAAAACTTGCATTTTTTCTAGGGGTCTATATACTACGCGCGTTTTTCTAAACTTACTATTAAAAGTATGTCATCTCAGGAAGTACATCATGAAGGTCCACATATTCCTTGAACACAAGGGGATAGTATTTATGTTTTTGATATTGCTGGATATCAAATAGATATTACCACTACCATTTTTTCAACATGGATTGTTATGGTGGTAATTCTTTTGATTGCACTTCTTTTTAATCGTGCACTTTCCGGAAATAAATTTCCACGAATCAAGCAGGCGTGACTTCATTTTATCTCGAGTCTTGATACATTCATTTCGGATATTTTTGGAGATAAAGGTCGTGCTCGTTTTTTCCTTCCGGTACTTGCGAGTATTTTTACTTTTGTACTTTTTGGGAATCTTTTTGGTCTCTTATTTGATTATATTAATTTCGGAGTCCCAAGTCTTCATGCGTATCTTCGTCCTATTAATTCTGATCTCAATACAACACTTGTCCTTGGAATGGGGGTAGTAATTTCAGCTCAAATTGTTGCTATTATAAGAAAGGGTTTTTTTCATCATTTCTGACATTATCTGTTTAATTATTCAGGAGAAATGCTGATTGAAAAAATTATAAATGTATTTGTTGGATGGCTTCATTTTATCGGGGAGCTTGCTCGTATTGTTTCACTCTCACTTCGTCTTTTTAGTAATATATTTGCTGGAGTTATTCTTCTTGGGGTTATGTTTTATATAGGAACTATTATTCCTCATACCTATGGAATATTTGGTGCTATGTTTGCACTCCCTTTTTGGTTTTTTGAACTCCTTGTTGCACTCCTTCAGGCTTTTATATTTATGACATTATCCAGTATTTATTTAAAAGAAGCATCTGTTCTAGAAGAGCACCATTAAAAAGTTGTGAATGAAGTACTTTTTGACATTTAAAGAGTACTTCTTCCTGATTTTTTCTCAGGGAATCCTTTTGTTTTTTATTTTTTCTTTTTTAATCTATGGAAGCAGTAGTTTCAAATGTAGAAGGTCTCGTAGCTCTTGCTAAGGGTCTTGCAATTATTGGTGTAATCGGTTCTGGAATTGGTATTGGACTTATTGGTAAGGGGGCTCTTGAAGCGATTGGACGAAACCCTGCAGCTTTTGGTAAAACATTTATGGCTATGCTTCTTGCTATTGCCATGTGTGAACTTCCAGCACTTCTTGCATTTGCATCCCTTTTCATCATTAAATAATTCTCTCTCTTTTTGTCCTGTATGGAACAACTTATAAACCTTCAGGCCCTCATTCTTCAGTCGATTAATATCGCCATAGTTATCTATGTTCTTTCACGTTTCGTTTTTCGGCCTTACATGAAGTATCTTGATGAAGAGGCAAAGAAGCGAAAACTTTACGAAGAACAATTAGCGAAGGGTGAAAATGTTTTGAAAGATGCACATCTTCAATCTCAAAATATCATTGATCAGGCTCGAGTAGATGCGAAGCTAATGGGAAATGAAATCAAAGAGCTTGCTCGTAAAGAGGCTGATGAAATTGTTGCTCGTGCTCAAAAAGATGCAGATGGAGTTCGAATGAAGAGCTTTCTTGAACTTGATGTTGAACGGAAGAATATGGAAACCGAAATGAAAAAACGTATCCTTGATGTTGCATTGAAACTCAATGCAAAATTCTTCGGTACATCTGAGGCACATGAATCTTTCTTGAAAGAATCTACTAAAGAAGTTCAATTCTAATATCTTTTTCTATGGCATCATCTTTGCAAATATCTTCGTATTCTCGAGAAGAATTGGAATCTATTATTTCAGCTCTTCGATCCTATCGAGTCCTTCTTCGGCAAATCTGAAATCGGTCAAAACAGATTTTTTTGAGTGGTGAAAAACCTTCGTACATTGTTCAGCATGCTTCGAATGTAGATATTTCCAAGCTTTCTGGATTTGTTTCTAATATTTTTAAAAAATATTACGAAAATACTCCTCCTGCTGATTCTATTGTATTTCAGGAAAACCCTCATTTGGTTTGATGACTCCGGTTCTTTATTGCTGATGAAATGGTTGATATTTCATATGAACATCTCGAAACCATGATGTTACTCTCTGCTCAATAGTTTTCTCTCCCTTACTTTTCCTTTTTTTCTTTCCTATGTCTTCCACAATTCAAATAGTTGATAAGCTTATTCATGATCTCGAACAGCATATAGATTCAACAGATATATCTCCAGAGCGAGTAAACTCTGGTACTGTTATCTATCTGGGTGATGGTATTGCAAAGGTTGCTTGACTTCGAGATGTTGCCTACAATGAGGTTGTAGAATTTGATTCTTGAGCTCGTGGAGTTGCTATGAATCTTGAAGAACATAGTGTTGGTATCGTAATTCTTGCAGGTTTTAGTACTATTCGAGAATGAATGATAGCAAAAACAACAGGAAAGATTCTTGAGGTTCCAGTAGGGGAATGACTTCTTGGTCGCGTGGTTGATCCACTTGGTAAACCAATTGATGGTCATGGTCAGATTCAAGCAACAGAATATCGTCCAACTGAATTTGTAGCAACTGGGGTTATGAGTCGTAAAAGTGTGCATGAACCAATGTCAACAGGTATTAAGGCTATTGATGCCCTTGTACCTATTGGTCGCGGTCAACGTGAGCTTATTATTGGAGATCGACAAACTGGAAAAACACAAATTGCGATTGATACTATCTTAAACCAAAAGGGGAAAGATATGATTTGTATCTACGTAGCAATTGGACAAAAGGATTCCAAGGTGGTTGCTATTTCCGAAGAGCTTCGTAAAGCAGGAGCTATGGATTACACGATTATAGTTTCCGCAGGAGCTTCTTCTCCTGCATCTATGCAGTGGCTCGCTCCATACTCTGGATGTGCTATGGGTGAATATTTCATGTTCCATGGGAAACATGCACTCATTATCTATGATGATCTTACAAAACATGCAAATGCATATCGTGAAATGTCTCTTCTTCTTCGCCGCCCACCAGGACGTGAAGCATATCCTGGAGATGTATTTTATCTACACTCTCGTTTACTTGAACGTGCTGCAAAGTTAAATGATGCACTTGGTGCAGGCTCTTTAACAGCACTTCCAATTATTGAAACACAAGCAGGTGATGTATCGGCATATATTCCAACAAATGTAATCTCTATTACTGATGGACAGATTTTTCTTGAATCAGGACTCTTTAATGCAGGTATTAAACCAGCTATTAACGTAGGACTTTCTGTATCTCGTGTAGGTTGATCTGCTCAAACAAAAGCGATGAAGAAGAATGCAGGAACACTCAAGCTTTCTCTTGCACAATATCGTGAACTTGAAGCTTTTTCTCAATTTGCTTCTGATCTCGATGCAGATACAAAGAAACAACTTGAACGAGGAAAACGCATGGTAGAAGTTCTTAAACAGGATATTTATTCTCCAGTATCTTTCGAAAAACAAGTGGCTATTATTTTTGCTGGATCAAATGGTTATCTTGATTCTATTCCTCCTACTGAGGTTCATGTATTTGAACATGATCTATTTTCTGCACTTGATCGTGAAGAAAAAATTCTTACTACTATACGTGAGACAAAAGATTTTTCTGATGAAACAAAGGCTTCATTGAAATCATTTATTGATAACTTCCAGACTATGTTTGTAAGTCAGAAACAATTAAAAAAATATTAGAATCATCAATCTTTTTTACCCCGTCCTTCTATGCCATCTTGAAAGGAAATTAAATCTCGTATTAAATCTGTAAAAAATACTGGAAAAATTACAAAAGCTATGGAGCTTATTTCGACAGTAAAAATGAAAAAAGCACAAGAAAGTGTTTTATTTGCCCGACCTTTTAGTCTCGCTGCAGTAAAAGTTTTACGTTCTACACTTCATGAGAGTGATGTTTTTTCTGAATTCACAAAGATAAATGCTACCTCTGATCGTGAGCTTATTATTGTTGTTGCTTCTCAGAAAGGATTGTGCTGATGATATAATACCAATGTTTTTAAAAAAGTGGTAGAATATATTCGTACGGATCATGATGAAACCCGAAGCTACGATTATATTTCTATCTGAAAACGAGCTCGTGATTTTATTCTTCGTACTGGTCAGAATCTGATTATGGATTTCTCTGATGAGATAAAAGATCCACTTACTACTGCAGAATCAAGAAGACTCGTTCGTTTTATTTTAAATGAGTGGAAAACAGGGAAATATCAAGATATTACCCTTATTTACAATCATTACATATCTGCAATTACTCAGATTCCAGTTGCGTATAAATTTTTCCCACTTGATAAAGACTATATGATTTCTTTTCTTGATGAAATGATTGGAAAATCTCAAGAAAAAGTCATAGAATGAGAAGCTTATACGATTGAACCTAATCCTGAATGTATAGTTGATGCAGTACTTCCTATGGTTTTCGATCTCATGTTTCATGAGAAGCTCTTAGAGGCAAAAGCAAGTGAACATGCTGCTCGAATGGTTGCTATGAAAAATGCAAAAGATAGTGCTAATAAAAAAGTAGCCGCTCTCACTCTTTCTTATAATAAAGCACGTCAAGCAAGTATTACGAAAGAAGTTTCTGAAATCGTTTCATGAGTAGAATCTATGAAGGATATTTAAATATAGAATCTTCTAAAACACCATTCATGGAGAAATGAATGGTGTTTTTTTATTATCACTTGGCTAGTAGAGTGAAGGAAAAATTTGATTCTTATAAGTTCTCAGTATACTAGTAATATATTTCATTTATCTATTTTTTTGTATGAAGCGTAAGAAAATTATACTTCTCCGGCATGCTCAGGCAATTGAACAACAAGATTTTTCCGGAAATGATTTTAATCGCCCATTAACAGAAAAATGAGCAAAAGAAGCTGAACAGATGGCAAAGTACCTTCGCCTCATTGGTGTTAAGCTCGATCATATTATTGCAAGTCCTTCTATACGAACTCAAGAAACCGCAAAAATATTTGCAGATAAATTTAAGATTGAGGAAATAGAGTATTTTCCAGAATTATATAATGAAAATCGTGAAAAATGAACTCATGGTGTTGATTTATATTTTAATGCGCTCGTTTCAACCAATGAAAAACATGATGTTATCTTGGTAGTTTGACATAATGAAGATTTGACCCTTCTTGGCCAATATCTTACAGGCGATGGGATTCCATATATGAAAAAAGGTTCTACTTTGGTACTCTCTATGCCAGATGATATAAACCCTTGGCATACGCTCTCAAGCGGTATGCTGGAAGTTGATTATTATATCACTCCTCGTTTTTTAGAATTAGAAATTTAATCCCATGAATGCCCCAATACACCCTCTTTCGACCATAAATTTTGAAGATAGCACCGTTCGTGTACTTCTTACAACTGGTTTTTTTCCTTCTCTGAATTCTAACTCATCACCAGTACAATCCATTGATGCTATTAGAAAACATCTTACCGTTACTGATCCTTCTGCTGTTCTTATTATAGCAAGAAATCTTATTCAGACACATGATAAAATCTGAGAATTAGTAACCTGACTCGGTATGTATTCACAAGAACGATTGTGACTTCTTTCATATCTTGTTTTACAAGCAAGTAAAGACTCTAGCCTTTCGAATAATACACGAAATATATACATAGAGGCACATAATCGTATTGCTGAAATATTATAAACATGAAATTCCGTGTATTTACTGACGGCTGATCCCGTTGAAATCCTGGAATTTCAGGGTGCTGAATATTTATTGCTTCTCAGGATTGAGCGGTTTTGGAAAAACGGTATAAATCTATCGGAATAGCTACCAATAATGTTGCAGAGTATACTGCAGCACTTTTATG
Source organism: uncultured Candidatus Altimarinota bacterium (assembly GCA_936941205.1). GTDB lineage: Bacteria > Patescibacteriota > Gracilibacteria > BD1-5 > UBA2023 > SSGK01. The sequence goes on along the minus strand of CAKZJF010000035.1, from coordinate 1,588 downwards.
AATCCAGCGTGCAATAGAACTTTGAGCAAAATCTATAGAACTTCTTGCTGATAGTCAACTTGTTATAGAACAACTTAAAGGGAATTATAAAGTGAAGAATACAGAGTTAAAAAAAATACATTCTGAAATTCAGTCGATTATATCAAATTGGAAAGGTGAAATAGTATTTATGCATATTCCTCGTGAGCAGAACAAAGAAGCAGATAGACTCTCAAATGTGGCAATGGATAATAATAATCCATAAAAATTTACACTTTCTTTGCTTCTTCTTTTCTCATTCCTCCCATTGCCTTTAAAAACTCATTTGTTTTCAAAGTGTTATTACTCGTAATGATATTTTTTTGATTTCTGAGAATTGATACCACTCCATTACTCGGTTGTACTTGATTCGGATTTTGTGAATTAAATTCCCGAATCATTTCTTCTATAGTATTTCAAGTTACTTTTGTACCATATAAGAAAATACTAAGATTTTCTATAAGAGCAACCTGTTCTTTGTAGGTAAAAGTTTCATCAAAGCTATTTGATTGATTTCACACTAATCAAAGGTGCTGAGACATGAGTGACATATATGGAGTAAGGACTTCACAGCCGAGTGTGCTTAAAAGCGCAACATTATTCATAATAGCTGGAATAGCATTAAGAGAAATGTTATCTGCTACCACTATTCATCTTCCATCGGTCAGAGTGTATCGACCTATGTTTCATCATTCATTATGACAAACATTCATATTTCCAATATATTCACTCTGTATTCAGATATCTATACTTGGTATATCTTTGATGGCTATTCTCTCTCATGGTGGGATACTCACGAGAGTTTTTTCAAATTGACTATAATTTCTCTCTTCCGCAGGGGTATTAAAGTATTTATCTATATATTCATATTTTACCAGATCATGTTTGCTCGGCGCTTTCATGTCGGTATTTTCAGCGATATAACTTCGGGCTTCATCATAGTTTTTGCTGACTTTTATAATTTCAGCAACCGCAGCAGCTTCTTGTCTTTTTATTGAAACGATTCATTCTAAAGTTCTAAATAATTCTTCCTCTCATTTTGTTCTTTTTTTATGAAGGAGTTCATTGTACAGCTTTATGGATTGTCATATATCGGCTCAAAGTGCCTCGGGCGTGATCTTATAATCTTTTAAAATTTGCATCCGTTCCGTGTTTTCTTTTAATACAGTGACAAAATTTTCTTTATCAGCATTTAATACAGCGAGAGTACTTACTGCTTCGACCTTTCGAATCATTTGTTCACGATTTTTGTATCAAGATTCCCCAAGTCAAACTCAGGCAACTGTTTTCGCTGTATCTAGACTTGAAGTAACCGCTTGAATTTTGGCTCAACTTTTTACAGCAGCCTTTTCCTTTTGGCGATTCTGGAGTAATTTGATAATCAATATTTGAGCATCACTTACCTGTAGAGATTCCCCTGGTTTTAATTTTTTTCTTTTCTCTTCATTGTATGTGTAGATCTCGGTGGTCGCCGTATCATTAAAAAAAAAAAAAAAGGGGTGGGGGGGGGGGGGGGGGGGGGGGGGGGGGGGGGGGGGGGGGGGGGGGGGGGGGGGGGGGGGGGGGGGGG
>CAKZJF010000034.1 GCA_936941205.1 uncultured Candidatus Altimarinota bacterium | reverse complement strand
TTCTTATCAAGTGTTGGAGGTGTTGATTCTGGAGTTTCTGGATACACGCATTCTGGAACACTCAATGCAGAAGTAGTGAATGCAACTACAGAACATGTAGTATATTCTTCAAACCGTCCTGAAAAACTTGTTAGTACGGATGACGCAACATTTACTGTATCAGCAAAACCTGATGCAGAAACAGCTGCTGGAGATTATACTGATACGGTAGTATTTACTGTAGTAGGTAACTTCTAATAGAAATCTCCTCTATACATATAAAAAGCCCTCTTACAAGAGGGCTTTTTTTGATTTTATTGAATAAGATCATATAGTACCAGTATCTCTTTCTATACTATTTATGAAACTAGCAATTAGCTCACTTGTATTATTCCTCTGCCTTTTTGTTCCAAAATTTTCGTATGCTGCTATTGATCTTTCTGTCACTCCTATTCGATATGAGATCACAGCAGATCCTGGAAAAAGCGTTACAAAATCCGCAAAAATTATCAATAATACCAATGCATCTGTACAAATTGTGATGGGAAAATCTGATTTTCAAGCAAAGTGAACGGATGGAAATTCACTTTTTGTAAGAAAGAGTGAAATGGTATATCCAGAACAAGAACTTTCCAATTGGATATCAATTTGAAATACTACTTTCACCTTAGGGCCAAAACAATCAAAAGAAGTGAGCTTTACGATTGCTATACCATCCAATGCAACTCCCGGATGACACTACTGAGCAATATTTTTTAAAAATAAGAATGCATCATCGAGTGGAAGTGTATGACTTCAGGTAGATTATGGGGTTCTTCTCCTTGTAAAGGTTAATGGAGATGTCATATCAGAGGGGAAACCTTGAGAACTTCGAGTGAGTGGAGGTGGTTGAATCCGCATTGTCCTCGATGATTGTAGGATTGATTTTACGTCCAGTCCTCTTGATGGAAAATGTTTTGATAGTGTGGAAGATTTTTTTGTTGCTCCAGATAAGAAAAAATGATTTAGAAAGGAGGGAGCTCCCGAGTGATTTGCTGTCGTTTTTGATCTCCCATTTGAAAATATTGGAAATACACATATTAAACCAGAAGGGAAAATTCTTCTCGTCGATAAAGATGGAAAGCCCTTCGAAAAAATAGGAAAAGAGATTATTCGTGATGAAAATGGTTCAATGGTATGAGAGCGAATAGTTGATTACCTTCCACTCAATGATGAATGAGGGAATACACTCCCAAAAACCACAAGAGATTTCCATATTGAATGGAAAGGGTTTCCCTATAAAGGATATGATGAAAAATGAAATGAAATGATCAAATATTGGACACCTGGGGAATATTATACGATGCTCAATAAATCAGATCGTCAGTTTATTATGTTCTGGGAAAGAATCGCAGAGAAAACCTCTATCGTACCTATTACTGCACGAATTGATCTTTCCTATGTATGAGAAGATGGAAAAGAAAAAAAATTCCATCAAGAAAAAACATTTGATATTACCTATATTGAAGAATACATTGGACTCAATCCTTATGTAATAGCTCCACTTTCCATCCTTGTTCTTCTTATCTTCATTTTCTTTCTCTTTGGTCGAAAACGAAGAAGAAAAAAGGAAACAGGGGTACTTCGATACTTTTTACGAGAACATTTTCATCGATATTGGGAAAATATTTATATATCAGCGGATGAAAGTGTTCGTGACTTTTACAATAATGCTTCTCTCGAAAAACGATTGAAACTTGCAAATGAAATAGAGAAAATTATCATAAATAACCCTCAATCAAAAAAACTGAAAAAGGTAGTTGAAAAACTCGGTCTCCACTATATTCCAGAAAAGGATAATATCTCTCTTCAAGATTGGCTCATGGAAATTCATGAACTCATGATCCATAAAGAAAGAAAAACAAGACAAAGAAAAGTTCAATAATAATAAGCCCCCAGAATATCTGGGGGCTTATTATTATATGTGTTGTAACATTGCAACGAGAGCATCTTTTATATGGAGTTTTTCTTTTTTAAGTTGTGAGAGTTCAATATCGGACATAAGATATCCAGGAATAAGACTCTCAGCACGACAAATCTCCATATCGAGCCCTTCGTATTCTCGAAGCAGTCTGGAAAAATGCGTATTCTCTTTTTTAAGAAGTTGAATTGCCTCTGTAAACTCAGGATTCCCTGAGAGAAATGGATGATGATCAATAATCATAATTTTAAAAAAAGGAAATAAATACATTTCATATTGTATCTATTTCCTTTCGTCTGGCAATCTTCATTTTAGAGAAGATTGATAGCTATCCAATTCGGATCAAGCCCCTTAAAATACGTAATGTGCTGTGCAATAATGAAACGATCTCCATGTTCACGAAGTGCCTCAAAGATTGCTTTATGATCGACAGAGCGAAATATATTTCATAAATGCTTCATGATCAGTTCTCCTTCATCCGCACGAATAAGTGCTACTGCAACTTCCGTATCGAGATCTCAAAAGAGTCGAAAGTTTCGGACTACGGTATTTACTTTTCAGTGCTCAATAAGATAGAGTGCACTTACTTTTGTTGCTCAAGAAAATAATCGAATGGATTGAATAGTTTCTTTTGCAAGACCATTTTCAAAAAATAAACGAATCAAAGCATCATGAGAGGCTCATTGGAGGAGTGATACCTTCTGAAGCAATAAAAACCCCTTTCCTTCTTGGAGAAGTTTTAGGATAATATCTTCAGAAATTACATAAAAATGCTCAATATATTCGACAAGAAGTTGTGATTTATCATTTTCTAGAAGAAGTTCAGCTGTTTCAATTCCCTGCTTTCACTTTTGGATTTCTTCTATAATTCTTGTCCAATCTCAAAGCTTAATCAATGAGAGCATTTCAAAAGGAATTCAAATTGGAGCTTCATCTCAATTCATACTAGGAATTTTTTCTCAAGAAAGAGAAGAATCATTCTTATCGATTGTTGAGGAAGGAATAACTCACTGAAGAGGTTCTTCTTTATCCTGAGAATCAGTAAGCTCAGAAAAAATCTCAGGCAAGAGTACATCCTGAGTTGGGGAGTCTTGATCTCAATCTTCAAGTGAAGAGATATGAGCAGCAAATCATTCACGTAAAATATCTTGAATATGATTCATATTAGACGTATCTTCCTCTATTTCCTGAGAAAAATGAACATCATCCATTGGTTGAGCGGGGAGTATTGTGTGTTCTTGAGATGGATTGTTTGGTTGAATATTTTCTTCCAATACATCATCTTGATTCTTTCCTTGTGGAAGAGCTTCAAGTGGATCTAAAGGAGTTAGGAGTGATAATTTCATATGCTCGAGGAGCTCCAAATCATCCGGGGCAGTAAGAAGTTCGTGATGATCCCCCGCAGATAATAATTCATGGTGGTCACCCGCATCAAGGAGCTTATACTCTTCACCCTGTGAAAGAAGTACAACCTCATGAATTGATTCGGTAGGAACAGAATCATGAACAATCTCCTGAGTTGGATTGGAAACTCATGAAACATCAAAAATAGCATCATTGGCAGATGGAGTATTTCCAATAATTCATATAACTCGTAAAGAAACAGTTTTTGCATAAATTCGCGAAAGATTCTCATCGGTTACAATTTCAAATACCGGTTCGATAGTTTCTTGTGGGGTCTCATCAAAAAGAGCGACATCTGGATCGAAAAATGTAATACCGTGATCTTTCAGGGAGCAAGCTTGACCTGTTGTCATATCAAGACGAATGATAGAGTAAATAATCTTCTTTTTCTACTCTATAGGAATTCATATTGCTTGTCAAAACAGACTAAAAAGAAGAAAGAAATATGGCTTTACAAATTATAAGAAATATCTCTTATAAATGTATTAATGGGGAATTCCATCAATACTTGGATAATGCTTCCAAAATTCCTCACGAAAACTTTGAAATTGCCCCTGAAGAATTGATTTTCGTGCTTCTTTTGCAAGAGTGATAAGATACTCCATATTATGGAGAGAAAGGAGAGTTCACCCGAGTGATTCTCCTACATTCATAAGATGCCGTAAATATCCGAGTGAATACCGTCTTGAAATATTCGTTTCAAATCATGGAATCATAGGAATATGTTCATGCGAAAGTTTATATTTTTCATTTGTTATTTTTACATTTCCAAATGATGAAAATACCTCTCAATGCCTTCATAATCTGGTTGGTAGTACACAATCAAACATATCTATACCTCGAGCAATTCACTCAACAACATCTTCTGGAGTACCAACTCACATAAGATACCTTGGCTTTTCTCTCGGAAGAATCGGTGCAAGGGTATCAAGGATACGGTACATATCTTCCTTGGATTCTCCAACCGACAAACCTCATATAGCGATACCAGTTGTATCAAGTTTTGAGAGAAAATGACAAGATTCTTCACGAAGGTGATTATATACCACTCATTGTATAATCGGGAAAAGTGTTTGTGGATAGAGTCATGCCTCTTTACGAATTCATTCATTTATTTTCCATTGACTATAGGAACGAAGTGCCCAACGATGGGTACGCTCCATAGCAGCCCGAGCATAAGATTCGGATGAACAACCAGGTGCACATTCATCAAATGCCATAATAATATCTGCCCCGAGAGAGGATTGGATATCCATGACACGTTCAGGAGTAAAAAAATGTTTAGAACCATCACGATAAGAGCGAAACTCCACACCATCTTCTGTTATTTTTACGAGTTTCTCTTTATTCTTAAAACCTCCTCATGCGGTTTGTCCGAGTGAAAACACCTGAAATCCACCACTATCAGTCAATATTGGAATAGGAATATCCATAAAGCTATGGAGTCATCCAAAATGCTCTACCACTTCCGCTCCAGGTCGAAGATAGAGGTGGTATGTATTTGAGAGCATAATTTGTGCTCCTGTTGAGAGTACTTGATCAGCAGTGATTCATTTCACGGTTGCCTGAGTTCCAACTGGCATAAATATTGGTGTCTCAATAATTCCATGAGGCGTTACTAATGTACCAGCACGCGCAAAGCCATCTTGATGATGAAGAGAAAAAGAAAACATAGAAAAAAATTACTCGAAACCGAGTATATAGAAAATATGTTCCGAGTAAAATAGAACCCACTTAAAATGTGATATTATTCTGAAAATAGTCAAAAAATGCTGCAGGTTGAATAACTCCATTTTTTACCAATTGGCTTGATGGGGCTTTTTTTGCAAGATCCAATATATTATCTGTTGTCGTGTTATAGTTTGAAAATTGTGCACTATTATATTCTTTTAGACTTGCGAAATTTTCTGGATATCGCTGATTTTTTCATGGAGTAACCTGTATCTTTCCAAGTTTACCTTCAGTAATTGGTGCATTTCCCATTTCTCCAAATATATCCATCAGAATCGCTGCAAATTTGTAACTTGGAACCATCCCATCTGTCGGATCCTTCAGATGAAGCAATGCTGGATCATGATTGATCCTAT
>CAKZJF010000033.1 GCA_936941205.1 uncultured Candidatus Altimarinota bacterium | reverse complement strand
CCGGATAAAAGACCTTTACTTTCGGATTTGCGTGAATCCGGTGCAATCGAACAAGATGCCGATGTTGTGATGTTCATTTATCGAGATGATTATTATAACTCAGATTCTGAAAAGAAAGGTTTAGCAGAAATAATTGTATCAAAAAATCGTCATGGTGCTACAGATGCTGTAGATTTAGTTTTCATCAAAGAATTTACATCTTTCAGATCAAAGAGTCATGTTTAAAGAATTATATAATTATGTAAAGAAAATTTGTATTTATTTTTACATAATTTACAAGGGAAAGAAATAAAGTTACTATTGACAAAATATATTAAATAATTATAAATTATCAGTTTTTGATCTTTAACATTCTCTTATTTTACAAGGAGATTCTCATGTCACGCTTTGATGGTACTATCGAAATAAGTATGAAGTTTTCAGTCATGAGCAAGGTATGTTTCTTGCTGGCAGGTATTTTCTTCACCGGTATGTGGTATTTTGGTATGCCGACTTTGAACACTACCTTTGCTGCAGTATGGTTTCTTATAGCCATTACTGCTTTTATTGCAGGAATTCCAGGAATATTTGCTGCATTTGAAGGGTATCAGATGGAAAAAAAACATCGGTATCTTTTGATTACAGCAGTATCGATAGTCTTGGGAGTTATTTCAGTTTCTTTTATTCTCTCTGCTCCCATGTTTCACGATAATGCTTACCGTGATCTCTTGGGAAAAGTCGAGGTTTCTGAGTTTTCTCAGGATATCTCGGAATTAAAAGATAATCAGGCTCGTATCGTTAAGCAAAAAATGGCAACTATACTCGGGCTCAAACAGCTTGGTAAGGATGCTGGGCTTGGTTCGCGTGCGACTCTTGGGACGTTTCATATCCAACAGGTGAACGGGAAACTTTATTGGGTCGCACCACTCATGCACTCAACTTTTTTTCGTTGGCTGAATTTCAAGGAGGAAGGAACCAGTGGTTATGTGAAAGTTTCGGCTACGAACCCTGATGATGTTACTCTCGTTCAGGAACTTGGTGGCAAGAAGTTGCATATCAAGTATCAGCTTGATGCGTATTTTAACCAGGATCTTGAGCGACATTTGTACTTCTCGGGGTACATGTCTTCGGGCTTGACTGACTTCACCTTTGAAATCGATGATGCTGGGAAACCCTACTGGGTGGTCACACTCTACGAAAAAACGGTTGGTTTTGCTGGGGAGGATGCGAAAGCAGTGTTGGTGGTAGACCCCGAAACGGGTAGTATCACCAAATACTCGATTGCTGATGCTCCTGAGTGGATTGATCGTATCCAGCCGGAAAGTTTTATTCGTGATCAAATCGATGACTGGGGTGAGTATGTTTTGGGTTGGTGGAATTCGCTTTTTGCCAAACAAGATGTGCTCAAAGTTTCTAACAAGGAGCTTCGCCTCATCTACGGTGATGATGGTAAATCGTACTGGTATTCTGGTATCACTTCTTCGGGCAATGACAAGAGTAATGTCGGCTTTTTGCTCGTCAATACTCGTACCAAGGAAGTGAAACGATACAATGTTTCTGGTGCAACTGAGGACTCAGCTGAATCTTCGGCTGAAGGTCTCGTACAACAGTACAAGTATGACGCGAGTAATTTCATTCTCTACAATGTCGGAGGTATTCCCACTTATATCGGTCCTCTCACTGATGCTGAAGGTCTCGTCAAGGGTGTGGCTGCGGTCAATATGGAAAGTTATGCCATTGCTGGATGGGGTGCGAATGTGAACGACGCAATTCGTTCCTATCGTCAGGCTCTGTTTAGCCGTGGAAAATCTTCGAATGTTGCTGCTACGAGTCATGAAGAAGCGAAAGGTATCGTGTCGCGTATCGCAAGCGATATCAAAAACGGCAATACTTCGTACTACATCGTTTTGGAAAACAAGGAAGGTTTCATCTTTACCGCGGATTCCAACTTGAGTGTCGAAGTCCCACTTACGAAAATAGGAGATAGTGTTAAGATAAAATACAGCCTATCTGGAAGTGCTATTGTGGTTGCTGAGGATTTTGATAACCTCAATGTCAGCCTCAAGTCGTTTCAGAAGTAACCAAAAATCCCCCACGAAGTTGTGGGGGATTTTTTTTGTTTGCATTTCTTTCAAGAACCCATATATTTATTTACAGATATTTATTTTTTTATGATTACAAAAGTTGAAGTTGCTACCAAGGTTATTATTCTCAATCAAAAAAATGAAGTTTTGCTTTTAGTGAGAAGTGAAACTGATCCACATGTACCAGGAACTTACGACTTTCCTGGTGGTAAACTCACGCTCTGAGAGACTCCTCTTGATGGTGCAAAAAGAGAAACGCTTGAGGAAACGGGAATAGCTCTGTGTGAACTAGTTCCAATAAGAACATGGAGTTTTGAAAAAGGGGAAGTTTACATAATTGGAATTACTTTTTTTGCTCGTTATCAGGGGATTCCAAAAGTGGTTCTTAGTTATGAGCATAGCCAATATATTTGGTTGAAAAAAGAACAAATTTCTCTGTATAACATACCTGAAGCAATGAAAGTAACTTTGTGACTTTTATTTGATGACAAATTGGGAAAGGTAGAATTTTTTTAATTTTTTCTTTACTTTTTCTTTTACATTTTTATAAAAAAGATATTATTGGAATATATAATATCTTTTTAAAATTTAAATATAATAAATATGGAAAGAATAGTTTTTGTACCATGAGAAAAAGTATCTCTCGTAATTCCTGAAAAACAGGATTTTGAATTGATGTATAAACCGATCAATAATATAAATATTTTAAATAAATAATAGAAAATAATGCAACAAATAACTTTTATAACCTGAAATGCAGGAAAACTCAAAGAAGCACAAGCTGTTTTGTGAGAAAGTATAGAACTCAAACAAGTAAATATCGATTTGCCAGAAATTCAAACGACGAGTGTGAAAGAAGTAATTGAAGCAAAACTGAAAGAATGATATGCAAAACTTCAAACTCCACT
>CAKZJF010000032.1 GCA_936941205.1 uncultured Candidatus Altimarinota bacterium | reverse complement strand
GCATAGGCAGCACAAGCGCCTGGTTGAGCTGCCATATTTGGCGTTTGCTGCTGGTAGCGATTTAGGCATGATTCAGCAACATAGGAATAAAAATTTCCATCGCTGTCAAACGCTATGGCTCCAGGCCGACGATCTTCACCATTCGGCATTACCCGGCCGATAGTGCAGCCACCTTCCCTATTTTGAGAAAGTTTTTGATCCAAGAAACTTTGGACTTCTGAAGTGCTCATTGCATTTCCATCAAAAAATTTTGCATATGATTTTACTTTTCTTGATTCTGCTTCTACGATAATTTCTTGGATTTCATTAAAAAAATGGTTGCTTTTATAGCTCTCAAGTACTCCAACTAGTCCATTTTCATCACCTAAAGCGGATGCTCTGAAAAATTCTTTGTGAGATTTTTTAGTATATTTTGGCATTTCTCCTCCGTGTATTTTTAATACACTAAACGGAAGTAAATATTTCCCATTTCATTTGAGATATTGCCAAATGAGACTCGAAGCTTTTCCTCAAAAAGTTTCAATGAGTTCTCTGGCTTCTTTCTCGTAATGAGGATGTTCGAGGATATTTTTATTGAGTGTTTTTATTTTGAGAACTTCTTTTAATACCTCTGGAATTTCTTTGGTATTTTGTGAATTTGGGATGTGGTTTATAAGCGTGAGCATAGAGAAAAATTATAATTATTTGCTTTATTTTAGCAGATTTTTTGGGAAATTGCAATAATTTTTATTATTTAGACAAATGAGTTTTTTTCGATATACTATGCTTCTTTATAAAAGATAATATTTTTTCATACTTACCTACATGTTATTTACAGATTTAAACTTAATTGAACCTATTTTAAAAGCGTTAACAAAAGAAGGATATACGACACCAACTCCGATTCAAGCACAAGCGATTCCTCATATTCTTGCTGGAAAAGACGTACTTGGGTGCGCGCAAACTGGAACCGGGAAAACGGCAGCATTTGCTATTCCTACGCTTCAAATCTTGTCTTCAGAAAAACAATTGTCTCATACTTCAAAAGAAATAAAAGCACTTGTTTTGACTCCAACCAGAGAACTTGCAATACAAATCGAAGAAAGTTTTCGTAACTATGGAAGCTCACTCAAACTCAAAAAAGCAGTAATTTTTGGATGAGTATCTCAACACTCGCAAGTGAATAAACTGGAGGCTTGAGTAGATATACTTATTGCCACTCCAGGGAGACTTTTGGATCTCATGAATCAATGATACGTGAATCTCAAACACATCGAAATATTTATCCTCGATGAAGCAGATAGAATGCTGAATATGGGATTTATTAATGATGTAAAAAAAGTACTCGCGAAACTTCCACCAAAAAAACAAACACTATTTTTCTCAGCAACCATGCCAAAAGAAATCGCATCACTCGCTGATAGCATTTTAAAAAATCCAGTAAAAATAGAAGTGGCTCCTGTTTCATCTACGGCTGATACCGTAAAACAAAAGATATTTTTCTCTACAAAAACTGACAAAAAAAATCTTTTGATTCATCTTTTACAAAATCCTGAAATCCTCAATGTACTCGTGTTTACTCGTACGAAACACGGAGCTGAAAGAGTGCTAAAAGATCTCGAAAAAGCTGGAATTCCTGCGGAAGCAATTCATGGAAATAAGGCTCAAAATGCGCGTCAACGTGCACTCACGAACTTTAAAGAGCAGACTACTCGAGTTCTTGTTGCTACTGATATTGCAGCAAGAGGTATCGATGTTGATGAGCTTGAATATGTTATTAACTATGAAATTCCCAATATCCCAGAAACCTATGTACATCGAATTGGTCGAACTGGAAGAGCCTGAGCAAAAGGTACTGCATATACTTTTTGTAATGCAGAAGAAAAACCATATCTCAAAGATATAGAGAAACTGATTGCTAAAAAAATTCCAGTTATTGAAGGTCATCCATTCCCACTTATCGATCACAATCCTGTACTCGAAATGAAACAACAGCCAAGATCGAGACATTCATTTCAATGAGAACAAAAAACAAAACAACGTTCACCCGTAAAGAAGCCACCTACAAAACAAGACCCAACTGGAGGAACAAAATTTAAAAAATCAAATACCTCTTCTGGATATAATCCACAAAAGAAATGGAGTGGAAAACCAAAAACAGGTGAAAGATAATTCATTCCCTCAAGAAATATAATCACAACTTTCTATCTTCCATTCTTAAAAAAATCCATATACTTACATTATATGGATTTTTTAGAACTCAAACATAAACGCATTGCTATTGTGGCTGATTGGCTCATTGATTTTGGATGAGCTGAACTTGTAATTTCTCATCTTTTAGAGATTTTTCCAGATGCAGATATTTATACAAGTGTCTGTTTTATGAATCATCCTATGTTAGCAGGGAGAAAAATATACACAAGTTGGCTTCAAAAAATACCATTCCTCAATCGTCGGCATAAACTTGCAGGTATACTTCGACCGTTTGCATTCAGAAGTTTTGATTTGAGTCAATACGATATTATACTCTCTTCAAGTTCAGCAGAATCAAAACACGCTGGATACATAAAACGATGAACTCAAACGAAGCATTTCTGCTATTGTCATACTCCAATTCGATATTATTGGAGTCACTATGAAGAGTACAGAAATATGATGGAATTCTGATTTCTCAATCCCATAGCCCGATTCATGCTTGATTCACTCATTCAATGGCTTCGAAGACTTGATTTTGAAGCAGCTCAAAAAGTAGATTATTTTATTGCAAACTCCAAAAATACGGCACAAAGAATTTGAAAATATTATAAAAAAGAAAGTGAGGTAATATATCCTGGGGTAGATAAGAAGAAGATTGTCCGATTACAAGAAAAATGAAACTTCTATCTCGGATTGGGGCGATGTATTCCATATAAGAAATTTGATCTTCTTGTAGACGCATTTAATACAAATGGAAAGCAACTTATTCTTTGCACGGCAACTGATACACCACTTTTTAGAGAGTTGAAAACAAAATCAAAATCTAATATTGAGTGGAGATTTCAAGTTTCCAATAAGGAAAAAGATACACTTATGAGCACAGCAAAAGCCTTTCTCTTCCCTCCAGAAGAAGACTTTTGACTTGTACCAATTGAAGCGATGATGAATGGAACTCCTGTCATTGCCTATAAAAAAGGGTGAGCTCTTGAAACCGTTATTGAAAAGAAAACTGGAATCTTTTTTAACGAACAAACCACTGAAAGCCTTAATAGAGCAATTGAAGAGTTTGAGAATCAAAAATGGAACTACGATGAAATTCAAAAAAGAGGAGAAGAGTTTTCAAAAGAAATTTTTCAAAGAAAAATATGCGAATATTTACAAAATAATAGCAAACTGTTTTAAAAAAACACCAAATACTCGGTGTCTTTTTAAAAACTTTTCGGATTATTTAAAATAATTGGAAAATCCTATTGGAACAACAACAAGAATTCACCGTAGAAAGAGAAAGAAGAGTTTTCTTCCGATATTTGTATAGAGTGATGTTTCGTGAAAAAGTCGTAAAAATGTAAGCCATTGCATTCGATGATATTTTCTTCCAGTAGTACTTCATGAACGAACGCGATACAATACTGAAAAATCATGAAGATTCACTATTTCATACCCCAAAGCAAGCACACGAAGCCAAAGATCAAAATCTTCAACGTATAACCACTTTGTATTATATCAACCAGCCGTTACAAGAATTTCTTTTTTTGCAAGAATACTCGTATGAATCAACTGATTACGAAAACAAAAACCTCAACGAACTGCTTGTTGAGATGTAGCATGAAGAATTTTTTTTCCTGTTTTCTCCCCAGCATCATCGATAATTTCTCCAAGAGTACCGACTATGCCAATTTGAGAATTTTCTTGGAATACATGTATTTGTTTTGATAGCTTTGACTGATCAATCCATATATCATCATCATCAATTCGTGCAATATATTCACCCTTTGATTCCTGTATTCAATAATTTAAACTCGCAACCAATCGAAGATTCTTCGGATTCGTGAGGATTCGAACTCTTGAATCTTTCTGCCGATATTCTTCAAGTATCTCACCTGTCTTATCAGTCGATGCATCGTTGATAATAATAAGTTCAAAGGAATGAAAATCCTGTGCAAGAACTGAATCAATTGCTTCACGTATATATCGTGAGCCATTGTATGTAGGAAGAAGTATAGAAATTATAGAAGTATCCATGAGGGAGGAAGGAGATTTTGTGTAGAAAAAGTGTTGGTTTCAAGCCATTTTTTAGGTGCGATTATAACTTTATCAGGATTTCTCCCAAGAAAAGCTCACCACCAAGAAAAGCTACTATTTGCAATAATATGATGTGAACATGAATACATGAGTCTCATATCCTCATGTCCAGCATTCCCATTATAATCAACATATAAAGCCTCAATTCAGTCAGGAAAGTGAATATTCTCCTTACACCAGCCTATGTCATCAGAGAAAACAAAAAACACAGGAGAACCAAGTGTTTCTTGTATCTGCTTTATTGCTGTTTCATAGTATCCAATTGAACAAACACCGTGCCACTTATTTGCAGAAGAAAGTGAGACATAATCCCCTCGACGAACATGAAGTGAGACAGAATTCCCTCATACAGTTGCGATTTTCTCAAGCATTTCTTGATTTTGTAAATTTACCAGAGTTTGAACCGTGAAAATTTGTTTCATTTCAGTGGAGTATTCTTCAAAATATCGATATGACTGAAACCAACCATCAAGGTAACAATTCTCAGGAATAGATTCAATAAATCATCCATTTTTTTCCTTAAGATATTTTTTTCAGAATTGAATTTTTCGAATAATTTCAAATACAATAGGATGAAACATCCTATTCATAAAATTTGGCAAAAGAAGATATTTTTTCTGGATACCAAAAACATTCAACTCAAACGAACGAAATGTCCAGTCAGCCATGAAGAATTTATTCTCGAGAAAAGTTCCATCAAACAATATATCTTCTTTATGCTTCTGTGAAAGAGCATATGCTAAAGCATATTCGAACATCTGATTCCCAAGTCATCACTGAAGTCGTATTGTTGGCATAATTAATTTCTATACTTAATAACTTTAGCTGGATTTCAAACAGCAATAGCATAATCAGGAATACTCTTGGTAACAATAGATCATGCGCCTATTACGACACCCTTTCAAATATGTACTCATGGAAGAACTACAACGTTGGATCCAATCCATACATCATCCCCAATAGAAACAGGATTCACTGTATATCACTGATCAGCAATAGGGATTTCGATACTTGAAAATATGTGATTAGAGGTCCAAATATTAACATCCCGAGCAATGAGTACTTTATTTCAAATCGTTAAACCTCAATGTCCATTCAAAGAAACATTAACAGCAATAAAGAGATTATCTCCAATTTCGACATTTTGTGGGAAACTTATAGTGGATCGATTATTTATCTGAAGATTTTCTCAACACTTTTTGAGGACTTTCTTATAATAGATACGCCGAAAAGTAATCAAAAAAGAATTATAACGAGTATATAGAATCCATATAATCTTAGAGAGCATACATTATTGTAAATAAGAGAATAATTGTTCTATACGGTTGATATAGGTATGTTCAGTTTTTACTTTATTTATAGCCTTTCGTGTATATTCATCCACTTTTTTATCTTTCACTACCTTTGCTGCTTTATCCAACAATACACTCACGTCACGATCTATAAGGACTTCATCTTCATCAAATACATTTGCCACAAAAAGATTATTGGAAAGCCCAAGTACAGAATAAGAAATATTCTTAAATAAACGACAAGGGATGTATCATGTTTCACATTGAGGCTTTCATTGAATAGAGAGGGTTAGATATGCCTCCCGTGATAACTCGGCAATTGTATCTTCGGGAACAAACTTCTTATATCGAAGAAAAATATGCTTTCACTGCTGATCCCAGTGTTTTCCATTTAATAAAGACCATATTCTTGCCTGTTCAAGAGCCTGCCAATTATCAAACCACCATGATCCAATAAATCGAACATCTTTTGTATTTTTATAGTGATAAGGATGAAATTGAATTTCATTAGGTAATAAATCGGTAGCCCAAAATATTTTTGGAATCTCAAGATAGTGTCTATATTCTTCTGTTGTAACTGGTTTATAACTTGCAAAACTAAAAGCCTGTACTCAAAAAGGTATAAGATTCTTTGTTTGTTTTTGAATATAGCTGTGATCAAAGATAATCCAATTATCACTTTGATTTTGGAGTAATATATTATCGTCTCAATTTGCTGTAATAAATATAATCTTTTGATTTTTTGAAGGAAGATTTTCTATTTTATTCTCAACCCAAATCACATCATATTCCAAATATTGAAAAGCTCGATGGAATGCAAAATGTATCCAGCTATGAGTATGCTTTCCATAAGGAAATCCCCAAATAACAATTTTATAGTCCTTAAAATCTTTCATATCAAAAAGTTATTTTTTAGCAATTACATGGAGTTCCTCGCCATATCATACTTTTGATAATATCCAAAGAAAAGGATACAACATCACTTGAATAAGAATATGAAAATACCCTTGTTTGAAATTTGTAACTCATCGGGAAATATTGATAGTATTCTTCCATTGTCGAAAAGATAATATCCACCACCAAGGAATTGGATTGGTATGAACCATAATTTCATGAAATCATGCCTGTGTTAGTACTTCTACTATTGTCTTTTTATCAAACATGTTAATATGAAATGGAACCCAACTTTGAGAAGAATACTTTCCCCATACTTTCATTTCAAGGCTATCTCCATGAGGAATTCGAATCTCAATTTCTCAATTTTCATTCAAAATCTTATAACATTTTTCCAAAAAAGATTTAGGATCATATACATGTTCAAGAACATGAAAAGTTTGTATTTTATCAAACATATTATCAGGAAATCATACATCCTCAATAGTAGAAACCAAAAAGTTTGCTTCAGGTAAGTATTTTTTACAATCTTCAATTGCATGTTTATTGAGATCGATACCATATACATTCCATCCAAGATTCACATATGGAATAAGCTGAACACCATGATTACAACCAATATCTAAGATCTTTTTTGAAATTTGTGGAACATTCTTATGAATCTTCTCTGAAATATTCAAAATATCAGGATGAACATAAATATCTTCATATTTCTCTCACATTTCACTAAAACTCAAAATATGAGTTAAATATTTCATGCCACAATCATTACAAGAGACAAAGTCTCATTCAAGCTCAGTATATCATTCTCGCCTATTTACGTCATGGAAAATAAGCGTAGATTTATCTGAAGAACAAACTGGACATATTCGCATCATAGTAGACAAATATTAATAACATATAAGAACAACTCCTACCCACGTACCTCCTGGTTCAGATTGAAAAATCTTGAATCGATATCCAAGATTCCATGATTCAATGAGTGGTTTTGTCTCAAAAAATTCCCGTCCATTATGGTATATACTAACAATAAGTACTGGCTTATCTCGAATAATTATGTTCTTAGCGCCCAAGAGACTCTCTATTTCTGATCATTCAATGTCCCACTTTATTAATCAAACCCTTTTAATATTTTCTGAATTCACAAATGTATCAATTGTTTGTACCTTTACTTTTTCACTTGGGATATTTGTATTGCCCAAATTAATTCTACTCACTTCTGCTCATCAAGAACCAAAAATCTCCATCTCACCATCATACTCTCAAAGTGCAATATTCTGTAGAATAATTCGATCTTTATACATCGAATTTCCTACATTCGTATTCAAACAGGTAAAATTATAAGAGCTAGGCTCAAATGAGTATATCTTTAGAGTATTTGGTAGCATTTTTGCAAACATCATTGATTCGATGCCATCCGAAGCTCAAACATCTAAAACCACTCAATTTCCAATTTGCTCGAGAATTTGAGAATCATCAAATAACCCATATCAAGTTGGATGCAATATTCAATTTTTTCACATAAACTCAAATGATTTTTTTTGCAAGTTTTTCTCTCTATCAGAAAATAACTCACTTTCATGAACGATATTATTATGATAAAATAATCTTATATGTTGGATGAAAAGTTCTATTGTCTTCTTACTTTCATCATCAAGTCAATGAATAAGAGTATTATACTTATCTTGAAAATCAGATTGAGTTATATATTTATAGGAATCTTCAATCATTTTAAATCCAATATCACTCCCACGAAAGTAGTAACTTCCTTTGCGAAAAACAAGATTCACAAACTCAAGATTTTTTCCTAGTAATTTTCAGACAATAACTTTCAGAAAATAAATCATTCATTGCTCCTGAATCGTCTGTATCGATCGAAAAATAAAGTATCTTATCGTGTTCATATAATTTTATTATCAAGTAAAATTTCATATATCCTTGATGAAGAAAAAGCTACATAATCAGAAAATTCACCGAATCATGAATTTATAGAGAGATTTTGAAAATATTTTCATCATTCACTCTCAGCATAATCAGCAGTTCAAAGTCCCTTCTTTAGATTTTTCAAATGCAAAAAGGCAAATTCAAATGGCTTATATAATAATCGATTATGGAACATTTCTGTACCTCAAGGCATTTGTGTAAAGTATGAATATTGACTTACTGGATATATTCAATTGTCTCACCATGTTCATGCACGAGGCATAGCCTCCATTATTCCATAACGATTTCATCGCTGTATTATATTCAGACCATAATATAAGAGATATTTATTAGGAAGTTTCTCGAAAATATATTGCCGCATTCGCTCCCAAGTTTCAGGAATTGGAATTATGTCATCATCTAAACGCATAACATACTTATATCTTGACTTGGAGAAACACCAATTAGTAAAATATGCAAAAGAGTAGATACTATTACTTGTTGGTTGATCATCTCAATCATAATTTCTAAATCGAATAGCAAATGGGTAAAAAAAATATCGAACTTTATCTGGGTATTTTTTAGCAAGCTTTTCACAAATCTCATTGGTTCAATCACTTGCCTGTTCAGCAACGAGTATTATTTCATCCAAATATGGAAGAAAGGATTCAATAACAGTTTCTAGAAAATCAGCAGAATTCTTTAATCGAGCAATTCCCGATATTCATACTGTTTTCTTTTCAGTAAACCAGTTCGGGTTGATATTATATTCAGATTCTCATTCTTTATTTATCAATATCCCTAATGGTACTTCTGGACTATTCATGCGTTTCAAAAAACTATAATAGACAATACACGTACGAAAAAACATTGAATATCGCAACATCGGTTCATAAACTTTATTAAAAAATTTATCATAAAAAGTAAGAGAGAATCGTTTCATATATATACTTAAGATAGAAAATTTAAAGAACTAATGTAACTCAAGTGTCGCTTTGCAGTGAGTACAAAGTAATGAATCTTTAGAAATTATCATTTTTCAATTACATCTTGGACATTCGAGAATGTCCTTACTGAGAATATATTTCTTTCTCGGGAGATTCCGAATTACAATAAATTTTAGTATATTCCATATATCTTTTAGAATATCTATTTTAGATTCTGGGTAAATGAAATTAGGTATATCATCTCAAGATTCAATAAACTGAACCCTTAAATCCTGATTATACTCACCTCATATAAAGAAAAATCTTTTATATAACAAAATCCAAAGACTAAAGAATCTATCAGTTCAAAGTAAATTTCTCATTTGAGAATATTTATAGTGAAATCTATCATTAAACAATTTACTTTGTTCTTTTGAAATCACATAAAGAACATTTTGATGCAAAAAAAGAATATTCTTATGGACAAAAAAGTCAAATAATGATTCGTAGAAGATACTTGGAAACTCAATATAACCCCTAACTGATACTCTTTTTATTTCATCTATAAAATGAGAAATCTCATCTAATTCAACATGCTCTAATACATGGCTACATATTACATAATCAAAAGCATTATCTTTAAATGGCAATCTAGCTTCGGACGAAATAATTAGAGGCTTATCCCCTGAGATAACGCCAGTTCATCAACTTTGTGCGGTTGCTTCATCATTATCATAGAACTTATCAAACAAAATGTCGCTCCGATAAAATGGAGATCAACCTGGTCAAATTTCAAGAACACAACTATTAGATGGAATATGGAGTCTTTCTGGAAAAAACATTGTAAAAAGTATAATTGATTAAAAAAAATATGGTTAGACTACTTAAAAATGGATTTAAATAATGTATAGTACTCATTAATGAGAAAATAAAAAGTTCTAAAATGAATATAATTTCTACTATAATATATGTATATTAGATAAATTTTAATTTTATCTAATATGGTTAATTCTTTATATATTACATAGAAATGTTTTACTACTAATTTGACTATGTTTCTATAGTGTTCAATATCTAATTCTAATTTTTTTGAGAGATTATCATGCCACCTTACGGAAACAAGTTTTTTATCAAGGTAATATAAACTACGACAATGAGAAATGCTCAGTAAATAATCAATATCTACTGGTGAACCTATTGTCTCATCAAAATTTCCTATAATACTTATAATTTCTCTTGGGAATAATATAGCGCCTGGGAATC
>CAKZJF010000031.1 GCA_936941205.1 uncultured Candidatus Altimarinota bacterium | reverse complement strand
TCAAAATTCCAGCTACGGTTGATTTTTCCATCGTATTTCTTTCCTCTTTTTCTACTATTGAAGCTAAATTAATTAAATCATTTATATTTTTTAATATGTATTTTATTTTTTCCTCTTACCGTTATACTGGGAGTTCCTTCTGGTACATTATTTTGTGTTGTCATAATGGGGGATATAAGAAAAACTCGGAGTATAGCTCCGAGGTTGTAATTTAGGCTGCAATCTTGGCAAGTGCATCATTTGCTGCTTTGCGTGTATGAGTGAGATGACTCTGGAGACGAGGATCAAGTCGAACTGCATGTGTTACCATAAGTTCTTTTCCATCTCGGAAGACTCGAATAGTTCCATTTGGATGGAGTTCTACTTCTGCATGTGCCCAGTTTGGAAGACTACTATGTTTATCAAATGTTTTTGCAGAAACTCCAAGATGAGCAGCAACTTCTGATGCTGTTGTTTCAGAAGGTACACGATAGGTAATAGGTGCAAATTGCCTACCATCAATGGATTGTTCTGCAGTGGAAGGAGCAACCCCAATGCTTGTAGTGGTAAAATGGGTCATAAAAAAAGGATTGAAAAATAGAGTGGATTCGTTCAGGACATGAATATATTAGCACAGTTCTTTTATAGAGTCAAAAAAATGCTTGATTTTCCTTATATTTTCCTTATACTTTTTTTGTTATCATATTTCCGCATTACAGTGAGACGAAGTGGCGTTCGTTGAGTGATAAATAGATATGATAGGAGTTGCTGTTGGCTTTACAAAGCCAAGAGAACTTGGGTGGAACCGCCGGGGGTATGTCTATATTCCGGTCCCAAGACCTACTTATGGGTCTTTTTTTATTGTTTTAAATAGAACATAAAAAAGGAAAAATTTACTTTTTCATCTTTTTTTCTATGAAAGATATGCAAACAATCGTGAATCTCGCGAAAGCTCGCGGATTTGTTTACCAATGATCTGAGATTTATTGAGGCCTCGCGAATGCATGGGATTATGGTCCACTTGGAAGTCTTTTGAAAGAAAATATAAAAAATCTCTGGATTCGCGAATTTGTTCAAAAGAGAACTGATATGACCCTTCTCGATGCAGCCATTCTTATGAATCCAAGTGTATGGATAGCAAGTGGGCATGTTGGGGGATTTTCCGATCCACTCGTAGATGATAAAAAAACGAAGGAACGTTTTCGTGCTGATAAACTTCTTGAGAATCTGATTGATGAAA
The DNA here is from genome assembly GCA_936941205.1 of uncultured Candidatus Altimarinota bacterium. GTDB lineage: Bacteria > Patescibacteriota > Gracilibacteria > BD1-5 > UBA2023 > SSGK01. The sequence continues at coordinate 7,039 of CAKZJF010000031.1, read as the reverse complement.
AAGAAAGTGAACTTGGAAGTCGTGATGCGGTACTTACACGGTTTCAATGACTCTATGCAATCAATAATCTTATTCCTGAGAGTTGGACTTTTGAGCAACAAGGAGCTGTTTTAATCGGCGAAAAAGTGAAGAACCCAAATAATAATGAGGAAGCTGACTGGACAGAGGTGAAGAAATTTAATCTTATGTTTCGAACATTTCAAGGGGTTACTGAAGATTCAAGTGCTACTATTTATATGCGTCCAGAAACGGCACAAGGAATATTTGTAAATTTTCCAAATATCGTTCGTTCAAGTCGTAAAAAAGTTCCATTCTGAGTTGCACAAGTAGGAAAAGCATTTCGGAATGAAATTACTCCTGGAAATTTTATATTCAGAACTCGTGAGTTTGAACAGATGGAAATCGAATTTTTCTGTGAACCAGAATCGGTTGCTCCTGGAAAACACCTTGAGTGGCATGCGGCATGGAAAGATGCCTGTAAAAAATTTCTTCTTGAAACCCTTTCTATTACTGAATCCAATCTTCGTTTCCGAGATCATGAAAAGGATGAATTATCATTTTATAGTGCTGCAACGACTGATATAGAGTATAAGTTTCCATTTGGTTGGGGAGAGCTTTGGGGAATTGCTGATCGTACTGATCATGATCTTAAGGCACATATGGGAGAATCAAAACAAGATCTCTCTTACTTCGATCCATATACGAATCAGAAATATCTTCCTTACGTAATTGAGCCATCAGTTGGTTTAACTCGTCTGTTTCTTGCAACCCTCCTTGATGCCTATGATGAAATCGAGACAGAAGAGGGAAGTCGTATTGTTCTTCGTTTTCATCCACGAGTGGCTCCAATTAAGGTAGCAGTATTTCCAATTGTGAAGAAGCTTGCAGAACAGGGTAGGGCTATTTTTGATCTTCTTGCAAGTGACTTTCAGGTGGAATATGATGAAACTGGTGCGGTTGGAAAACGATATTATCGAGCCGATGAAATGGGAATACCATTTTCTATCGTGGTAGATGATGAACACTATAATGCTGGAAGTGTGACAGTTCGACACCGTGATAGTGGAGAACAAGAAGTAGTTCGTATTGATGAATTGGTTGAATGGGTACGAGCTCGCGTTCGATAATATCGAAATATTGACAATTTAAATTATACTATATTATATATAGTATAATTTTTTTGTATGAAATTTCCTATTTTGACTCCAGAGCAGTTTCTCGAATGAGAACATAAGGATGGAATTGCTTGTGATATTGATGAAACCCTTGCATGGACGGTACGAGATTGGGTATATCATCTTTCTATGCAATTTGGAAATCCTGATAATCTTTCCCCAGAAGATGCCGTTCTAAAATATGGGCATTCTTCTTTCTTTCCTGCATATTGGCAAACCCCAGAATGCAAACAGTGGATGCAAGAAAGAATTATGGATAATGAATTTCAGAAATGAATCACTCCTGTTCCATGAGCTCAGGAAATGACTGAATCTGTACGAAATCGAATAGCGGTCTATATTACTATTCGTCCAGAAGTAGTTGGAACATGAACTCAGGAATATTTGACTTCCAATGGATTTCCAAATGCACCAATTATTCTTCGACCTGATACTATTGTTCACTCGGATGGAAACAAATGGAAGGCTGAAATACTCCATATGCTTCATCCAAAAATTCGATGAATCGTCGATGATAATAGAAAACTTGTTCATCATCTTCTCCCTGAATATCAATGAAAAGTGTATGTGTTTTGATATAGTGGAAATGAATACAATGATCATCCTAATGCTATTGCCTGTAAAGATTGGGAAACAACATGTAGTTATATTGAACAGCACGACATAATCTAAAATATACAATAGAGAGGTATTCTTTCGGTAACTATTTGTAACTTGCATTTCAAGCATACTCCGATATACTCTTTTGGTGTTTTATTTCTTTTCGTATTTTTTATGAAGGCACTTTTTACAACTCGTCCATCTCTTGGACTTACCGTTCTTCGTCTTGCCATTGCAGCAGTAATGATCTATCATGGAGGTCAAAAACTCGGATATTTTTGAGGATTTGGACTTGAAGGAACACTCGGTTTCTTTGGTGGAATGGGAGTACCTTCTTATATTACTTATCTCGTAATAGCAGGAGAATTCGTGGGTGGTATTGCTATGGTTTTTGGTTTTTTTGCTCGATTCACAGCTGCAAGTTGGGTACTTATTATGATCGGAGCTATCTATCTTGTTCATTGGGCACAGATTGGGGAACAAGGATTTAAGGCTATTGAATTCCAACTTGTTCTTCTTGCTGGTTCCCTTACTCTTCTTTGTGAAGGTGCTGGATGTCTTTCTATTGATCGATTTCTTGGGAAAAAAGATTGTGAAAATTGTAAGGTTGAAGAGAAGAAATAGGAACGTATATTATAAAAATCCCTCCAACTTGGAGGGATTTTTATATGGGAGAAGTATTTCCGAAGAGATGAGATGATAGCGTCTGTTTTTGTATTTCCATTTCCAGTTCATTCTACACGTATGAAGGTAACGTGTTTTATACGGATTAATGAAAGCATTTTTCGGATGCTTTTTTCAGCAAGAATCTGACCAGGAATAGGAATAATCCCAAAAAGCTTAACTGGTCCACCTGAAGCGGTAATCACATATGCTTTCTTAATATTTGTAACGAGTCATTCAAAAACGTACTTACTCTTGATATTCACGGTCTGATCCTTTGCAATAATTTGATCGAACCATGCCTTGAGTATTGCTGGAACTCCGAAATTCCAGATAGGAGTAGAAATAATGAGGGTATCTGCTTTTTTGAGATCAGAAATTGCACCTTCTTGATATTCTACGGCAATTTTATCACCTCCAGTAAGGTCTTCTTTCTTGTAAAAACCATAGGTATATGCGATTTGATTATTCGTAAGGAATGGAGGAGGATTTTCGGTAAGATCATAAGAAATCGTTTCACCCTCTATAGTTTCCATGAGTGCATTTGCAACTTTTCTGGAATGTGATCGATCAGAGCGTGGAGAAACATGAATAACGAGAATTGACATAGATGAATATAAAAAATTAATTCCTTATGAGCGTATTGATGGAAGTTGTTTTGTAAAGGGAATGTCCATTTCATAGGTTTCTTATAAGATATCAGGTTTCTATTTCTCGATTGTTTCATGAACTTTTTCTTCATGAGGCATTTCTTTGATATCATGATTCCTCTCAAGGTGTATATCTTCATGTTCGGTTTCATGAGCATGTCATTCGAGTCATCGGAGAGCAGTGATTCCGACAAGTCCTATTATAAACATCAAAACTATCGATGTTTTCTTTTTCCCTTCTGAGTGAATGACAGGTAGAAGATCTGCAGTGGCTACATACAGGAGTGACCCTCCTGCAAAAGCAGTTGCAAGAGCTGTAATAACGCTACTTGAATCTGATAATATGAGATCAGAAATATAAAATCCAATAGGAGCAGCCAGTGCAAAGGTAAATAATAAAATGAGTTGTGTATTTTTCTTAAACTTTGATTCACGAAATATCGCAGCGAGTGAAAGGGAAACTGGAATCTGATGAATCGCTACCCCCAAAAGAATGGTATACCCAACAGTTTCTGACATTCCAAATCCAGCACGAATACCGAGTCCATCAAAGAGCGTATGGATGAAAATAGCAATCCAAGACACAATAGCAATATGCTCATAATGTTCGTGTGGATCTTCGTGAGAATGATCTCCGTGCACATGATCATGACTATGTGGAGTCAGGAGTTCTTCTACTATATATATAAGGAGAAAACCACCAATAAATGCATAAATAGCATTTTCAGTCATCTCAAGTGCTTCTGGGAGGATATGTGCGAGTGATATAGCGAGCATGGAGCCAGCACCAAGGGCTATAAGAAGATTGAGAATAGTTCTATTTACTTTTTGGAAGAAATATAGAATCAGCCCAGTAGAAGAGATGATAAAAAGAAGAAGAAGAGGAAAAAAGAGTGACATATGAAAAAATTAAGAATTATTGTTTACATTTTGCGAGTTCAATATTGAGCATCATGGGATTGAGATTTTCTCATATAAATACGAGAACATTTTCTTCCGGAACGTCTCATATCCAATTCTGATCAACACTTACATCTATTCTTCCTCCTGTTTTATGGAGTATCATTCTTTTTCATGGAAACTCATCGAGAAAAAGAAATCATTTTACTCTATAGATTTCATACGGGAGTTCCATAAAGAAAGTATCAAGGGATTGAAGCGAGAAAATTCCAGTTGTTTTATATTGATAGGTCCCTATTGTCTCAGAATGGACATGGGAATCTTCACTTGTTTGTATTCTTTTTTCTTGTTCATCATCGATACGTTCGGTATCAAGAAGCAGTTTTATAGGAACTTCTCCATGTATAGCCTCAATAATAGGAGCATAAAAATTTACTTTTCGGATAATTTCTTTCACTCCATCCAGTTCTCATACATTCACGAGATCACTTTTACTGATAATGATAAAGTCTGCAAATTCCATTTGATCAAGAGCTTGTCCAGTGGTTTGTACAAGTTTATGAGTAATATTTTTTGCATCCACAACACATATAATAGAATCCAACATGACACGATTTCCCATATTTTCCATTGCAAAGGACTGAGCTATTGGGAGAGGGTCACTCATACCAGATGCTTCGATAATGATATTATCAATATGTTTTCCACTTTGAAGAAGTCGTTCGATAGCTTCAATAAAATCCTTTCGGACGGTACAGCACATACATCCATTTGAAAGTTCTATAAGTTCTTCGGTAGATTTTTCGATAAGATCACCATCGATTCCTGCAGATCAAAATTCATTTTCTACAACGGCAATTTTCTTTCAGTGTGCATTTCTCAGTATGTGATTGAGAAGCGTTGTTTTTCCAGAGCCCAAAAATCCAGTTAAAATAGTTATAGGTATCATGATATGTGGTATATTTATAAATGACAGAGGGTACAATATTTTCGATGAGTGATGGTTTCACTCGTAATGATGGATGAATCTTGTGGTTCATGCAACTCATCAACATGTCAACATCCATGACAGTATGAAAGTATAATATGTTCATCGGTATTTTCTTTTTTCTCATGTTCGCAACGAATATAAAACTTTTCATTTTCAATGCGTATTTCATGAATACATCCCTCGCGAATATGTTCATCTATCATGCGATAGAGGGTTGCAAGATTCATAATATCACTTGAAACCAGGTGTGTTTTGAGCTCATGAAATGAGCATTGTTTTTTTTCAGTAAGAAAATCTCGGAACTGACTCTTTCCATAGGTATTTCTTTTTTCCATAGAAATGTTTAAGAATATGAAATTAGTATATGCAAAAATATGTTATTGCAAATTTTATTATTAATGAAAATACAAATAATCCCCAACTTTTGTGGATGGGGATTATTTGAAATGAGTATGTCTTATTTTACGTATCGGGATTTTACAAATCCTTGACGTTCATCTTGTGTTTGTACTTCAGTGAATTTATTTAACGCATCGAGCTTGGTTACTTTTTCTCCATTTCGAAGAACTCCAAGTATTTTTGCTCCATAATACGGACTCTTTCGCATGTATACGGATTTGGCAACCGTAATGGTACGCTGTTCTCCATATTTTGCATCGAGTACCCCATCACGAATAAGATCTTCACGAGTTGCATCTCGAAGGAAGCGAGTTCGAATATATCCAGCTTTTCCATCTCGAAATACAATGAATGACCACCCATCATTACTTGATTCTACCGTGATAACACGTTCATTTCGGTAGATATTTCCAACAAGATTATCTGTTCCATATGCTTTTGTTCCATGAATATTCACAGCATGAGAAACGGTAGTATATTGGTATATTCCAGTATAGGGAGTATCTTGAAGAATCGGTCCATTTACTGGTTTTGTTGGAGTATATGGAATTACTTTTTCTTGTGGAATTACCTCCTCAGTTTTAGGGAGTAATGCCTTGAGTTGATTTTTATATGATTCTATATATCGGATAAAGCGATTGAGAAAATTGCGTTTTAGTAGATCTTTTTCGGTATTTCTTAAGTTTTTTGCAATATCGAGAACTTTTGATATTTCGATAAGTCGACTATTTGGCGTAGAATATTTATTCTGAATATCATGTATTACTTCTTCTGCAAGTTTCTTTGCTGCTGATTCGAGTAGGGAAGAAGTACTTCCTCTCTTGAGATTTTTCTTTACTTCTTCAATTTTTTTTGCGTATGTATTGGTTGTGCCAGTTAGATTTTCAGTTCCACATGTTCGATCGTAATAACTTGAAGACGTGTCTCCATTTGGACAGAAATCAACACGAAGGCTTCCTCCACCACCCCCACTTGAACGCACTGTTGGAGATGTTATAGAAGTACTGGTTGTGCGAACTGTACCAAAGTAACTAAGATGATCTGTAGTAAATGTACACATACGACTGGAGTCAAGAGTACATGTTTGCATCGGACTATTGAGTGTCCATGTATTTCCATCGTTTGAACGGAATATTGAGAGTGTATCACCGATATTTATAAGTAAGGAACTTACATGAAACGATAGGGTAAATACTCATCCGCTTGCAATAATAGAAACTCCATTTGCTCCGGCTTGAATCGTAGTAATTACTTGATGAGAATAATCAAGAGTTGCAGTATCAGAAGGAAGATTGTTGAGTACTCCAACTTCAGTTAATTCTAGCATGGATGCTCAGCTACTTTCAGTTGGTGCAATAAGAATTCAATTCCATATTCCACCAGATGTAAGAAAATCAACTGTTCCAGGAATAGAAAGGATTCAGATAGGGCTCGTTGTTTGGATAGTATGTCCGTTGGTGTCAAAGAGTGTACCAGATAAAACACTTCCGGTACTTACTGTAGCATTTCCTGTTCCAGAAATATCCTGATGAATAATAACTATATTTCATGATCCAATTCCTCCAGAGGCAGTAACATATATCGTTCGTCCACCTGTCCCTGTATTTCCAGCAAGATCACTATATGTATAGATTACAGTATATGTTCCAGTTAGATTCAGA
>CAKZJF010000030.1 GCA_936941205.1 uncultured Candidatus Altimarinota bacterium | reverse complement strand
TATGAGGAAGATTCGGATTCTAATATATACTGAGACTTTTACTTTAACTGAACGGAATGATGAGCAGACATATTCACACATACTAACTTCACTGAAATAATCTGAAACATCTATGAAAACAAAGAACTCCTATAACTCGTGTAATACTATGCAGTCCAGTAATCTGGATTGCTAGTATCCCATGATTTAATTTATTTTAGATATTGTAACATGTGGATACAACTCTCTTGAAAGTGTAGGAATGGCGGACAGTGAGCCGTAATACAAAAGTATACTGATATAGATGGTGAAAGGCTGAAACCCAGATGACGTATACTTAGCTATTAAGATAGAGCCATTCAAGATAGATTGCAAGCTTCTTGATAAAACTGCAAGTCAAACCTTGCTTCCTACACTAATTGAGAGGGGTAAAGAATATATCCATAAGAATATCAGTAGCGTTTCTTAGAGTAGCCATGTCGGGTAAATGAATAACTCGTGAAATCATATAACTATTCTAAGTCGAATAGAGTTAAACATGGTACAGACTCATAAACTTACAATCTATCTTCCTGATATGTACGATGATTGTTACTATATTCTTTGCCTCTCTTAATTGAGAATTTACTTTTAATTTTTATATATGGCTGAAAAAGAATTTCCTAAGGGAATCTACTTCAATAAACCTCGTGAGAATGCTCCTAGTTTTGTACTTGGTAGTATTGCTCTAAATTTGAATGGAATGGATCGAGAACAATTGAACGAAAAGAAGAACGATAAATGATATGTTTATATAGATGTTCTGGAAGGTAAAGACGGAAAACCATATTGTGCTATCAATACTTATAAACCAGAAGCAAAGACTCGTGAGAGCAAGTATGGTGGTGAGGAAATAGATATTAACTCGATTCCGTTTTAGTATGAAAACATATTCCACACATTGTCCTTATTGTGATAGTGAGGATATAACCATGATATGAGATTCAGAATACAATGATTGATGGGTTTGTGATAATTGCAAGAAAACATTTTGAACATTTATTCAAAAAGAAGAATAATTATGAAACGTACAATCTTCCGTAAGGAGTGAGACAAATACATAGGACTTAGAGAGTGTCTTGAATTACCAGATGGAGAGTATAGTATTAAGCCGTATTCTCCACCTCGTAACCTAGAACAGAATCGGTTACTTCACGCATATTTATCATACATAGCACAAGAGACTGGAAATGATATAGAAGCCTTGAAAGAGCTTATGAAAAAGAAGTTTGCGAGTAAGCGAAAGTATGTAAAACTAAACTGAAAGAAAACACTCTCAACAATCTTAGAAAGAACAAGTGAAATGAATCGAAAACGCTTCTCTGAGTTTTTCAGAGATATTGAATTATTTTTTACTGAACTTGGTTATCCACTACCAAGACAAGACACGCCAGAATGGCTTAACCTTATTGAAACCTATGGGAACTAATAGAGAACAAAGACCGAACTTTCAATGGAGTAAACATAACATTGAGGATCTAAAAAAAGAATACTATGAAATATGACTTTGAGAGTTTGCTATAAAATACGGAGTATGAAAAAAATGAATATATGATAACTTATGAAAACTTCCATGATATGTTATAAGTAAACAAAGAGCAAAAGCACAAAGAATATCGGCAGAAAGAAGAAGAATACCAAAGAAATCAGATAGAGATATAGTACAAGAATATAAAGATATGATTGAAAATCTACCATCAGCTTGAAACATAGAATATTATGTTTGAATGAAACCATTTATAAAATTACCACTAAGAGTATGAAAATTAAACTAAACAAAGAGCAAATAAGAAAAGAGATGAAGCGTATGAGACTATCTTATGATGATATTGCATGGATTACAAAGATAAACCGACATACTATAGTATCAGCTTTTTCAGATAGCCAAACAAGAACTTGTCTTGAAGAAGATGAGTTTGTAAAGATTTTATCAGCATTAAATGGCTGGGAAAATACTTATATGAGAGTTATAAGAAAGTGACAGCTAAAGGCTTCTGAGGTATGAGAGAGTGTATAACAACACTCTTTTTTACTTTTGCAAGTGTTTATATTTGCAATTATGTAATAATTCTTATATAATACTTATGTTCAATCGTACTTTAACATCAAGACCGAATATAACTAGAGTTATCATTCACATATAGGCTCGTCTTTAGAAGACAATAAGAGTGCTATGAATGATGGCTTTATGGTATATTTTCTAACCTATATTTTATGACTAAATACCATGTTCGAACAGCTCTCGATAAATGCAGAAGCTGAATTGCTTATATTAAGCATAATAGAGACAAGTATAAAAGACCGACTGATTGCTTGATTCACCTGACTCGCAGAGAAGTACAGCTCGAGGATCAACTTTATCAACTAACTCACTAATTTATGTTCAATCTATTCAACAATGACAAGTGACTCACTCAAAAAGAAAGAGTCCTTAAAATACTACAAAGTAAAGAGTATGTTTTACCTGCTGATTTTATTAAAGCATACATACTAAGATATTGAAGTTATATATGCCAATTCAGAAAGGAATGATATAATATTGTAACACATCGTAAAGTTACAAAGGTTGGAAAATCAGTAAATGTAGATATTAAATACTCACTAATAAAATAATCATGAAAAATACATACAAAACGGATTATATCCGAACATTTAAACAACTATTTATTGCAATATGAATAGTTACTGTAAATATTAATGAAATAGTCCATATTCC
>CAKZJF010000029.1 GCA_936941205.1 uncultured Candidatus Altimarinota bacterium | reverse complement strand
ACCGGCACAAACAATAGTTTTTGGATCAGCCGATTTGCAATACATTTCTTTCGGCTTGACTTGTTTCGAAACAGGATCAGTGAAATCGTATTCTTGCCAAAAACCATTTGGATTGGTCTTGGCTTTTTCCATACGTTCACGAACAAATTCCTTACCTTTCGGGTCTTTCAAATCAATCAGATTTTTCCCGACCATTTTGCTGTTTTGCCCATGAGCAATCACAGTACCCGTATCATCATAAATAACAGGATACAGATCGCGATCAACCCATGACTTCACCTTTGCATTGATAGCATCAGTCGTACCAACACGATCAGTTTTTACAGACTTCAATGCTTTTTCCACCATTGCTTGAGCTTCTGTTTTACTTGCAAACTCATCTGCATATACAGAAAGTGAAGCAAAACAAGCAACAAGAACGAATGAGAGTATCTTTGCAATTTTCATGAGAATCTCCTTGTAATATACCGAAATGGCTGTATATTTATATTAAAAATATATATATTGTCAATATTAGAGTAACATATTTTTTTCAAAGAAAAAATCGTTTCAAAAGAAACGATTTTTATATAAAAATCCTCATGCTGTAGTATTCACTACAGTCCCAACTTTGATTCCTGAAGCTATTGCAGCTTCACGACGTTTTTCATCGGTAATTTGAGGACTTTCTTCTGTTTTTTCAGATCTTGATATATCTCGTGCATCTTTCACTTCACGTGATTCATACATACGAGAAAAATTCAACGATCCTCCTACATAACCAACTTCGCTCATAGCGACTCCTTTTTTAAAAAATTTGGTAATTAAATACTATTAAAAAACTTATTTTTGTCAATATAATTCATAATACTCTGCATAGGTCATATTTTTATCTTTTAATTCAGTAGCAAAGTCTACTCAAAGATATCTCCAATGCCAAGGCTCTACTTCATAACTATCTATTTCTGCTCATTTTTGATAGCTTTGATGCCATCCATAAAAGTGACCATTTTTCTGCATCCAAGCAACATATGATCGATATCGTTTATTTTTTGCAATGTTTCATTCTGTTGTTGGATCAAAAAGATCAACAGCAAGTCCAAGTTGATGCTCACTATATCCAGGT
>CAKZJF010000028.1 GCA_936941205.1 uncultured Candidatus Altimarinota bacterium | reverse complement strand
TTTCATGGAAGAAAGCACCATGGATTTCAAAAACTTGCTCGTCCTATCATAAAGCCGTCAATATTTTTATAGGAGGATGTATTTTCTGTTTGATTATTTGGGTGAATAATTTTTTGCAATCCATCATCATAATTTTTAATATCTCCATTACAAAGAATTGGAATATTCATTTGTTGTTTTAGTTCATGAATTCCTGTAAAATCAGCATTTCACGTGAAAGCCTGTTTATAGGTTCTTCCATGAACTGTAATCAGATTCGCACCAGCATTTTCTAATCATTTACAAAAATCAATGAGAAGTTCATGATTTTCCCAACCAAGTCGGGTCTTTACAGAAATGGGTATTTTCACTGCATTTGCCATTTCTTCAACAATTTTAAATGCGGTATCTCGATTAATCATGAGGCTTGATCCATGACCACTTTTTACCACTTTTTTTGCAGGACATCCCATATTAATATCTATACCAGTAATCCCCCAAGACTCTATTATTTTGGCAGCCTCACGAAATTTCTCTGGATCCTTTCCAAATATTTGAATAATGAGCGGATGTTCGTGATTTACATGTGATAGAGCTTTTTTTTGGAGTTCTTTAGAATGAACGAGTCAATCGGCACTATAAAATTCACTAAACACAACTGTTTTTGGTGCAATATTTTTTACTATTTGACGGTATGGACTATCAGTATATCCATCCATGGGTGCTAAAGCTACTATGGGTTCTTTCTGTGCTTGTTCTTTCCAGAAATCTTTATGCATGGGAATAGAGGGGATTTATGATATCAAAAGTTGTATTTTGGATTAGTGTACAATATTTTCTACCCTGTCAAGGAAAAATATTCGCGAAAATATGTTTCTTATGCTACTATGCTTATGTACATACCTATACAAATATATTCATTTTATGAAAACAACTTCTCAGGGGTTAACTCTTCGTGAACAAAAGAACGTATCTAAGAAACAAATATTCAAAAAATACTCTATAGATTCTTCAGTTCGTGCCTGTATACTTCTGGATATTCAAGATATCACTGCGCGTGCAATACTTCTAGAGGCCTGTAGTGTTGCGGATATTGCTGTTATATATATAGGAGAAGATGTTTTAGTGTCATTAAAAAACGTAGTTGCAGTAAATTCTCTTGGTCCAGATGAATATTTTGGATTTGATGCTTTTATTGTTGCAGATACATCTTCCAATGTTGATATTATGGCCCTTATGCGTGCTTGAGTAGTTCCAATCCTTCCTCGGGTAAATCATCTCTCCTCTTCACTCCATGAATTTGATCCTATTCATTTTGAAGGGAATAGTTTTCTTTTTTCAAAAGTTCATCCATATGCTATGTTTGAGAAAGTTATATCCTATTTAGAGAATATTAAATTCCCTGAAGATAGAAGAATTCTTCTGAAAAATGTTTCAAATACATTTGCATAAATAACTTTCCAATGCAGAATCCCGAGAAATCGGGATTCTTTTTTTAAAGGACTTTGTCTGTAAAAAGAATCCCGTCAAGATGATCTATTTCATGCTGAAGAATTCTTGCTGCTAGATTTTTTAAGAGAAGTGATTGTTCTTTTCCTTTTTCATCTTGATATCGAACTTTTACCCAAATCCACCTTTCAACATCTCAATGTTCTCAAGGTACCGATAAACATCCTTCTTCATCTCTTCCTTTTTCTTGAGAATGTTGAAAGATTTCTGGATTTATCATGGCAATAGTTTTATAATTCTCATCATCGTATGTCTGCATAAGGGATAATGCTATAATACGCTTATTAATGCCTATCTGAGGGGCTGCAAGTCATACTCATCCATTCTTTGGATCTTTTACGTAACGTACCATTTCTTGTGCTATTTTTTTATATTCAGGCAATTCATGAATAAGTACATCTTTACTTATTTTTCGGAGAATTGTATTTGCATCTCCAGTTTCTATTAAAAATTTCATATAATTGGTTATTTCTGTTACTTTCATTTGAATTGTACCCACTTTTTTATAAAATTCAACGGTACCTTTTTTTCATATGATTACATTTCTTCGAAAGATTATTCCAGTGAATAGTTCATTGCGTTCCACATGGCATTATTGTAAATGAATTATAGCATTTTATCTTTCCGGAAATCCGGCAAAAGATATGATAGTAATTGGTATTACTGGTACAAAATGAAAAACTACGGTAACAAACATTATTTCTCGAGCTTTACAGCTTTCTGGAAAGAGAACGTGTATGTTTTCAACAGCAAATATGATGATTGATGGGAAAATGATGAATAATGCAATGAAGATGACTTCACCATCCCCTTTTGTGTTATGGGATTTTTTAAAGAAAGCTCAAAAACAATGATGTAACTATGCTGTTATTGAAACTTCAAGTCATGCTCTTCATTTTCATAGAAATTTTTGACTTCGATTTGACGTAGCTGTTCTTACAAATATTGCCCAAGATCATCTTGATCTTCATGGAACGATGGAACATTATGTTTCCACAAAACAAAAGTTATTTACTGCCCTGTATTCTCAAGGAATCCGTCGTGGAGTTAAGAAGATATGAGTTGTGAATATGGATTCTCCATATTCACAGGAATTTATAAACAAGGATATTGTTGTAGATAATATGTATACCTTTTGACTTCAAAGGTGAGCACAAGTGACGGCTAAAGATATTATTGAAAAAGAAGATGGAACATATTTTACTGTAAAAATGCCATCGAATACTTTTCAAATTCACACAAAACTTCCAGGTGAATTTAATGTAATGAACATTCTTGCGGCCACATGCGTTTTAGTCTCACAACAATTATCCGTTGAGCAAATACAAAAGGCTATTGATGTAGTTGATAGTGTTCCATGACGTATGGAAATGATACCAAATAATCGATGAATTGATATATTTGTAGATTATGCCCATACAGAAGATTCATTGAAGAATGTTTTAGAAACCCTTTCTAAACGTAAAAAGGGAAAAATTATTACTGTTTTTGGTGCAACTGGTGATCGGGATATTACAAAAAGACCAAAAATGTGACGGGTACTTGATAAATTATCAGATAATATCATCATTACTGATGATGATACCTATACAGAAGATTCACTCAAAATTCTTCGAGAACTTTCAGCTGGAATAATGCGAAAGGAGGGAGAGAATTTTTGGATAATTCCAGATAGATGAGATGCTATACGAACTGCACTTATAATGGCTCTGCCGAATGATGTTATTCTTATTGCTGGTAAATGATCTGAAACTACTCAGGTTACCAAAAACTGACCAATACCTTGGAATGATCGTGAGATTGTAGAGAAGATATTAAAAGAGATTCATCTTCAACAAATTCCTGTAAAAAAATAACCCTCATAAGGGTTATTTTTTTATGTGAGCAATCATTTTCCGGATAGGATGGGGTTTGACTGGAATATTTTCTTCAATGAATTCCAAATCTTTGTGTTTGCGAATAAAGTCAAGAACTAACATACGAATGGTGGCTGCAACTGGAATGGCAAGGATTATTCAAACTACTCATCCAATCAATCATCATGATATCATGACAATAAAAACAAGAAAAGGGGAAAGCTCAAGTGATTTACTCATAACCCAAGGCACTAATATATTATTCTCTATTTGTTGAATGAGAATATAGAGCATCAAAAGAATGAGTCCAACTTTCCATGATATTCATATACCTATAATGATTGCTGGAAGTAACGCAATAAGTGGTCATACATATGGAATAAATTCCATAATCCCCGCTATTAATGCGAGAGTAAATATTTTCCCTGTATGGAATGAAAAGATAAATTCTGTTATTAATAATCCTATAAGGGTAATCAGAAATATACTTCCACCAAGAACAAGTTGACCATAAAGCCAGTGTCCTATGATATTCTGAGTTCAATGAAATTGCTTTTTAATATATTCTCCTGTTTCATCTGGAACGATTGAAAGAATGAATTTCCCAATATGATTTCTTTCTAATGCCATGAGAAATGACATAATTATAAGTATAAAACCTTGTATAATTGTATTTCCAATACTACCGATAACAGTAATGCTACTATTTGTTAATATGGTGATGGAATTCTTTAAAAAATCTTGAATAGCTACTGCATTCTTCTGTAAGAGATTAAATATATTATCAAGACTTGCGTGTCATATGAGGGTTTCGATCGTTTCTTGTATTATGTTTGGTATATTAAATCCATTCATTCATTCAAGCGCATAGGTTCTTTGTGTTTCTCATATCCATAAGGTAAGGGCTCAAACTCAGCTACTTATATATTCTAAGAAGATTGGAATAATAGTTCAAAGAACTACAAGAGAGAAAAGAAAGAGAATCGTATATATTCCTATGATAGTAAGCCAATCAGGAATATGATATTTATTTCCTTTTTCAATAACTGGATGTATAACGATTGTTATGCATCCAGAAAGGAATATCATTAAAATAATTGATTGAAGAAGGTATCATATATAGAGTAAAATACCTATAAATAAAATGACTATAATCTTTTTGATCCAAAGAATTAATTCTGAGCTCATAGTTTTAAAAATATCATAGTATAATGAGTATGTATACTATGATATGGAAATTTTTCGTTCTTCAAAAGATTTATTCAATATCTTCTTGTATTCACTTTACTTTTTTGAGTGAATAATTTCGCATATAAGTGTAAGTTTGTATTATAACATCAATTGGTTTCGTGTTTACCTTCTTTGTAGGAGAAATTTCTTTTCGTTTTTCAAGAACATCAATTTGCTTATCAAAATTTTTAGCTATATTTTGATATATTTTCATCTTTGTATCAGTGGGAAGGTCAGAGATTGAGTTATCTATTTTCTTGAGTTTTTTATCAAGAATTAATTTATAAGTTCCAAATAATTTTATATTAATAATCTCTATTGTCGCAGTTTCTTCATCATCACTCATATCTATTCCTCCAGTTTCAGATGGAATTTCTTTCGAATTATTTTCGATTTCCTCTCAAGTTCAAGAGATTATATTCTTCTCATAATTTGCATACAAAAAAGATGAGCTTCCCCATGTGGCTCATTGAAAAAGAAAGGTTACAGATATGCAAAAAAGAATATAATTTTTCATAAGTTTTATCTTTCAAGATAATAGTGCTATATACTTTAAAGTCAAGCAGTTGAATGTAGATATTCTGTGAATTTATATTATATTATTTCGAATTATAATAATATCCTGTCAAACTATCTTTCATATACCAAGATATTGATTTTCGTATATGAAGAATACCGTAGCTCATTCGGTGATATTTGTATTATTAGCAATATATCTTCCGTTGAGAATATCATCTTTTTCATCATTTGTAAGGAATCTTTTTATATAGGCATGGAGTATACTATCATATGAAATTGAAATATTTGGATCAAATTCTTCAATTTTTTGGGCACTAATAATTGGCATATTATGAATACAAGTACGTTGAAGAAAAGTGATATATCATCCAAGTCAAAAATGTTTTCAAATATCCATTCCAAGTGATCGGATATATGTTCATGACGAAACTGTCACTTCAATAGTGACAGAAGGATAACAAAAATTTATCATTCTTGATTTATATATCTCAATTTCTCTTGCCTTCATTTCTAGGGAAATATTTTCTCTAGCAAGTTGATATGCTCTTTTTCCATTAATATGAATTGCACTATAAATTGGTGGAATTTGCGTTTGCTTTCCAAGAATGCTCACTTCTATGTATTCTTTTATGATTTCATGAGATATATTCATCCTCTTTTCTTCTACATATTCTTTTGGAAAATGAATAATTTCTGTTCACAAATCTCCACTTGCAGTATTTCCATCTAAGAAAACAGTAAATACATATGTTTTCTTAGATCAATCAATATAAGGAATCAGTTTTGTACTTTTATTAGTTGCTATAAGCATAGATCATTCGGCCAGAGGATCGAGGGTCCCAGTATGTCACATGCTGGTTTTTTTAGGGAATTTCTTTCTCAACATACGGATGACATCAAAACTTGAAATGCCTTTCGGTTTATTTATAAGGTATAGCATAGTAAATGGAGTTTTCCTTTAATTTTTAAGGATTTCAGGGTACGACCATTTTTTTGGATGATTAAGCCAACGAGGAGGATATACGATAGTTGGTTTTTGAATATGAAAACCATTCTCATCCTTTTTGAATATCTGTACATATCAAAAATCCAAAAGAACCCTTCCGAGAATATCACCCCTTTTTATATAGTGTTCGCTATTTTGAATTGAACAACTTCTAAAACAAGAACGTGAATCGGCAGAATTCTGCCTATTATCACCCATAACCCAATATTTTCCCTCAGGTATTATGAATTCCTCCTTTACTTCTTCTCACATACTTGGAGGTAAGTAGGTTCCATTTTTATTTGTTTCTGATAAATAATCTTCTTGAAGTTCTATGAATTCTCAACTTCCATTGTTTTCACTTGGGCGCAAGAAGACCTTTCCATTCTCGATTTTAATAGCATCACCAGGTGTTCCTATAACCCGTTTAATATAGTATTGCTTCTGTATATCTACATGTGGAGTTATTACGACAACATCTCATCTTTTAGGATCTCCAATATGAACCGGGAGTTTTGCAAAGGTATAATTATAGAAATTTGTAAATACATTTGTAAGTTTATCTGTAATATTTGTATTATATGGGTATGTTTGGAGTTTATTTGTTTGCAAGTAAGAGAATCGATCAACTAATATATATTCACCATCATGATAGCTATTTTCCATAGATTGACCCTTGATTTGAAATGGTGATGCTATGAATGTTCGAATAGAAAGAGCAAGAATAATGATAATTACAATATCTCGTAGGAATGATAAAATTTCTCAAAAACCTGAAGAAGATTCTTCCTCAGGTTTTACGGAATCATCTCCCCCTTGAGTTCATTGAATGATTTCCATAGAGTTTTCTAATTCTTGATTTATATCTTCGGGATTTTCGATGATTTCTGTATCTTTATTCATAAAATTTGAATATATAATAAATTAATTTTTTCAGTGACATTGTTTATATTTTTTTCCGCTTCCACATGAACAAGGATCATTTCTTCCAACTTCTGGATATGTATGAGTATCTTTTTGACTGTTTGTTGTATGAGTAATTCGAATTCCATCCTCAATGGTAGAATTCTCTTTTCTTTCCATTCAAATTGGAAGTGTATTTGTTGCATTTGTATCGAATCATTCCGTTGCATTTTCAGCAAACATAGAAAGAAGGGTTTCTTCAAGTCGAACTTCTTCTACTCAATCTCGAGGTTTTGCAGTTAATAATCATTTTACCACACGATGACTAATATCACCTAAAAGAGAAACAAATTTATCATAGGCACGTTCTTTATATACAAGGAGTGGATTCTTTTGTGCATATCATTCAAATGCTACCTCTTCTCGAAGGTGTGCCATATTATCTATATGACTCATCCATAATTCATCGATGGTTGCAAGTGTTAATCTCCGTTCAAAATCAGCAAATTCTTCATCAGTTGCACTTTTTTTAAGGTTTTCTATCTTTCCAAGTATTGCATGAATAGTATTTGTAAGAAATTGTTCTTTTTTTGTGAGATTTGAATACGTATCAACCGAAACAATAGGTCATTCCGCAAAATTATTTATTTCTTGTATTATGTTAGGGATATTTTCCGAAAAATTGAAAACCTCATTCTCGGATATATTTATATCTAGAAGCCGTTCGATTTCTGATTCAACCATTTGAATCACTTCAGCATGAATGCTTTCTCATTCAAGAATGCGATTTCTTTTATTGTATATTGCAAGACGATGATGATTGAGTACATCATCATACTCAAGGATATGTTTTCGTACATCAAAATTCCTTCCTTCTACCTGTTTTTGGATAGTAGTAATGTTTTTCGTAAGAATCTTGCTTTCAACGAGAGGATCTCATTCTGGGTGAGATTCAAACCGTGTTAATAGAGAAAAAAGTCTATTTCAACCAAATACTCGCATAATATCATCCTGAGGAGAGAGCATAAATTGAGAAAGTCATGGATCTCATTGACGTCAGGAACGTCCACGAAGCTGATTATCTATTCGACGTGTTTCATGTTTTTCAGTCCCTATTACATAAAGTCCACCGAGTGGATATTCTTGAGTCCCTGCAGCTCATTCTATTTTCACGGTTCAAGAAATACTCCTTACTCGATCGTCTATTTTTATATCTGTTCATCGTCACGCCATATTTGTTGCTATCGTAATTGCTCCATATTGTCATGCACAGGTAATAATATCAGCTTCTCTTGCATCTTGTTTTGCGTTTAATACCTCATGGGGTATATTCTCTTTCTTTAATAAATCAGAAAGATATTCACTTTTGGCTACTGAAACGGTTCAAACAAGTATTGGTTGCCCGTGTTCATGAAGTGTTTTTATGAGTTTTACAACATATTGATATTTTCAACGTTCAGTTCTAAAGAGTATATCTGGTCTATCATGACGAATCATTGGTTTGTTTGTAGGAATGGTAATAACCTCAAGATGATATATTTTATAGAACTCTTCTTCTTCAGTTTTTGCAGTACCGGTCATACCTGCTAGTTTTTTATAGAGGCGAAAGTAATTTTGAAATGTAATTGATGCAAGAGTTTTTGATTCTTGTTGAATAGTAACTCATTCTTTTGCCTCCAACGCCTGATGAAGTCAGTCTGAGTATCTTCTACCTGAAAGAACACGTCCAGTGTGTTCATCTATAATCATAATCTCATCATTTCTTACAAGATAATCAATATCTCTTCGAAACACTGAATGTGCCTTGAGTGCATTCTCTACATGATGAATATCATTATAATGTTGACTCACGTAGATATTATCAATTCCAAGCATTTTTTCTATAGCCTCTATTCCAACTTCTGTGAGAGTAGCAGTTTTCTGTTTTTCATCAATTTTATAATGGGTAGTATTTTCTAATTTTTTTGCTAATGCTGCAAATTTTACATACTTTGCAGTTGGCTCAGAATCCGGTGCAGAAATAATCAATGGTGTTCTGGCTTCATCAATAAGAATGGAATCAACCTCATCAATTATTGCAAAAAAAAGTGGACTCATTACTCGACGTTCTTGCTTACTTGTCATATTATCACGAAGATAATCAAATCAAAGTTCATTGTTGGTAGCATATACGATATTGCAGTTATATGCCTGACGTTTTGATTCGGTATCTTGATTGTGCGTAACAATTCAAACAGTCAGTCCAAGTGTTTTATAAATAATTCCCATTTCGTGAGCATCACGTTGGGCAAGGTAATCATTGACGGTTACAATATGTACGGGGAGTCATGCGAGTGCATTTAAATAAGCAGCCGTTGTTGCTACGAGTGTTTTTCCCTCACCTGTTTTCATTTCAGAAATATTTGCATCATGAAGTGCAAGTCCACCAATAAGCTGAACATCATATGGAATCATGTTCCATGTAATATTTTGTCCTGGTTGGATTTCAAATGATTGTCAGTAAATGAGTTCACAAGCACGACGATGAAGTGCTAGAGCCTCATGTCTGAGTGCATGTATTTTATTACGAATAACTTGATAGTCTTCTTGAACTTTCCAATCAAGTCATTCAAATTCTGACATGAAGGCACGAGTTTTAGCCTGAACCTGCTCAATATTTGTAATATTTGTACGATATGAATTTTCTATTTCTTTAATCTGAATAATATCTTTTTCATATTTTTTGAGACGTTTCTTACTTGGATCACCGAATAGAAGAGTATATAAGCTCATGGAATAATAGGATAACAATATAGATGAATATCCCACCTATAAAGATGGGATATTCGATTTCTTATGCAAAGAATTGATCAACAACTTTTCGATATGCAACACGAGATTTAATTTCTTCGTAGTAAGTATCGCCAGGTACGAGTTTTTCTAATAGTCTCTTTTTAACATCTTCACTGTGGTATTGCGCAATAATTTTTGTAACCTCATCGTGAACTTCGGTATCAGATGGTTCAATTGCCATTATTTCACGTATTCTTCGAAGAATAAGTTCTGCCTTAAGTCTTCTTTCTGCCTCTGGTTGAACAATTTCTTCTTTATAGGATTCTTCAGATTTTTTGACATGAGAGAGATAATCCTTCATATCATATCATTGTCATTGGAGGTTTTCTTTGTGCTCAGAATATACCTTATCTACTTCATGAGAAAGCAAATGCGGTCCAACTTCAAAGCTTGATATCTCAAGGAGCTTCGTAAGGAGTTCATGCTCATCTTTTGCACGAGTTTCATAGTTTTTCTTATCAAGGATTTCATTTTTAATTATTTCTTTAAAACCTTCAAAGTCAGTTTTTACTCCTCGAAGTCATTCAATAAAAGTCTCATCCCATGTTGGTGTATGTGGTTTCTCAAGTTTTTCTATTTGTACAACAAAGTGAACTTTTTTATTCTTGAAAAGGTCAGAATGATAATCAGCAGGGAAGGTTATATCAAAAGATACCGTATCTCCCACCTTTGTTCCTACAAGTTCAGCTTCAAATCATGGAATAAATGTGTTTGAACCAATTACAAGTTGATAGCTTGGAACTCGTGTTTCAGCAATGGCATCTCATCATTTTTTTTCGTATCCTTGTGCATCGATGGTAGCTCGATCACCATTTTCAATACAGATATTGCTTGTATCGGCACCATCTTCAGTATGTGAACCTGCTTCATGGAAGTGAGTAAAACGTTTTTCAATAGCTTTTATTTCACTTGTAACTTCTTCATCGGTAATGCTTACAGATGATTTTGTTACTTTTACTTTCTTCATTTTTTCTTGATCAATTTGTACCTCGGGAAGAACTTCAATTTCGAGAATAATTTCAAGTGGAGAAGTAGATTTGAGTTCAGTAATTTTTCCTGGTGCAACGGGTATTATACCTTCTTTTTTTAAGATTTTTGGATAGAGCTTATCGAGTATTTTATCTATGGCTTGATTATTAATAAAGGCATCACCATATTCACGGGTAATAATATCATCAGGAATAGCAGATCCTTGTTTAAATCACTTGACCTTTCATTCATTCCGAATATCGTCTAGAACTTGTTTCTTTGATTTTTCAAATTCTACTCCAGATTCTTTCACGGTAACCTCAATAAGGTATGAGTTTACCTGTTTTTTTGTTGTTTGCATAAAATATTTTTCAGAAAATAATATCAGTAAAAAAAGCTTGCAAATTATATGAAAAAAGAGGGAAAAACCAAATTTTTCATTCCGGAATAGTAAACCTTTTATTTTTATTTGGACTTTTTCTATCATTTTCTATACTCACCATTATGAATCAAACAGAACTTCTCTCCATTACCAATCTTTATCTTACTAAGCTTCATCGTTTAGGTGTAGAGGATATTGATATATTGCGATCCATAATAAAAGAGCATAATGCTCTCTACTATCAAAATGAATCTCCCATTATCACTGATGGTGAATATGATATATTGTTTCATGCACTTGCTCGATTAGAGTCGGATTATAAAATGTTTGATCCAGATTCTCCAACTGCTCGTATTGCAGTAAAAACAAGTGGGCAATTTAGGAAGGTTCATCATTTTTATCCGATGATTTCCCTGGATAATACCTATTCTATTGAGGATGTACTTGATTTTGAAAAACGAATGAGAAATATCTTAAAAGATCGATCTCCAAATGAGATAGAATACTATGTTCAACCGAAGCTTGATGGATTAGGTTTAGCACTTATTTATAAATATGGAATTCTTGATCAGGCTATTACACGCTGAAGTTGAATAGAGTGAGAAGATGTTACGATTAATGCTTTTGAAATTGGAAATATTCCAAAAAATATTCATATCTGGCATTCTCTTGAGCGGATGGAAGTACGAGGGGAGGTAGTTATGCCACATAAAATGTTCCAATCTGTGAATCAAATTCGTTTAGATAATAATGAGAAGCTTTTTGCAAATCCACGGAATGCAGCTTCATGAAGTCTTAGACAGATTGATCCACTCATTACTCGATCGCGGTGACTTCAATTCTTTGCTTATGCAATACCAGAGATTGAACAGGCAGATGTACTAGATGTTCATTTAACATCATATTTGAGCATTATAAAATATTTGGAAGAAGCTGGCTTTAATTCACAAAATTCAGGAATCCATTTTTCTATGGGTGATATATACCATTCGGTAGAAAAATTGTGTGATTTTCTTATATTTCAAACTCAAGAATCCAATCGTACACAGTTTCATTTTGATACTGATGGCATAGTTATACGAATGAATGATTTACGATTCTGGAAAGAACTTGGTATGACAGAGCATCATCCAAGGTATGCGATTGCATATAAATTTCCTGCAATACAAATGAGAACAAAGGTACTATCTATAGAACATTCTGTAGGAAGAACTGGAACAGTTACTCCTGTTGCTAATCTAGAGCCAGTCAATATTTGATGAGTCGTTGTTCGTCGAGCAACGTTGCATAATTATGATGAATTAAATAAGAAAGATGTACGAATAGGGGATTATGTATTTGTCATTCGTGCATGAGAAGTTATTCCTGAGATAGTGAAAGTTATATCTGAAGTTCGAACAGGTGAAGAACTAAACGTTTTACGACCGTCAACATGCCCCATTTGTTCTACGAATCTGTTACAGGATGCCTGAAAAGTAGCAATCTACTGTCCAAATCTCCATTGTCCAGCTCAGATTCAGGGAAAATTAGAGGTATTTGTTTGAAAACATTGAGTTGATATAGATGGTTTTTGAGTAAAACAAATTGAATTATTTCTTAAAAAATGATGGATTACTGATTTTTCATCGATTTTTCATCTTTCAAATTATAAAGAAGAAATGATGTATCTTGATGGATACAAGGAAAAATCAGTCACTAATCTTTTAATTTCTATAGAGCAAGCCAGAACAATACCTCTTGAAAAATTACTTGTCTCTCTCGGTATTCCACAAGTTGGAAAGAAAACAGGAAAAATATTAGCTCAATATATTGCGGGGTGTCTCTTTTCTTATAATGATAAAATCAGCAATCAAGACATCTTTCAATGTCTCTTCTCTTTTACATTTGAAACCTTAGAAATTCTTCATGAAATTGGTCCAGAGACAGCCATGAGTATTGTGGAATATTTTCAAGAAAATAGAGATATTGTTACTTCATTATTTAACGAGATATATATAATACTCCCATGAGTATATAAATCGGAAAATTGAAAACTTGCTCATAAAACTTTTTGTGTAACAGGATGATTTTCTGAAATTTCAAGAGATGAAATTCATGCCTTCATTGAAAAGAATGATTGAGAAGTTCGAACCTCTGTATCATCAAAGCTCGATTATCTTATTATTGGTAGTGATGCATGATCAAAAGAAAAAAAAGCAAAAGATTTAGGGGTTTCTTGTATTCAGCTTTCAGAGCTATATAAAATGTGCGAATAATAAAAAATACCCAATAGGGTATTTTTTATTATTAGTGACATCCACCACTTCAGCAATCTCCACATCCACCACTTCAACAAGATGATCATTCATTGTGGTCATCATCTCCTAATATTGAAATAAACATAGAATAGATTTCTTCATATTCTGGGATTTGTCATTGAAAAATAACATCCTTGAAATTAATAGATTCTTCTTCTATACAGAGAGCAGGATTTTCAGTAATTCATAATTCCATTTTATAGGCAGGATCATTTCATGTTTGAATCTCAATAGACTCAATCAACCCAAGAGCTGTAATAGCTTTTGTAACAACATCTTTTAGCTCAATAAGAGCTTCTCATTCTCACACAAGAAATATACGCATGATAAATTTAAAAAAAGGATTATAGTAGTTTATATTGTGTAGTTTTTTTTATTTTGTAAACTCTTTTTATAAAAAATACACAGAAAGTTCATCTGTGTATTTTTTATATATAAATATTTCTTATTCAGCTGGAGTTGTTTCTTGAGTCGCTGTTTCTTGAGTTGTCTCAGCAGTCTTGTGCTCTTTATGAGCATGAACTGAAACGATAGCAGCATCAAGAGCTGAAAGTATTTCAAATTTCTTTGTATCTATTGTAAGATTTGAAACGTGAAGTACTTTTCCTGTATGTTCGAGAGGCGATATATCAAGCTCAAATGATTCAATAATGTCGGTAGGGAAACATTTTACTTCAATCATGTTGAGAGTTTGATGAAGTTCACCACCTTCTGCTACTGCCTTTGATACTCCAATAAGTTTAACAGGTATTTCTACGTGTGTTTTTTCCTTGAGATTTACCACATAAAAATCGAGATGAAGAAAATCCCCCTTTACTGGGTGACGTTGTGCTTCATGAACGAGTACTGGATACTTCTTTTTATCAACAGACAGAGTGATTATATGATTCTGTCCTGTTTGTCGATAGAGCTTAATGAATTCAGAAAGATTCACATTTATGCTCGTCGAAGGGACATCCTTACCGTAAACAACTGCAGGAAGAAGTCAGAGAGCTCTTGCTTCTTTTGCTGTTTCTTTACGGATCTTTGCTTCGAGTGAGAATTCCATAAGGAGTATTATTAATAATAAAGCTTGTGTATTGTATATAATTTCCTAAAAATGCAAATTTTTAAAAAGACGACCCTTATAAAATAAAAGTCGTCTTTCTTTTTGTTGATGTATTATCATCAACTTACCACATTTGCCATGTTCATGATTGGCTGAAAGATTCCGAGAGCAATAAAACCAATTACAAAGGCAAGTACGAAAATGATTATTGGCTCGAGTGATTTCTGCAATGCTCCTACAGCAATATCAACTTCTTCATCATAAAAATCAGCAATCTTAATAATGGTTTCTCCAATCTTCGCTGTTTCTTCACCTACTTTAATCATCTGAACAAGAATATCTGGAAATAGAGGATCTTCTTCAAGTCATTCCCCCATTTTAATACCCTTACGAACATCTTCTCTTAATAATACCAAGCGTTGTCGATATACTTCATTTCCCATAGCATCAGATACAATTCGTATAGATTCAACGATTGATACTCAACTAGAGATAAGATTTGAAAATACTCGAGCAAAACGAGAGAGGAGAACACGCTTAATCATACCTCAAAAAACAGGAAGATGAAGCATAATCCAGTCCCATTTATATTTCCCACCGCGAGTTTTCTTCCATATTTTAAGCATAACTATTGCCGCTCATATCACTGCAACCATAAGAAGCCATGAAGATTGAAAGAACTCACTAATATTAATCAAGATTTTTGTCATTTCTGGGAGCTTGCTTTTATCTTCAAATATTTCCACAATCTTTGGAACCACTTGAACCATGAGTACGACTACTGTAGCAAACATTACTACAACAATTACTATTGGATACATGAGGGCTCATTTAATCTTTCGGGTAATACTATCAAGTTTTTCAGTTTGATCAGCAATTTGAATAAGTGCTGTATTGAGTTTACCAGTTTTCTCTCAAGCTTCAATAATAGAAACCTCAGCATCTCAGAAATTTCCATAGTAATCTCTAAGTGATTCGTTAAGAGATTTACCTGTTTGAAGACTCTCCATGAGTGTACTATAGAGTAATTTCATAGCCGGATTTTTCTCTTGTTTTTCAAGGGCTCAAAGTCATTTTAAAACAGTCATACCTGCATTTACCATGGTTGCCATCATTCGAAAAAAAATCACTTTTTGACGAAGACCGATTTTTGTACTCCCTGAAAATTGTTTTAACCATTTGGATAGTATAAAACCGCTTTTTTTCTCAATATTTCCAGTTTGTGAATCTAAAATTACAATATCAACCATATAAAATCTTTAATAAATAGTAAATTAATCTTCTTCTTTGGCTGCTGCATACACTTCTGCAAGAGAGGTTAGTCCATTGAGTCATTTCATAAGACCATCTTGCTCCAAAGATATCATGCCATCATTAATTGCCACTTCATTAATCATGGTAGCACTCGCCCCATCAAGAATCATCTTTTTGATATTTAAAGTAATTTCTAAGATCTCATAAATACCAACCCGTCATTTATACCCAATATTCCCACATGCTTCACATCCAACAGCTTCATAGAAAACAGGATTCTGTAAAATTTCTTTTGGAACTCGACTAAACAACTCTTCTTTATTTGTTCTTGAAAGTGCTTTTTGTATCTTTTTTTGCATATGAGCATCTAGATCCTGAACATGAACTGGTTTTTTACATTCAGGACATAATCGTCGGATCAATCTTTGTGCAATAATTCCATTCACCGCGGCAGGAAGAAGAAATGGCTGTATCCCCATATTAATAATACGAGTTATCGTTTCTGAGGCTGAATTCGTATGGATAGTTGAAACTACCAAATGTCATGTTAATGCTGCCTCAATAGCAATATTAATTGTTTCATGATCACGAATTTCTCAAACCATTATAATATCTGGATCTTGACGAAGAGCAGTGCGAAGTCCTCATGCAAATGTATAACCAATGTCTGGAAATACTTGACTTTGATTAATTCCATCAATTTGATTTTCCACTGGATCTTCCAAGGTCATAATATTAACATCTGGTTTATTCAGTCGGGTAAGACAAGAATAGAGTGTAGTTGATTTTCCAGAACCAGTTGGTCAGCTTGTAAGAATAATTCCATTTGGAAGAGCAATAGCTTCTTCCAAAACTCTTCTATTGTGTCATTCGATACCAAGTTGATCAAGATCTGGAATTTTTTTACTTTTATCTACTATACGCATTACAATTTTTTCACCATGTACTGTTGGGAGAGTAGAAACACGTAAATCAAGTCCACGTCATTCAATGATAGTTGAAATACGTCCATCTTGTGGCATACGAGACTCATCAATTTTTAAGTTCGCCATAATCTTATATCTGGCAACTACTTGTGGATGAAGAAAAGGTTGATATTCAAGAACTTCACGCAGTGCACCATCGACACGATATCGTAATCGTACAACGGCAGTAAGTGGTTCTATGTGAATATCAGAGGCTTTATTTTCAACACCTGCATTAATGATCATATCACAAATGCTTTGAATATTTTCTCATTTATATATTTGTTCACGGAGATTTTCAATAGTCTTATCATTCATATTGGTATTATTTTTTAAATATACAGATTTTTATAATTATTTTTGTAGATTGAGCTCTTCCTTTGTTCTTTTTATAGTTTCAATATTCAATCTGATTTGTGTTATACCTTTCTTAATAACTCCAAGTTCTTGCACTTGTTGTGGGATGTTCCCATTTGATAGAATCATATCGTAGACTTTTTTCTCAAGGATAAGAATTTGTCCCATGATAGTAGAATATTCTTTTTGGTGTTCCATATTCTTTTTGGGATCTTTACAGCTTGACGTTGTACAGCTTAAAAGTACATTTCTTTCCCTATCTGTGATTTCTTTAACATTTTGTAAATCTTTTTGTAAATCTTTTTTAACTATAAGAAGATCTTTTGCTGATATTCATCGTACATAAATTCGAATGGAAATTGTAAGTGTATTTTTTTCATTTTCATTCGTTATAGGTCGAGTAAAGGCTAAATTATTTATACCCATAAGGATGTTATCAAACATGTCAGGGGAATTTCTCGGTGGATTATATTTTTGTGGACATCATTCCGGAATAATATCATTTTTTTCATATCCGGAACATTGAATATAACGTATAAAACTCAAAAGACTTTTATTGGTTCATTTCAACTCTCAAAATGATATATCAAAGTATCAAATATTTTCTGTTTTATTCAAAAACTTAATATCAGGAATACCAAGAGATCAATAATTATATAATTTAAATCGAGCAAAGAGTATATTTTCTACATATTCAATAAGTTGTTTCATAGCAAATGGTTTTTTTTGATAATCCAGCCCATTTTCTCAAATACTTGGGATTATATTATCAATAATAGCATTTTGTGCATCAATAATTTTCTGAAGTTCTGGAGCATCTACCATTTGTTTTTCGAGCCATGGTAAATAGGCTCATTCTTTCTCTTTTGCAGATTTTATAATAATTGGAGCAATAGCTCAAGAGTTGGCTTTTATCAGTTTTGAAAATGCTTCAATTTCTTTTGCGGGTTTTTTTAGTCGTTGTGCTAAATTTGAAAGCTTATCTATATCGGTAATTCAATCTCTTTGTATAGTCTCTTTTTCTTTTATTATGGCCGTAAGGCTTTCTTGTTCCCAAGAAATTTCCGATATTTGCGGGTATATATAAAAATATCCCGCTATCATTATTCCAATAAGAATAACGATATTGATTATAATTTCCTTAATAGCCCGTTGTTTTTGTCTTTTGAGCATAAGCTCGTCATTGAGACTATTGAGTTGTTGTATGTTTCCAGATGGAGTTCACATGTTTTTTAAAAATTAGTGATTATCGTTTCAGATTATTAATATACTTTAAATTGAGCATAAGATTGGTCTGAGTGCTAAATATACTTTTTATACCAGAGTCATTATTTGTATATTCTGATACTGCTAAAGCACTTGGCGGATTGAGAAGCATAAAATTACTTTGCTCAGGTTGTGATATTCTTTCTATGAATTTTATAGCTTCTATACGAGATGACCCATTTCCAATACCAAGACCAAATATCATACAGTTTGTATTTACATTTCCATCTTCAGTAATTGAAAGGGCACTACAATCAATATCTCATCATTTAAATGTTGTGGTTTTTTGGATTTTATCAAATTGATTAATAATATCTTGTATAAAAATTCTCTCAGATTGGATTTTATCAATTAATCTTTTTTCAGGAGAATTATTAAACACAAATGTATTTTCACGTACCTTCAGAGGAATATAGGTATATAGTTTATCAATTATTTGAGATTCAATTCCATCCTTTTCTTTATTTATTCGTGCATGAATCATTTTTATTGTTTCACACTTACTTGAATCAGTATTAATAGTAATCCCTTTGGTAATATAAGTACAAAGAAATGGATAGTTTATAATAAAACTATTATCTTCTTTCAATCGAATCCATGTATCACCTAGAAAATATAAAAATACCATTACAGTAATTGACGTTATAGTTGTAAGGATGCTCGCTATTGGTACGAGTGAGGTTTTTCTTATTTTAAACAGGCTTCAAGTTGCTTCTGTTTTTATATCAGCAAAAAGACTATCAATATCACCTGAGTTTTTATTGAATAGAGTATTTGTATTTATAAATTTCTTTTCATCTTTTCCATCTTGTCATGGAGGAGTAAGTTCAGTCATATGAAAATATGGGAAAATGCTAACTTGTCTTTAAGAATATCATGAAAGGATGCTTTTTGCAAAAAATCACGTGTATTTCTTATTGTCGTGTGCATTTTTTTCTTCAATATATATTTTCATAAAATTAAAAAATCATTTGTATATATCAGAAGATATGTAAATTAATTTGTAATTTCATTTTTAAATTTTCATCCCCACTCAGTGAGAGATATTTTCTCATCCATTATCCATATGGGTAATGAAAAATGATATTTTGTTATATTATTTATAAGAAAATTCATCTTATGGAGGGTAACTGGAAAATTATATTCTAGAAAACTATTATGCATTTCATATGTTTTTCCTAAGAAATAGGGATCATTTGGTGATTCAAATGGTATTTTTATGATTATAACAGATCGTATTGATTCCCAAAAAGTTGTTTCCTGGAGAAAAAATGAAAGATTTCCTATAATAATTGAATTATTTGGATTTTTATAAAAATTTGAAAAAATTTTACTTTTTCCACCAGAAAGTCACTGACTTAGTATGGTATATTGTGCAAGAGATTTCTTGAAATATGAATGAAGTGCACGTGCTTCTTTCATATTTGGAGCAATAATTGCAACCCCTCATATTCCATGATTTTTCTGAATAATTCCGTTTATATTTCTTTCTCATGCTAAAAAATGTATTACCGGTGTATTGTGGTTTTTATTTTGTATATGATGTATTTCATTCATGCAATTCAGCTGATCTTGTATGAATTTACTTATAATTGGTGTATGGATGTATATTCAGTATAAAAATATATTCTCAT
The DNA here is from genome assembly GCA_936941205.1 of uncultured Candidatus Altimarinota bacterium. Classification (GTDB taxonomy): domain Bacteria; phylum Patescibacteriota; class Gracilibacteria; order BD1-5; family UBA2023; genus SSGK01. The sequence goes on along the minus strand of CAKZJF010000028.1, from coordinate 58,560 downwards.
ACTGAGTGTCATGTACCAATGAATAAAAATCATCTGATATATTTCGCTTTATAATGTTTAAAGAGATAGTATCTCAATCTTTCCGAAGGATGGTTGATATATTCTCATTCTTTCTGCAGATAAATGTACATAGGGTTTGTATATATGTTTGAATGCTATAAATAGATGAGTTATATTCTATAAAAATTTCTTTATTTAGTATTTTAATAAATTGACTCCAGGAATTATAAAGACTATTTGCACTTAATATAAGAGTTTCTCTTCCTTCTTTCCATATCATTTCTTGTGAAAGAAGATATGTTTCAACATTGTTTGCGTATTCATTCTTTGATTGTCTATTTTCTTCTGTATTTTTTATCGCAGTCCGTATTATATAATCTTTGATTATACTGAGATGAAAGAAGATTTTTTCTTTTAATTGTTCTTCACTCTCATCTCTTCTCATTTCTATCATCAGAAATTTTTCTATTTCGTTGAACTGAATATGAATACTTAAGGCTTCACGAATAGACGATTCCATAAAACCTATATCACCAATAATAAGATTCCTATGGTGTGTTTTTTTTATAGCACTCGTTATTTCAAAACATTCTTTCTGGGATCATACAATAGTATCTGCTTTATTACAGGAATCGATTTGATGATTTATGAAATATTCATCAATATCATTTTGATTACATCTCAGGAGTAATGATTCATTATACTCATCCCCATAGAATTTTAATTCATCCAAATTTCCTTGTTTTGTATCTTGCAACCATATAAGTATTTTTAAATAGAGTATTCATACTTTTCGCTTGAATTGAATTCATTTGGAGAGTATATAAAAGAAGCGATGCAGTGATAAAAAGGAATCAATCGGATGATAGATGTATGAATTTACTCCTCTCTTTTTTAATTCCTTATTCACCTCATCAATTGATGAGGTATTTTTGTATAAAAGTATGCTTGCTCACTTTGATACAAAAATTTGATGTATGTAGTCTATTTCTTCTTGGAAATTATTTCATAAAGAAAGGAGTTTGATATTATTTTCTTGTCCATTTCTTAAGATACTACACGGCATGGTATTATCATACTCCTTTTTAAGATATTTTTCTGGTATTATTTCTGTATGTGTTATAGTCGGATTACTGATATTTAATATGTCGCAAATAATTCAAAACATTCATGATGTATCTTTGTTCTCAAAATACGAAAACATATTCTTTTTTTGATCTGATAATCATTGTATTTCTTGAATAATCTTCCAAAAGAGCTGAATGGACATAATAACATCATCAAGTGCACGGTGCTCGTTTCATGTTTTTATTCAAAATTTGTCCGATAAAAATGCGAGGTTTAAACTTTCCGCCTCTTGAAAAAGGATTTCAGATAGTTCAAAAGTATCAACCACCGTGTTTCCAGAAATATCTATATCATGACTCTGAAGCATTCCCGTATCGAAGAGTACATTATGTCATACAATAATATTGTTTCCAATAAATTTATAAATATCTTCCTGTAATGTATGAATTAATGGTGCTCAAATGACCATTTCCTCTGTAATACCTGTTATTATCTGAATATTTTCAGGGATTTCTTTATTCGGATTAATGAGATATGAGAAGCTCTCTCAGATTTCCATATGAAGTCATTTTTCATTCTTTTCAACTGTGAATTGTACCATGGCAATTTCCATAATACTATCACATTCATGATTGAGTCATGTTGTTTCAAGATCGAGAGCAATGAAAGAATATATCATGAAAAGAAGAAATATAATATCTAATATACCAATAGTAATGGAAAAATAAAAAATCGCCACTTTGATTGTGGCGATTTTTTATTTTTCTAAGAAGAATTATTTAATTTTATTTCTTAAAAATGCTGGAACATCAAAATCATTTTGTGGTTCCGTATTTTTTACTGGTTGAATAGTAGTATTATTAGATTGAGGAAATCCAGTTGGAATATTCGGAACTCATCGATCAGTATTTTGACGAGATTGGTTTCACTGGTTTCCTTGACGAGAGAATATAGATGACTGATTAAATCCTCCACGGTTTATTTCACCTATTTGTCGATTCGTTTCTTCATTGAACCCAGTAGCAATAACAGTAATACGTATTTCTCAAGTATAGTCCTCATTGAGGCTCGTACCAAATTTAATGTTTGCATCAGTATCACATGCTTCTGTAATAATGCGCGCAGCTTCTTCTACTTCAAACATAGAAAGGTCCATTCCACCAGTAATATTAAATATAAGTCCCTTTGCTCATGCTATAGAAAGTTCAAGAAGAGGTGAATCGATTGCTGTACGTGCAGCTTCTACGGCACGATTTTCACCGCTTCAATATCCAATACCAATCAGTGCACTTCCTGCATTTTGCATGATTGATTGTAAATCAGCAAAATCAAGATTAATAACTCCAGGAATGGTAATAAGATCAGATACTCATTGAATACCTTGTTTTAGTATCTCATCTGCAACTTTAAATGCTTCAAGAAGAGGGGTTTTTTTATCAATAATTGAAAGTATTTTATCATTTGGGATAGTAATGAGAGTGTCAACCTTCTCTTTTAATCGTTCATATCCTTCAATTGCCTGCATGGCTCGACGTTGACCTTCAAAAGAGAATGGTTTTGTTACCACTCAAACAACAAGTGCACCAAGTGATTTAGCAATCTCTGCAATTACTGGTGCAGCACCAGTACCAGTACCACCACCAAGCCCGGTAGTTATGAAAACCATATCAGCTCAGGCAAGTGCTTGTTTTATTTCTTCGCTGGATTCCTCAGCAGCTTTTTTACCGACTTCCGGGTTTCCACCAGCACCAAGTCCTTTTGTAGTAGATCGACCTACATTAATTCGTGTTGGCGCCATTGAAGAGAATAATGCTTGTGCGTCAGTATTTATGGCTATAAATTCAATTCCTTCAACCCCTGCTTCTATCATTCGATTAACAGCATTATTTCCACCACCTCACACACCAATAACTTTAATATTGGCAATAGGTGAAATGCGAGCATCAAGTTTCACCTCGTGAACACTTGTATCATGAGTTGGTGTATTGCTTGGATTTCCAGCATTTCTTAAGAGTGATTTTAGACGGTCTTCAGTATGGAATGTTGACATAGCTATAATTTAAGGGAATTAATAAAATAAGAAGAATTTAAGGAAGAATTTTATGAAAGAAGTTTTTGACTGATTCTACCCATCCGTGTAATGAGATATTGAGCTTAAATGGTCTTTTGTGAGTTCAATATTTTTGTGACAAAAGAAGTACTCAAATTACGGCAGAATAGGTTGGATCACTAACGGTTGTCCCACTCATACTATCTATCTCCTCAGGAACTCAAATACTTGCTGGAAGTCTCAGTGATTCTCTTGCAAGATCGAGAATTCATCGGATTTTTGATGCTCATCCAGTGAGTGCTGCTCATTCTGGAAGCATTCAATCTCTACCAACTTTTTTTAGTTCTAAGTTTACATAATGAAATATCTCTTGATAGCGCGCTTTCATTATTTCAGTCATGAATTTTCTTGATATATTTACTGTATCGATACTTGAAAATTTAGAAAGATCAATTTCTTCATCGGAATCATTCTTTAAAAATCCAAGATCTCCATATTCAAGCTTCAATTTTTCAGCAGTATCAATCGATATTCTTAGTCCAAGAGCAAGATCGCTTGTCACGTGCTCTCCACCAAGAGGAATTATTCCAGCATATATAAGCGATCCTTCTTCATAGACTGACACATTTGTTGTACTTGCTCCAATATCAAGACATACAACCCCAAGTTCCTTTTGTCGACGAGAAAGTATTGCTTCTCCACTTCAAAGAATATTTGGATAAATATCAAGAATCTCAACTCATACATCATAAATTCATTTCTTGATATTATTGATAGTATTTGTTCCGATTGAAAAAATATGACTTCGTACTTCTAATTTTTTCCCATTCATTCCAATAGGATTCTTAATTCCTGATTCAAAATCAAGAGAAAAGCTTTCAGGTATGACTTTAAGTACGGTTCTATTGGTCATATCAAGACCATTTTGTGAAATATCAAGTGCTCGATTTACATCATCTTCCGTTACTTCGATTCCGGGAATAGCTATAATTCCAGTATTACGAAGGATATCAATATGAATTCATGAAAGTCCAATGAATATATGTGATACTTGTTCACCGACCATTTTCTCAGCATCTCCGAGGGCTCAATCTAGATTATTCTTAAATTCTTCCATATCGAGAATATTTCCTTTTCTAATTCCACGGGATTCAGCCACTCCAACTCCCATGACACGAAGTTTTTTGTCTTCGGTAAAAGTTCCAATAACACTTTTTATTTTGGAACTTCCTATATCTATTGCAACAAAAGTTTCTCCAGGTACCATATATAGTGTTAAAAAGTTATATGAGTAAAAAAGTTATACATGAGCATTTGATTGTAATCAGGAATTTGTTTTTCTTTTGTTGTATTTGTTGGGTACATTATACGGTGGGGAATTTCTTTTTCAAAGCGAAAGTCTTTTCCATGTATACACTGTTTGAACATATCATTATTTTACAAACGTCGTTTTTTCGATACACTTGCCACGTTACGAGTGTTAAAAACTCTCATATTTTGTTATTTTGTATCATTTCTACGGAGCTTTATGAATTATTTTGTGAAAACATTTGGTTGTCAGATGAATTATGCAGATAGCGAGAAGATTCATATGATATTAATAGGTGCTGGATATAAAAAAGTTATTGATCCTGTAAAGGCCGACATCATTATTTTAAATACATGTAGTGTTCGGCAAAAGTGAGAAGATAGAGTATTTTGATTTATTCATGAAGTTTGATTATATCATAAAAAGAATGATACAAAACAGAAGCCTCTTTTTGGGATTACTGGATGTATGGTTCGAAAAACTTGAATGGCAAAACGATATATTCAAAATGATGCATATCAAAGAAGTCAAATACAAGATATTTCACTTTTACATTCTGAAGATCTTCTCGGGAACTATGATGATGCACTTTTTTTACGATCTCAGGAAATTGATTTTACATTTCGAATAGAAGAAGTTTCGTATCTTACAAAACTACTCACTCTTATATGTAATAAAGATATCGGAAATGATTCAAAATTTAACGAATATCTTGCAGTAAAACAACTTCAAGAAAATCCTGCAAGTGCAAATGTAATCATCCAAACAGGATGTGACAATTATTGTACATATTGTATTGTTCCATATACACGATGACGTGAAATAAGTCGTTCAATTGATGATATCATCCAAGAAATTCAAACCGTTGTTTTATCCGGAACGAAAGAAGTAACTCTCTTAGGTCAAAATGTAAATAGTTATGGAAAAGAAGTAAGGAAAAAGCTTTGGGATATGAAAGAATTAACTTGGATACATAAAGATGTAACAACCCCATTTCGTGAGTTATTGAATCATATTGATGCAATCGATTGAATTGATCGTATTCGATTTACAAGTTCCAATCCGCATGATATGACCAAAGATATTCTTGATGCTCATGTTCAGCTTAAAAAGATGTGTAATTACCTTCATTTTGCCATGCAATCAGGGAGTAATTCACTTTTGAAACGAATGAATAGGAAGCATACATATGAGGATTTTAAGGCACAGGTTGAATATCTTAGAAAGCGTGATCCACTTTTCTCGATTTCTACCGATATTATCGTATGATTTCCGGGTGAAACAGAAGAAGAATTTCAAGATACTATCCATGCCATGAAAGAATGTCAGTTTGATTTTGCTTATATAGCTCGTTATTCGCCTCGTTCTGGAACGTATGCATATGATGCATACAAGGATGATATTACACCTCATGAAAAGGCAAGACGCTGGAATACCTTGAATAATCTTTTGGAAGAGTCAGTATTGAATCGATCAAAACTCATGATTGGAAGGGAAGAGGAAATATTAATTTCTGGAAAGTGACGAAGTAATGGTTGGGTTGGTCGAACACGAAACTTCAAAGAAGTGTATATTTCAAATGAATCAAATGTTGCCATTTGAGATCTTGTTCGTGTTCATATTCATTCTCTTGATGGATGGAATCTCCAATGAATACTTGTTTCCTAAAAAAATACCAGATGAATGCTGGTATTTTTTTAAATTATTCTTTTACGAATCAGTTATGTTGTAGGTCTACCATTTCCTTATATTCTGGAGATTCTTTATAGAGTATATCATGAGATCACTGTGCTACTATTTTTCCTTTATCGAGAAGATAGATGGTATCAGCATTGATTATAGTTGAGAGTCTATGGGCAATGATAATTGAAGTGCGTCACTCCATGAGATTATCAAAAGCATTCTGTATCAGTTTTTCGGTTTTTGTATCCAATGCACTCGTTGCTTCATCGAGAATAAGAATTTCTGGATTTGCAAGTATGGCTCGTGCTATTGCAATTCTTTGCTTTTCTCCTCCAGAAAGTTTTAATCATCTTTCTCCAACTTCTGTTTCCCATTTTTCAGGAAGAGATTCAATAAATTCTAGTATATTTGCTTTCTTGCAAGCCTCCTCGATATCTTGCTGTGTTATATTATCGCGTACATATTCGAGATTATGTTGAATGGTCTCATTAAAGAGTGTTGTATCTTGAAATACGGCTGCAAATTTTTGTCTGAATGAATCAAGCGTGTATCAATAAATATCTCCATTATTCATAAGAATAGTTCATTGTGTGGGTTTATAGAATCTCATAAGAAGTTGAACTATTGTTGATTTTCCACTTCCTGTTTGTCCAATAAGAGCAATTCTTTCTCATTTCTTGATAGTCATCTGTATATTAGAAAGTACACTCCTTTTTGTTCATGGGTATATAAAAGAAACTCAATCAAAGGTAATATTATTTTCAAGTTTTGTGAGTTCTTTATTCCCAGTATCTTGCTCATTTTCCATAGTAAAAATTGATTCAATTTTTTCATAATGAGCGATATTTATCATCATGTTTTGATATCATTCAAATACACTAAATATAGGTCCGTATACTCGATCCGCAAATGCCAGAAAGAAGAGAAGGGTTCAGAGACTGAGTTGTCATTTATAGATAAGTATAATTCCTATTGAGAGTATGAGCACTTTTGCAACGAATACGAATGCTCAACCAAATGAATTAAATAATATCCAGAGTTTACGGACTTTATTTTGTTCTCGTGAAGCATGATCTATTCTTTCAGAGAGTATTGCAACCTCGTAGTCATTTCTATCAAATATTCTCATAATTTGAAGATTTGTGAAACTATCTGAGATTCGTCAGAATACTTTATCCCAGTATTTGTTTGCAGTTCTTTGATTTGTATGTGCAGATTTTCCTATATGAAATATAAAGTAGATACTGATTGGTAAGAAGATGAGACTAAGTACCGTCATTTTCCAATCAATGATAAATCAAAATATAATAAGACAGACTGCTATTGTAATCTGTGGGATAATACGGAGTATAATAATATCTCAAGCTTGCCATACAGCTTCCGCACCTCGATCTATAATCTTCTGTTTTTCCCCATGTTGAATGCCTATATGATAATCAATAGGGAGAAGTAACATTTTTTGCATTCCTTTTAGCAGAAAATTTTGCCAATCACGATTTTGGAGGGTAAGGAGTGTTTTGGCAAATATGTAACGAGCTAAAATTGACAATATAGTTATACCTATCCATATACCGATAGTAATAAGCATAATATCTGGAATGTGTCATGTTGGATTTTTCAATTCAACTTCAAGCCGATCAACCAGGATTTTATAAAAATAAGGCTCACTTACTATCATGGAAATATACAACAGGAGCAGTCATCATATTGTATATTTTGCTTTTTTTACCTCAATAAGATGAGAAAAAACGGATTTAAGAGTCGTAAATTTTTTTATCTGAGGTGTATTTTTCATGATTTATAAGTGTTTTCTTAAGGAGATAAATCTGTTTTTCTGAATTGGATGATTGAATAATTTGTTGTATTTTCTTATTTTCTCAGCACGAGAATTTTTGAATTATAAGCTGAATAGTCTCTGGATTATACAGATTCTTTTCTTCAATTATAAGATTGTCTGGTGTGTTGTATTCGAGAGCATTATAGTATTGATGATTTCATCAAGACCAAGGAAGGGGTACTATTATCTTTTTGATATGAAAAATATCAAGTTCTCCTAATGTTGTGGCACTTCAGCGTGTAATGGCAATATCAGCCCAATTGTAGAGTTCTCATAATTCTTGTATGTTTGCAAAATCAATTGTTTTTACATGGGCTTTGGTGAATTGTGACCTCAATCCAATATTTTTTAACCCAAGAACCACACAAACATCAAATGATGCATTAAATCTATCAATATTCTTAATAAGCCAGTTAAAAATATTTTGTGATCCTTGACTTCAGCATATGACAAGCAGTCGAATTTTTCCTGATATTACTGTATCAATTCATTTATTTGATAGGGCAATAAGTTCAGGATTAATGATTTGTCAGATGACAATTGTTTTTGTTTTTGGAAAATATTTACTTGCACTTTGAAATCATAGAAAGATTTTTTTCGCAAATTTTCCAGTTATTCGATTTGCTAATCATGGAATAGTATCTGATTCATGTAAATAAAATGGAATTCAAAGTATTTTTGCAGCAAAAGCAACAGGGATTGAAATATGACTTCATTTTGAAAATATAAAATCAGGTTTTAATTTTGAAATGATGATAATAGATTCAAATACACCAAGTAACATTTTTCCTGGTATAAGTAATGTTTTCCATGAAAACTCTCGACGCAATTTTTCCGCATGAATTGGATGAAATGGGATATTCTCACTTTTTGAAATATTCTCTTCAAGTCATCATCTTTCTCCAATCCATTCATAGTTATTATTGGGTCATAAAATTTTTGAAAGAGAGACAAGAGGGGTTATATGTCAACCAGTTCATCCACCAACGAGAATTATTGTATTTTTACTCTTCACCATAAAGCAGTTTTTCTATCATTTCAATATAAAAGTCATATGTTTCAATATTTCATTTCATAAGAAGAATTTCCTCGGGTTCAAACCATTTATAATCTACTATTTCTCATTCCTGTTTTATACAATCTTTTTGTGAAGACATCATAAGAAAGATATATTCTGTACGAGATTTATCTTTTCATGAACTACTCGTATATGAGAGCTTATAAGAAGTAAGTGGAAGTGGTAAATGTTCTAGTTCTATTTTTTTATGATGAAGAATCTCATGATCATCAATAGGGGTGAAAAAAGCTTCTAATCAAAGTTCTTCTTTTAACTCTCGTAAAATAGCATCATGAATTGATTCATCACTTTCGACGTGTCATCCTGGAAGTACCCACAGGCTATCTTTCGTATGTTTTACCATAAGGATTTCATCAGTATCATTTATAATGATAGCTCGTACAACTGGCTTAAATAGTGATTTCATAGGCTTATATAGATATATGTAGGTTGAATTATATGAATTCTTTTTATAAAAATCAATAGTAAACATTTTAACAGACATAATATCCTCATAATTTATCATTTTCAATATGTCCTTCAATTTCGAGTATTGATAAGTGCATAAGGATATCAGTAGTTGAATAGTCCGTTTCGAGTTGGATTGCATCTACAGTTCAGTATCCATTTTCAATACTTGAATATATTGCTTCTGCTTCTGAATTTTGAAAAGGTTGATGTTTTCCTTTGGTTTCTAGTGAGAACATATGATTATGCTGCATTAATATATATTCTTCAAGTATATCTTGTATGTTTCATACACATTTTGCTTGTCCAGTCGTAAGTAAACTATTGCTTCCTTTGCTACTTTCTCTATATATATCTCATGGAATAACGAAGATATCCCTTCCGTGTTCGATTCATAGTTGGGCAGTAATGAGGGTGCCAGATCATTCTCAAGCTTCAGGTATTATTATCCCCTTACTCATTCATGCAACAATCTCATTCCTGATTGGGAAATTATATACTTCTGGTCATGTTCCAAGGGGAAAATGAGAAATAAGAGCTCAATTATATTTTATAATATCTTCAAAGAGTGTTTTATTTTTTGCAGGATAACAACGATCAATTCCAGTACCAAATACTACCAGGGTTTTTCCGTTATTTTTTGTTTGAATGGTAATTTCATGAGCTAATGTATCAATACCGTAAGCACCTCCACTTATGATTGTAAAATCTTCTTTGATAAGTATCGGAATAAAATCCTCTAGTATTTTTTTGGCATAAGGACTATGTTTCCTCGATCATACTATAGCTAGGATATTTGTATTAAGAATATCTACATTTCAACGAACATATAGAAAAAATGGTGAGTGATTCAATGGTTTTAATATTTCTGGATATCGTGCATCATGAATAGAAATGAGAACAATATCAAGTCTCTGAATGAGTTTCAGTATATCTTCTGTATCAATTTTATCTATATTTGATAGTATTTTTTTAATTTTTTCTGTCTTATTTCAGAAGATATTTACTAATATATCATAGGAAATAGATTTATAAAAATCTTCGTAATATTCATTTTCTAAAAATATCTTCTTAAGATCTTGTTGAGTAAAGCCAATAGTATGTAAAAATGCAAGGAAGAAAATATTCATATTCTTTTGTCATTAATGTTTCTTTCTTCTTAAAAAGAAATTCTCAAGAATAATTGAGGGTTTTTGATGTGTAAATATTGTTAGATATGATGCACCAATAATTTTGATGGTATGTTCTAGTTTTTGAAGAGATAGATTCCTAAGATTTTGATAGTTAATTGCCAATGATCCAATGTCATTTGATGTAATATTTGTAGATATTCTTATGGGTGATTTTATGAATTCTTTCGATATATTTGATTCCATGGTATCAAATATATTTATATATATGAAATCATTCATATATGATAGATTGGTGATTTTTTTTATCTCTTGTATGGACGTATTATCTGTAATATACAATATAAGTTGATTTGTAATTTTTCTCTCTATAAGCATTTCTATAATTTCTTTGGTGGATGTTTTAGAGATTTTTGGTGGATATTTTAGAGATTTTTCTAGAATTTGAGAAAAAAGATAACGATTATATTTTCCTCATTTAGGGGATATGTAGTTAAGTCAATTTTGATCTCAAATAATTCACCCAAGTATGTGATTGTATTGATCACAGCTTCGTAAAATAGTTTCTATTGTTTCGATAAGTGTATGTATTTTTGTTGTTTTATTTGTACCAAAGTACATACTTGGGGATATCTCAATAATAAGAAATACCTTTAATTCTGTAGATTCTTCATACTCACGACTATACACTCTATCACTTTTTGCACTCATTTTCCAGTCAATAAGTCGAGCATTATCATTCGTATTATATTCACGAAGATTTGTAAATTCAACTCCTGTTCCTATATGTTTAGAGTGCTGATTTCCGCTAAAAACTGAAGTAGATCGTTTGTGTGAAATAAGTCGAAGCATATAATGCTACTTGTTATTGATTAGTATATTTTGGCACTTGATAAAGCGTTCCTCTTGCAAATGTGTTTAATTTATCAGTAGAGAGAATTGTTGGAAAAATAATATCACATACACGAAATACTGCATTGAAATCGAGCGTATATTTGCATGGACATTGTACACAAACTGCTTGTCAAATGAGCAAATTTTCACCATTCATCGCATTCATCATACATTTATTTGTTTCACCAATTTCAGTGATAATATCCGTGTAATGATCTCCAGTTTCTATAATAGGGCATCACTGATTATCTACTGGTCATGCTATTTCTGGACAAAGATCAGTTGTATCTACTGGTAACACGCGCACTACTACACTACTTGTTGCTGTATGTCCTGTGGAATCTGTTACTATAAGTGTAACAGTATAGCTTCCAACAGTATCATAGGTATGTGTTGGTTTTATTTCTGTACTTGTTGTTCCATCACCGAAATCCCACTTATAGGTATAACCTCATGAGCCTCATGAAACATAAGGGGTAAATGTACTTGTAAGCGTTCCTATTCATGATATTGGATTTGCATCAATTCAAACCGTAAGTGTATTAACGCTTGGATTTTCTGTTGTTTCTCATGGAATATGAAGCTGAGTACTTACTGTTGTACTCTCATCTGTATCTTTATCGGTTACCGTAAGAGTAACAGTCCATGTGCCAGGATTGAGAGTAAGATCATTAATACATTTACCTTCTTTGTAAACCTTTTCTCATGTATTTTGATTCACAAACACCCAATTATAACTGTAGTTTCCAGTAGTACTTGTTTTCGCAAGGAAATCATAGGTATTATCTGTATATTTTGAGGGTTTTTCACCATTACAATTTACTCATTCTTTCTCTAGAATGATAATATCAGCAGCAGGGGTTATTTTTACTTCTACTGGTAACACGCGCACTACTACACTACTTGTTGCTGTATGTCCTGTGGAATCTGTTACTATAAGTGTAACAGTATAGCTTCCAACAGTATCATAGGTATGTGTTGGTTTTATTTCTGTACTTGTTGTTCCATCACCGAAATCCCACTTATAGGTATAACCTCATGAGCCTCATGAAACATAAGGGGTAAATGTACTTGTAAGCGTTCCTATTCATGATATTGGATTTGCATCAATTCAAACCGTAAGTGTATTAACGCTTGGATTTTCTGTTGTTTCTCATGGAATATGAAGCTGAGTACTTACTGTTGTACTCTCATCTGTATCTTTATCGGTTACCGTAAGAGTAACAGTCCATGTGCCAGGATTGAGAGTAAGATCATTAATACATTTACCTTCTTTGTAAACCTTTTCTCATGTATTTTGATTCACAAACACCCAATTATAACTGTAGTTTCCAGTAGTACTTGTTTTCGCAAGGAAATCATAGGTATTATCTGTATATTTTGAGGGTTTTTCACCATTACAATTTACTCATTCTTTCTCTAGAATGATAATATCAGCAGCAGGGGTATTTCTTATATTTACTCATTCTGATGGCTTACAACTTAGTACAGTATCTTTATCTGGATCACAGTTTTCTGTGATATTTACAACTATTTTATTTACTGATATATTTCCAGCCGCATCACGTACCGTGAGTGTTACTGGGTATATTCATGATTTTAGATATACGTGATTTGGATTTGCCTCAGTACTTTGTCATCCATCACCAAAATCCCATAGATAACTATAGGGCTGAACTCATCATGAAACTTTTGAGAAAAATAATGTAGCAACTCATGCTGGCTTTTCATTTGCCCAAATGAATGAAGATAAAAGTGGGAGGATGGTTGTAGATTTTTCGATTGAAACTTGAGCCACCGATACGCTTTCTTTTCCTGATGATTTATCGGTAGTCGTAAGTGTGATAACCCAAGTTCAGTCATTAGGGAATTGAAAATTATCAAGCCATTTTCCTGTTTTATTTATTTCTGTTTGCGAATTCGGATGAAGAAAATTCCATTTATATATAAGATTTGATTCTTTTGGTCCATCTTCTTGAGTAGAAAATATTTTCCCATATAGGTCAAATGTATCTTCTGTAGTTCAGAGTTTTGGTTGATTTCCATTTCCATTTTTTGAGTCTGAACTTTCTTTATCAAAAATGAGAATCTGCACTCAGAAATCATTCGAATCTCGCGATGTATTGCTACATTGATTGAGAGAGAGCATTTTTGCAGCCATAACAGCAAATTCCCATCTTGTGATTTGAGTAGATGTAAGAGAAATGAGAGTATTTAGTTCATCTTCTGTTATGATATTATCTGAAACAATATTTTGATATGTATTATCAATCAGTCAGACTTGTATTGCCTTTTTTGTATATCAAAACCAGTAACGCATTCCTTTATCACCTGTGTTATTTGGAAATGAAAGCTGTGATTGAAGGGATGAATTCATAGCCTCATTCCATAGGCTAGCCTGACGAAGAAGTACAGCAGCAGCTTCTATACGTGTAATATTATTGACTGGACAAAAAGGAGTACTTGTTGGATTTTCATTTTTTGTAAATGTTGTATTATTTTGGCAACTTACACTTCAATTTATATCATAGTTATATCACTGAATAATCCCTTTTTCTTTTCAATACGAAATACAGTAAAAATATGGATTTATTTTTGTAACATCAATAAAAGGATTTACCTGATATTTTATATAATCTTCTATACTAGGGCTAATACATTTATGACAAGATACTCATACTACAATTCATACAAATAAATCACGGGCAATGAGTTCATTTGGATAAAAGAGATGTTCATCAGTATCGGTTAAAATTCCTTGTTTATAGAGCTGCAAAACCGAAGAATAATAGGTGTCGGTTGTTTTAATATCAGTAAAAGGAAGCAACCCTTCACCATAAGTATTTTGAATACCAATAATACTTATGAAAAAGGTAAGAAGAATACGTATCCAAAACATAAAAACTTATATCAAAAATATGCTTTTTAGTATATAATTTTTCTAAGAAGATGCAAATATTACGAATGGACAATTGTCCCACCAATATGCCTTCCTTCATAGTGGTCAAGAAGTCATGAATGAATACCATCACATATGATGGTTTCTATTCAATGTTTTATTCATTCACGTCCCACCTCAAGTTTCGATGCCATCCCCCCAGTTCATCATTTTGTAGGCTTTCAACATATTCTTTCAATCCATGTATCCGTTATATCGGTACCAAAAATTCTTTCTATTCTTGTATTTGGATCACTTTTATCTTGATAACAGCCATTTTCACTTGTTACTATCACCATGAATTTTGCCTGAAAGAGTTGTGCAAGTAATAGGGCATTTTTATCATTATCAGCTCATCGTTTCAGGGCAATCATTTCCTCTGTAGCAATTGGATCATTTTCATTTGCTATTGGAAGTATGTTATTATTCCAATCTCGTTTTACAGTATCTATAAGTGTATTTTTTCTTTCTTTAAAATCAGTTATATCTGCATGGGTTAAAAGAAGTCATCAAACTGATATTCCATGGGTTGCAAATTTTCTATCATACCCACTCATAAGTTCAGTCCAGCCAATCTGTGCAAGTACTTTCTTGTCTTCAATATCTGGTCGTTTCTTTCTTCATGCTCAGACAGCTCATGAGCTTACAAGTATAATCTCTTCTTTATATTTTTGAATAAGTAAACCAATATCACGGATCATTCTGTTTACCTTTTCTGATGTTTCAAAATTTTCAAGAGATTCGGTACCAATCTTAACAACAATCATATTTACATTTTAATATATTAATTTTATAATAATTTTTATTATATAAAATTCAAGTCATTTTTTACTTTTTAAAAAATCACCCGAATGGATGATTTTTTAAAAAGTGTATATTTTATTCTTCTGATTTTGGTTTCATAAGAGGAAAAAGGATGACATCACGAAGATTCTTTTGCCCAGTAATGAGCGTAAGGAATCTATCGATACCAAAGCCAAGTCATGATTGAGGTGGCATACCATATTCCATAGCTCTCACAAAATCATAATCTGCTGAAGTTGCCTCTTCATCACCTGCCTCAATGGCTTTTGCTTGTTCTTCGAATCGCTCCCTTTGATCAATCGGGTCTACAAGTTCGGAATATGCTTTTACTATTTCCCAACCATTTATAAGTAACTGAAATTGTTCTACTATGTATGGATTAGTATCACTCGTACGTGCGAGTGGTTGCATGAATTTTGGATAATTGAAAATAAATGCAGGTCATACAATTTGTGGACGAGTTTTTTTCTTATATAGGTAATCTATCATTACAGCAAGAGACATTTTCTCTATTCCATCTATTTTTACTCAAATATCTAAAATAGCCTTTCTCATTTTATCTTCTTCACCAATAGAAAATTCACGAATATCAATAGTAGTATCTGCTTTTATTCGTTCAGAATAATCAATACGTTCCCAATCTTTCATAAAATCAACATCTCGGGCATTTCATTCCTTATCTTCAATACAAATTACTGGAGGAAGTCAGAGTTTTTGAAAAAGTGCTTTCACCATTTTCTCTGCAAAATCCATGTTATCTTCATAACTCCAATATACTGCGTAGTGTTCAACCATTGTAAATTCCTGAAGGTGGGAAGGGTCACTTCCTTCATTTCTGAAATCTTTAGCAATCTCAAATATACGCTCAAATCGACCAACAGTTGCTTTTTTTAGTGCAGTTTCAGGTGATATACGAAGAAATACATCCAAATCATAGTCATTATGATGTGTGATAAATGGCTTTGCTGCTGCTCCACTTGCTGAGTTTCAGAGAATTGGTGTTTCTACTTCAAGAAAATCATTTTCCTCATAAAAATCTCGAAGTGCCTTCATGAATTTTGAACGAAGTAAAAAACGATTATATGTTTCTTCGTTTGTTATAAGATCAAGATATCGTTCACGGTAGAGTGTCTCTTCATCTGAAAGTCCGTGCCATTTTTCTGGAAGTGGTCTTACTGCTTTTGAAAGAAAAGTAAATTCTTTTGCGAATAGGGTAAGTTCACCTTTATGTGTATAAAAAAGTTCACCAGAAACACCTATCCAATCACCAATATCCACCAATTTTTCAGAAAATTTATATGCGGTTAATTCATTGGAAACCTCTTTTTTTACACCTTCTTTTGTTACTATAGAGCAATTTTCTCGAGAAAACATAACTTGCACTTTGGCAGTTCCATCCATTATGGTCATGAAGAGAATTTTCCCAAAACTTCTATGGAGTGTAATTCTTCCAGCAAGTGATATAAAATTTGTTGAACTTTCTATAATAGTTTCGATGGGACGAAGTGTTTCAGGAGAAGTTCCAATAAGAGCACATATTTTATGTGTTCTTTTAAAACTTTGTGCATATGGTTCGATTCCAAGTGCGCGCATTTTCTTTAGTTTCTCTATGCGAGTAAGCGATTCTTCAGAGTATATTTGTGCCATAGGATACAGAAAAAATATAAAAGGGAGTATATGAAAAAATAGAAGGTGAGCAAATTTACATCTCGGTAGGCATATGTATACCGAGAAGATGAAAGCAACATTTAAGATTTTCTGTTGTCTCTAGAATAATTCCAAGACGTATATTCTTGAGTTCTTTATTTGTTTCCTCGAGAATCTTCGGAGTATGGACATAGAAGCTATTAAACGTTGTTGCAACTTCGTAAACGTAGTTTGCAAGTATATGAGGCTTATATTTTGATGCAGTTTCTTGTATTATAGCATCTTTTCTCAGAAGTATCTGAATAAGTTTTTTATCGTATTCTGAGAATGGTATGTCTTTACTGAAGTTTTCTCATTTCTTAAAATCCTCAGGAAGTATCTTCTTTGCTCGAACGTAGGCATACTGGATATATGGTCCAGAATTTCACTCAAATGCAAGTGCTTTATCCCAATCAAATACCACATCTTTTTCACGATCCTGTGCAAGATAAGAATACTTGATAGCTGCAACAGTAATAGTTTCTATGTCATTATCAGAAAGTATTCGTCCTTTTTCTGATAATATTTTCTTTGTCCTTTCTTCTCCTTCTTCGATGAGTTTTTCGAGAAATATGACGGTTCCATGGCGAGTCGACATGGCTCATTCCTTCAACTTGATGAATCCGTTGAACGCATGAAAAAATTCAACTCATTCAGTGAGTTCTGGCCAAGCCATCTTTGCAATAGCAAATGCTTGACGGAGGTGGAGTTGTTGACGTACATCGACAGAGTAGATAAGTTTTGATGGATTCCAACCATTCGTGAGGCGATATTTGATTGCTGCAAGATCACTCGTAAGATAAAGTCCTGTTCCATCTTTTTTCTGGAGGATACAAGAGGGGAGTTTCATCTCTTCTGGGAAAACCACACCAACACTTTTATCTTCTCAATTTGATAGAATTGAGTTATCCGTTGCAATTCATTTCTCGATGAGTTCTGCAACAATAGCCTTCATATTATCCTTTAATTCTGGGTAATCTTCATTATTGGGACGAGGAAGCCCAAGTCATTCATAGAAGCTCTCACCAATATTGTATTTCGCATGAACATTGAGAAGTTCAAGTTTTTTCTCTATTTCCGTAATAGAGATACCTGTAAATGTTTTCCAGAGTTCGACGTTTTCAGAATCTCATTGAGATAACTTTTTGAATTCTTCACGAGTATTTCATTCAATATTTTTAAATTCTCACCATACTACTCTTAATTGTTCAAATATACGAGGGTTATTTTTTTGAAAACTATCTTCCAATAGAAGGAATCATTCAATATCTTTTCCATCAACTAAATTTTTGTATCATCATTTTTTGCATTTTTCAGGCCACACAGATTCATCAAGTTTGCTTATATATTCATTTAGAAGCTGATTTAGTATTGAGGTATCTTTTATAATATCAGTATGTACTTCTTGATATACTTTTAATAAGTATGAGATTGATAAATTATTATTATTTTCTCATTTTTTATACCCATAAATCAACTTCCCAAAAATTCCTCCCCAATCCCCAAAATGAGAATCTCCGATAACCTTGTATCCGAGATAATCATAGATATTACAGATAGATTGACCTACCGATGGGGTACAGAGGTGTCATATATGGAGAGGTTTTCCAGCATTGGCACCAATATAGTCGACGACTATAGTTTTCCCAGCATTCTTTGGTTTCTCACTTTTGTAGATTCAATTGAGAAGCTCTCACCAGAGTGTATTGGTAAGAAAAAAATTGACGTATCCACCGATAGAATTGGTAGAAAGAAATATAGTATCATACTTTTGAAGTTCTCAGGCAATTTCATTTGCAATTATATTTGGTGCTTTTCCTACTATTTTTGTAAGCTGAAACACGCCTATACAGTATTCTCCTACTTCTGGTTTTGGGGCAGGGGATATTTCTGGTATATGGTCTATTCCATAGAGTGCGTGAATAGTTTGTGTGATAATGTTTTGTATATGTTGCATGGTATATATTGAGATATTATATTTTTTCTACTCTCCATTTTCCATCTGCTTCATCAATCATCTTCCAACCGAGTTTGGTAAGCTCTTCGCGAATTGCATCCGCCTCTGCCCAATTCTTTTGGATTTTTGCCTCCGTGCGTGCAACTCAGAGAGCTTCAATTTCTTTAGGAACTTCTTGAAGTATTTCAAGAAGATCAAAATCAATTATAGCTATTATTTCATTCCAACTTCGAAGGAGATCAATAATTGACTTGCTTTCTTCGAGTGAAAATGATTGTTCATCAATTCAAGAATTAATATACGTCTGATATTCAAATACTGAAGTCATTGCACAGTTCGTATCAAAATCATCTTCCACTTTCTCGATAAAATCCTGCATGAAATATTGTTGATTATCACGAAATTCTCGAGAAATCTCATGAAATTTTAATTTACCGTGGTTATTTCTTATTTCTTCAGTAGGGGTAAATTGGGATTTATATCGACCGAGTCGCTTTATCATCTCATCCAATCATTTTATCGTATTAATCGCTGCATGGAGTCTATCAAATGTAAAATTGAAATTTTCACGATATTGATTTTGAAGTGCCATCAGGCGAAATCCTCGACATACGAGTGTTTCGGAAAAGTTATTTTCTTTCTCGATAATTTCTCTGAGTGTGTAAAAGTTTCCTGCACTTTTCGCCATTTTTTTATTATCTACCAAAAGATGACCTCAATGCATCCAATATTTTGAGAACTGCTTTCCAGTAAATGCTTCTGTTTGTGCGACTTCATTTTGATGATGGGGGAATAGATTATCAATTCATCCCATATGAATATCGATTTGTTCTCAGAAGAAGCGATAGTTACATGCACTACACTCTATATGCCAACCTGGGCGTCCAATAATAGTCTTTTTTTCATTCTCTATTATGACTTCAATAGTCCAAGAATTTGGTCCGTCGTGCTCACTTGAATATGCTTTCCAAAGAGCAAAATCCGCTACTTGATCTTTCTCATATTCATCATTATTCACCCGAACATTTGAAATCATTCCACTCATATCAAGATGAGCAAGTTTTCCATATTTTTTAAATTTTTCTACCCTATAGTAGATACTACCATCATCTGCTAAGTATGCAAATCCTTTATCGAGGAGTCACTGAATTATTTTCCCCATATCAGTAATAAGGGTAGATATCGGAGCTATCGTGTCTGCATGTTTGATATTGAGCTTTGTAAGATCATCTAAAAATGCTTCTGTATAGTATTCAGTAAAGGCTTTTAATTCCTTTCCATTTTTTTGACTATCTCGAATAGTTTTATCATCAATATCAGTGATATTCATTACGGTTTTTGCTTTATATCAGAGAAATTTGAGAGTTCGAATTACAAAATCTTCAAATAGGTATGCTCGTAAATTCCCTATGTGTGCATAGTTATATGGAGTCGGTCCGCAATAATACACTTTTACTTCTTCTTGACGAAGTGGTTTAAATGTTTCTTTCTCGCGTGAAAGTGTATTGTAGATAACAAGAGGCATAGTATGGGAATATATTATTTATAATACGATGGTATGAATTTTTTCAATTTTTTCAATTTTTTCCATTTAAAAATGCGGAAGAGTATCTTCCGCAGCTTATTTTTTACATGAGAAAATTAATCATGAGCTCCTGCAAGCATTACTACTTGCTCTACCTCTTGAAGCCATGCTTCATCATCTCTTGCAAATGTCCCTGGGGTATTCATGACAGGTTCCTCAAGAATTTGTTGTGGAAGTGCATTGTTTTGTTCCATGTATATACTCCAATGAAAAGGGTTTTGAAGTATATAAAACGAGATAGTAAAATCAACTGTACATTTTTTATGTTATTGACATATATGATTTTTATTTAATAAATATTGACATATCAAAAATTGTATGTTACAATAGCTTTGCTCTTTTTGTAAAGTATTGGTATGACAACAAGAAGTGTTCCCGTTAAACGGGTAACCGTAGAGTGGACCCAGGCAATCCTCTCTCTCCTCTTCCTCTTATGAGTGTATTTCTTTATAAACGCATCAGAGGCGCAGAATTCTACACTCCAAGCGAGTGTTCAGTATATGGAAATAACTCCAAAACAATTGGAGACATGAAAAAATACGGAACACTCTCGTTCGGTGGGCAATTCCTACTGGAACGAACAAGAATGATATGGATTCACCGTCGCTAATGATGATTTTATAAAAAAATTTAAAGAGATTGAGAATGCAAATGATACAATCGGAATTGATAAAAAGCATGTGCCAACAGTCTTCCTAAACGCTGCAGTTCGAGTTTATTTCTATAAATGAAAGACTCCAGAACAAATTATGCAACTTGAAGATAAAAATAAACCTGTTGAACGAACATATGCAAAACTCACTTCTGGTACGGTTGTTATTGAATGAAATCTTTCATCTGATACAGCCAAAATGGTTCTTACCACATTGCATAATCGCTAAAGGTCACACTCGCTTTCCATCGTGTTTGCTCCCCTTGAAATATAGGGGAGTTTTTTTTTGGTTTATTCCATTTTTTATATATGATAGATGTCTGTGGGGGTGATATTAGTATTCGATTGGGAGAATCTATGTGTGATGTATGTGCCTTTTGGGAGCGGTCCGACGCTTCCTTATCAAATGCGGAAAAAAGAAGTGCTAAAACTTCTCGTTCGACTCGTGGTAGTGTACTTGCTCGTCTTTTCGGCAATACTACTCCTGCGACAGTTCTTGCCTAGTTTAACTACAAGAACGCAGCCTTCTTTATAGATGAATGCCAGATGGCTTGCTGCAACATGAAAGAAGGAATCTTGTAGCTCTTTCATTACTTCAAGACCCAAGATGAATCTTATTGGATAGGTATTCATTCATCTTGAGGTATTAGAAATCCGTCTCCATGTATACTGTTTTGTTCTTTTTCCCTGTATATGTGGTATAAAAAAGAACTATAAAAGGTAGATGTATATGTTGCACCTTTCAAGACACGGGGGCAGTTCCCGTCACCTCCACCATTTGATTTGAATCATTAAAATAGCTCCAAGAAATTGGGGTTATTTTTTTGATGTATATTCTATTTTCTTGTAGTATTAAAAACCCCACACCATGTCCCTTTCAGATTGGTGTGGGGGGAGTTGGAGGATTGGATTGAATGAAATTCAGAATTTGAACTCATTTAACCCGCTTTTTAGATAGTAATCATTTTCTTCATAAGAAATTCCTTTCCCACGAATACGAATAATTGCAGCCATTCCAGCATCAACTTGAAAAGTGACATATCCCTGATCATCGGTAGTTTTTTCTCCAGTCGAACCAGAAGACTTCTTTCTGTAATACACATTCACCCCTGAAACGGGACGCCCATTTTTCATGACACGAATTTGTACCGCCATGTTACACCTCCATAGATAGTTGTGGCTATTCTATGATATCATAGAATTCCAGAATATACAAGTAACAACTTAAGACGTACATCTAAAAAGCTATTCATGAAGTTTATATTGTATCTTTGGGATTTGTAATTCAGGAATCATAGTAGAATCAACTATATAGAGGGATATATTGTCCGCGATATTACTATTTTTTATAAGATCACGAGTAACTGTATTGAGATGTTTAAAGAGATTGTCATATTCAGTAAAGCCCTCTTTAAATTCTATATCGCATAAAGTAATATGACTTATGAATGGAAGGGAATTATCCATAACCTCTGAGAATGCTTGTAATCAAATTAAGTTATTTCGTAAAAGGAGTATATCATTTGAGATTCAGCATTTGAGATAACAGTAACATTTGTTTGTGTTTTTTGAAAGAAAAAAGTCAATAGCATATCATTGTATATGTATATCTTTTTTGGAATAATAGAGGAATAATTTAGATATTTTGTCTATATAATTTTTCTCTATCACCTGAGGTAAATATTGAAGTGTAATATGCGCAGAAAGGGGATTGCGCATGTGAAATGAATAAATAGTCTGTACAGTATTTAGAGTGGTGTTTATGCATTGAAAAATAGGCAATACTTCTTCTATTTTAACTCAAATTCATATAAAGTGAGAGGTATTATATATCATACGTGCAAGAAAAAACTGTTAGAATTATTTCATGAATTGTCATATCTCTTGGAGAACTTTTGTTGTATTTTCTAGTCTTCAGGATTCATAACTTGGAAACGATTCTTGCAATATTAATTCAATTCGATCCATTGCTTCAAATAACTTTCTTTTTCCTCCTGGAGCAATTAATACAAAACTTACACGTGCATCGTGTTCATTTTTTTCTCTTTGGATGAGTCATATTTTCTCCATAGGAAGGAGCAGTCTTGTTATTCCTGATGCAGTAAGTCCAATCTTTTCAGCAAGATCAACCCGACGCATTTTACTTTCTGGAGATTTCTCAAGATATGAAAGAATAATAAACTCATTAAGACTTATTCCACCGAGGTATCCGTCAAATTTTCTAGAGAGTATAGAGTATGTTTTTACTGTTTGAAAAAGAAAATCAATAGGAGCATTAATAGATGACATATGGATGATATATTATTGAATAATATTTGATATATCAATTATATTAAATTTCACATAAAGTCAATTTATATAAACATAAGGACTTTAAGAGTATTTTTTTGAAATTTAGATTTTTTCTATATTATAGTTTCCACATTCAATATATTTTATTTCTATGGCGTTTACTATTGATAGAGTTGAGGCTTCTCTTCGTCTTGGTGTTTCCACAAGAACAGTGGATCGTTTTATACAGGCAGGAAGAATTAATACCAAACGTATCGGAAAGAAAGTATTTCTTGATGATGAGGATGTTGCACGTGTAAAGGAAGAGAATATTGGGTATATGGCAGATGATTATGAGATTATTCATAATGAATCATCAGATCATACAGTTTCTTTAGTATGACAGGATGGTTATATGGTAGATTACCGACATCTGTACGAACAATCTCAAGAAACAATCGATAAGAAGGATACGCTTATTCAGGATTTATCATATAAACTCTGAAAAACAGAAACAGAATTGCAAAATTCCATTTCTTTAATTGAATACAAAAAGGCTACTTTTCTTCTAGAAAGCGCTAAAGAGCGAAATGAGACTGACTCAAAAACATTGCAATATACAGTTTCTGGGTTGGAGCATGAGCTCAAGAAGCGAAATACAATTATTATTGGATTATCTATCCTCTTTGTTCTTGCTCTCGCATTTTCAGCAGTTTTTGTATTATTTATTCAGTGATTTTTTACTTTCTAAAAGACCAATTATGGTCTTTTTTATTATATTCTTATGAAAAAATACGGACATACAGTTAAGAGAGTACTTTTGAAACTCTCAGGAGAAGCTCTTCAGTGAAAATTGGGATATGGAATTGATCCTGAATTTCTCTCCTTTCTTGCTCAGAAAGTCATTGCACTCACAAAGAAAAATATTCAAGTAGTAGTAGTAATTGGTGGGGGAAATATTTTTCGTTGAGCTATTCTGGAGAAAGGCTGAATGGATCGTTCTATGGGAGATTATATGTGAATGCTTGCAACTATGATTAATGGTATTGCATTATGAGAAGCATTGAAAGAACAAAATGCTGAAGTTCGTGTCATGAGTGCTGTTCCCACTCCGAAGGTTTGCGAAGAATTTATCAGATTACGAGCCTTGCGCCATATAGAGAAGGGAAGAGTGGTTATCTGTGTTTGATGAACGGGGAATCCATATTTTACAACAGACTCAACTGCTGTACTTCGAGCATTAGAGCTTGAATGTGATTGTGTGGTAAAAGGAACGAAAGTAAATTGAGTGTATGATAAGGATCCAAAAAAACATTCTGATGCTAAAAGATATGATATCATTACTCTTGAAGATGCCTTAAATCAATGACTTCGAATAATGGATCAATCTGCAATTGCTCTTGCAAAGGATGAAAAGATGCCAATATTCGTATGCCGAATTGAGGATATTGATAAGCTAGATGAAGAAACTCTCGAATGAACGTATATTCATTAAAATATAAAAACCCTCTTAAGTTAAGAGGGTTTTTATATTACTCATCTTCCGATGTTGCTTCTATAGTTATTGTTTTTGAGGCAGTTTTTATCGTTCCATCATCATAGGTTACACTGAGTTGTACATTGTATTGTCCAGGTTCTTTATATACATGAGAGGGCGCAGGATCATATGAGGCTTGAGTATTATCTCAAAAGTTCCATATGTAGGTATCTATTTGTCACTCAGTTCCATTTGCATCAAAATCTACAGCTTTATTAGCAAACCAAATCCAATTGCTTGCATTGAGTACAATAGTTTTTTGTTTTGATTTTAATACGATATTTTTTTGAAGCACTGCCTTTACTCCATCTTCACGAATAATAGTAAGTGTAATAGTTTTTTCTCCATCTTTCAAATACTGGTATTCTTGTATAGAGTCTCCTTCTACTGGTGGTCTTCCTTCTCAAAAATCAAAAATAAATTTCTTAATATTTCATTCTTTTGTAGTACTGGCTGATGCATCAGCTCGTACGATAGTTGGTGCATAGTCAGATTCCTTTTCAATATATAATTCAGGAATAATTTCAGTTTGGTTTGATTCAACAATTATCCTTTCTTGTGCATACTCCAATGTTCAGGATTCTCTATTCTTAAAAGTATATTTTCCAATAATTTCATGTCGCATATTTGTTAAAATATCCGCTGTTATTTTAATTCCTATTTTTTTCTTTACAGGTTGTCATATTTCCATTATTTCCCATTCGACTGATTGAAGGGTGAGTCATTGATTATTTGGAACGACATCTTGAGCATCAAGAATGAGTTCTGTTGGGGTTGGTACTCATTTGAGTACGAAGGCCTTCAGGGTGTCGTCAAAGTTGTTATCTATAGCTAAATTTGTCTTATCTGGCCCCATAATTCTAAGTGGTCTCATAAGCTTTACTGGAGCTTGGACATTTCCATCTTTCTTAATTCGTATAATCTCATTATTTGCCAGGATAATCTCAAGAGTGATTGAGTATTTCCCGTACTTTGGGAGGGCATATTCACACTTTCCTGTTGTATTTCATTCACAAATAATATTTCATTCATTTGTTATCCATTTATATCACTGAATTTCATCCACATTAATATCGGTATCTTTTAGTTCAAATTCGTATACCAATGCATTAACAGGGTTTTGTGTTGCTGTAATTTCTCAATGTACTTTTTCAGTATTAGTATCACTAATGAGAAATATTCTATCACAACCATTTGTTTGTATGATTCGTAAACATATAAGTTGCTCTTGTCCATTTGCCACTCGAATCAGACTTGTTTTCTTATTCTCTGTACCATCTGGCTCAATCCATAGAGGATTTCAAATGGTTTTTTGCAATTTTGTTGCATCAAGAATAATAGTTTTTTCTCATTTTAGGTTTTTCCCCTCTTTTTTCTCGATGAGTCATTTGATATCAATTCAAGGCAAAGTAATATTTACCTCCTTTTTTTCTCGACTTACCTTGTGTATTCAGGTGTATTTTCCTGTGATATTATATGTTTTTACTTCGTCAAATGTACATATGAGTGTTTTATTATCTTTTGGATCAGTCCCTGTTATTTCATCTTTTCCATTTACACATTTTGCTCCATTAAAATTAATTTGAAATGAACCAATTGTCATAGTTTCTTTTTCTTCGACTCTTTGTGCATTTGTGGAGATATCAAAAAATAATGTGATAGGACCTATGAGTTCAGAAGTTTTTCGGATTTTCGCATTATCTTTTCCTGTTTCTGATTTATAAAGTTCATTATCATATATAAGTACATTTCAGAATGGATTTTCAGGGTCTATGACTTTAATTTGTTGAACGAGCTTTGCCCATGCAGTAATATTCCCAAATAGAATAATTCCAAAGAAAATTGCAAGCATAATAGCAAGAGTTTTTCTTTTTTGGTATTCTTTCGGAGTCAAAAATGATCGAAAAAGATAAATAATCCAAATAATCGAAAAAATGAGAGTCATTATTCCAAAAACGATATCTACTAATTTTCTTAATAAAACCTTTATCTCATCTGGATCTATTCCGAAACGAACAAAGAATTGTGTTTGTTCGGGATTAAATACGATATAGGCTAGGAAGCTTCAGAAAAATATGAAACTTACTAGTAAAAGTGCACTAATGTATTTAAAAAATACAGCAGGTGTAATAGGATCTATTTTTTTCTTTGGAATAGTATTTCCTATTTGATTTGTTGCAGAAGTGCTTTCTTGTTCAATTTTTTGTCATACTGGTCAACTTGTTACCTTATCAGGCTGTGCTAGTATGGTGGCTAAAAATCCGGGTTTTTGTTCTTCTTTTTGAGGTGAAGTAGTATCTGCCTCTTTTTGAGTATTTGTGGGGGATATTTGTGGTTCTGTAGTATTCGACAAATGGAGAAATTTCTCTTTTTCTCATTCGGATGAATTTGGAGTTTCAGGATTCATATTAATCAGAATTATAACTATTCCATACTAATATAACTCAAAAATGGTACATTGCAAAATAAATACCCGAATTCGGGTATTTATTTGAGCCAATCTGGAATATCATCATCAACAGCGGTCTTTTGGGTATCATTTTTTATGGGAGTAGGTTGTTTATCTACGGTTGGCTCAACTTTTTTCGTTTCCTCAGTTTTTGTTAGAACAGAATCTTTTAGCCAATCTGGTATATCACGCATTTGAGGAGATTCTTCCTTTATAGATGGTGATATCTGAGTTTTTTCATCTTCAGTTATTATAATTTCTGAAGATGTGGCTTCTTGAGGAGCTACTTCTTCTTGAGGAGCTACTTCTTCTTGAGGAGCTACTTCTTCTTGAGGAGCTACTTCTTCTTGAGGAGCTACTTCTTCATTTTTAGAAGGATTAACTAACCAATTTGGTAACTTATTATCACCTAAAGATGATTGAGTATTAGTATTCTCAACTACCACTGCTGACTGGCTTGAAAAATTTCCAAGTGGATCAATTTCTGCATTATCTGCCTTCTGAACTCAACTTTCTTGAATAGATTCTTCCTTTGTTTTTAGCCAATTAGGGATTGATCAATTTGAGGAAATACTACCATTACTTATTCAAATCTTCTCATTTGTATTAAGAATATCATTCTTTTCTATTGTATATGGTATATTTTGTGTAATACTTTCAGTTTTTATTGGCAAATGACTTATATCTAATCATTGCTTGGTTTTATCGGACTTTCGCGAGAATAATTCTATAATCCAATCTTGAAATGCAATATCAGAATTCTTATTTTTCACCTTATAAAATGCGAATGATCATAATCATCCAAGTATAAGAAGTATGATAATATATAAAAACAATTTAAAGAAGCCTACCAAAAATTGAGCAATTCCACCAATTGAACTTGTAGTACTCACGATTTCTTTCACATCATCTTCACTAACGCTCTGAGATCACCCTGCGGTAATTATAATAAGTTGACTCTTTATGTTTGTTTTATCTTTTGTAGTAAGAGTAGTATCATCCTTAATGATACTCAGAATTTCCGTTCATAATTTTTTATTTTCTGAAAAGTTACTTGGATGTCCGGCAATACTATCAAGTTTTTCAGATATTGATGAGTATTGTGGATGATTTTGTGATATAAGAGATCGAATTACAGAGAGGGCAACACTGATATCATCTGCAGATTGATTTTCGGCAATAAGAAGGGAAGTAATAATATTTCAGAGCGTTTCTTTTATTGATGAATTATCAGTAAGTGAATCAATATATTCTTGTATAGTAAGAAGGATTCTTGTTTTTTCTTGAGGATCTGCCCAATTTTCGATGAGAAGATTTTTATTCTTCATCAGATATGTTCTATCATCTTGTGGAAGTGTTCTGATAATTTCTTCAAATTTTGCAATATTTTCACGATCATATTTTGAAATCATTTCTTCTAATTGTATTGTTCAACTCGATGTTTCATTTCAACTTCAACTTGTAGAACCCTGAGTAACTTGGATATCTTTTATATAATCAAAGCGTAATACAATAGCTTTTGAAGATATTTTTGTATTATTTCGAAGAAAGGTTATACGAATGGTTCTTGAATTTCTTTTTTGATTCGTAAAATCTTTAATAATAAAAGGGTATCAATGTTCGTAAGATTCTGTATCTTTATTATCAATATCATCATCATTCGTTCCATTTAAGTCAGAATCAGTATTAATATCAGAATCAATAGCATATCTTACATCAGGAGAGTTTTCTATTCTTGGAAGTATAAAAACCTTTGTATTTTGCTGATTTATATGAATACTTCCACTTTCTGACTGTGGATAGGTGATTAATTGGTCACTTACTATTTCTCAACCTGTTGTTGAGAAATCCACCATTTTGCTTTCCACAGAGTCACTTACCTCCATGGTTCCGGTAACATCATTTATTCAATCTATAACTATATAGTAGGTATTATCTGATGAGCTTTCACCATATAACCATTTTGCCATTTTGTATACACCATTTGTTGTATTGAGTACAATATTTTTATCTTTATACTTATAGGTAATAGTTTTTGGTGTTAATTCATTTTTTACGACTATAGTTTGATATTTTGTATTTGATGCTCAGTTATATGTAGCCTTTACCTTTACATTGAATGTTCAAGGAGTATCAAATTTTCTAGTAATTCGTGAATCTTTTGTTTTAATGTCAGTTATGCCATCACCATCAAAATCCCATTGAAAATCTGATTTTTCCGTAAGAACTTTTCAAAGTACATTCTTTACAGATACATCAAATGTCATATCATTTCCTGCAATAATATTTGTATTTGTTGTGGTTATTGTAATAATTGGAAGATTTATATTTCCATTATTTGTAATAAAATTTGGCGTATTTTCACCAATCATATCCCTACTGTCAGATACAAGACCATCATTATCTTCAACGATAACTCAGAAATAGTATTTTTCATTAATATTTGGAACTACAAACGTTGTTTTTGAATTTTGTGTTGTTCTAAAATCTTGAGGTTCTTTGTCAGATTCTGTATAATAGTACCATAAGTATGATGTAATTACACCATCTTCATCTTTTGCATTTGTTGTTGATGCTGAAATGATTATTTTAGAGCTTTGATTTTGTTGTGTATTTGAACCACCATTTGTATTTCAACCACCATTTGCACTCTCATCATTAATTGTTATCGTTCCAATTTTTGGTGCTATGTTACTCACTCGGAAAAAGGTTCGAGTAGAATGAGTTGATCAATTATTTCATTGTATAGAGAGGGTTACAGGGAAACATCAAAGTTCTGTAAATTTTTGATTAAATGTAGATTCATTTGAAATTTGTCACTGATATTGCCATCAATATTTTATATTTGAATTTGATCAATCTATATTAATACTTTTTGTTCAGTCTATGCTAATAGGATTGATTCGATCTATAAGATATACATCTTCTCATTCTTGTTGATTACACTGGATATCTTTCGTAGGTAGTATGATTTTTCCATTTTGTTTTATCTCTACTACTGAAAATGGTGTATCAGCATCTGTCACATATACGGTTCGAGTTACTGTGTTATTATATGTTTCAGTCGAGTCTTTAATGCGTACAGTAATAGTGTATTTTCATGATTTATTATAGGTATGATACAGTTGAGATTCATTTCCTATAACTTGACTTGTTCCATCACCAAAATCCCATTCAAAATATCGTGCATTTGGAGCATTAATGCTTGCGTCAATACGTGCTCAATTAACAGTTTTTCTTTGTGATACTTTCGGATCAATAATAAAGTCATCAATTGCAAGAATAGAAGGTACATTTATACTTTGCTCACTTGTTTTTGTCTTTTGATTTTTATTAATAACGGTAAGTTCAATTTTATGTGCTCAAGGAGTATCAAATGTATAATTCCCAATGGCTCATTTTTTTTCTATTTCGCTGAGCTCAACTCGTTTTCCATCAATAAGCCATTCATATTTTAAACTTTCTCATTCCTTTGTATCTTGATCATAACTCTGTGTGGCATCAAATATATATGTATTTGGCTTTTCCGAGTTAATAACCTTATGTTCAAAATTCGCTATTGGTTCACGAGATTCAATCGTAATTTCCTTACTATCACTATCTACCTTCCCATTTGAATTGGTGGTTTTTAGGGTAATAATATATGATCCAATTTCTGGAAATTTATATGAAA
Organism: uncultured Candidatus Altimarinota bacterium; assembly: GCA_936941205.1. GTDB lineage: Bacteria > Patescibacteriota > Gracilibacteria > BD1-5 > UBA2023 > SSGK01. The sequence continues at coordinate 27,512 of CAKZJF010000028.1, read as the reverse complement.
ATATATTTCATTTTCCATTTCAAAATTGTTTGTTTGAATTTGCATCGAGTATAGACCATTGATAATTCACATTTGAATTATTTCATAAATAAGATAGTGCATTGAATGTAAAATCCTCACCTATAAATCATTTAACTTTTGATGCTTGTATTACCGCACTCGGATCATGTATTTCAATATTTATATTCTTTTCTATCTTTTGACCTTGATTTGTCACCAGGGTTATTTTTACTTGATATTTTCCTTCATTAGAGAATACTTGCCTTTCAACACCAGGTCATCATTCATACTGTATTTCTTCACCATTTCAAAATTCCCAACGAGTTGTTGTAATATTCATTCCACCATCAGCTTTTGACGCACTTGCATCAAAAATAAGCCCCATTTTGGCTATATTGGGATGTATTTTTATAGTATTGAGCTTACTAGCATTTACCCCATTGATTAGTAATTGAATCACTCATGGTGGAGGATTAACTTGTATATCTTTTGATTCTGAAAAAGGAAGGACATCAACCTTCCCTTTATTATTCCTATGTGCAGAAACTATATCGAGAAATACTTTGTAGTTTTTGTTGTCATTAAAAGTATATAATAAAACAGGTCATCTTCCAAGTTCAACCCTATTACTTCATTGTCATCGAATCCACCAAATATAATTTTCTTTTGGAATGTCATTTCATGATGGATCACTTGCTTTAACTGCTCGAAATGTTACTGAAAGAGGTGCACTTCCATTATCTGGATTAGCTTGTATTTCAGCAGTTATTCGATCAATTTTCACTCCCTTTAAAAACCCATCGATTCATTCAATGAGTTGTTTGGCTTGGGTGCTTGATTTTGGTTCGCTAATCGTTTTTGATATGATTGCTTGAAGTTGAATTATTGTTTTTTGATTTTCAACTTCATTATCTGGATCATCTGGAAGTGTATCTATTGCTTGAGTTACAAGAAGTTGTATTTTCCGAAGTGTTCATTCGTTAATCGTTTTTTTTTCGTAAAATTCAGTTCAAGCAAGATTTTTTAGTTTTTCTATTTCTCGCTTATAGTAGTCAAATGTATTAAAATCACTTTCTGTATAGGCATTTACACTTGGTAATAAGTATTCTTGAAGATCTGAAAATCAAAAATGAGTTTGTTCTTCTTGTGAATTATAGGTAATAACAGTTGCTGGTGTTAGTATCTTAGACATGAACCAGTTTACTATAGCATAAGCAAGCCACATTATAAGTATCCCTATAATAACATAAAGTATTATATTTTTCGCTTTCTTTAATTTTTCCTCATCACCAGCTCAGGTCATCACCTGAAATCCAGCATATATTATATATAATATAGCAACAAGACTAATAAAGGCAAGAAGATACTTTACAACCTTTTGAATAAAAGTTTGTAGTGTTTGTTTTGAAAGCGTATTACTCAAGGAAGTATCATTTCCTATAGTATCAACTCACTTTTGAATACAATTATCTCCATTACAAATATTTTGTACTTTAGATTCTACATCTGTCGTACAAAGTATGCCACCTATTAAGCAGGTAGCATTTACTGCTATATTGGATTGCCATGAAACCGTAAACAGTAATCATGTCAGAATAACAACAGATGAGAATATTTTCTTTAGATTCATAATCTATACATATAGAATATTTTATATATAATATCACATTTTCTTAAAAAAGCAAAGATTTCATTGATTATGGGCACTCATTCGTATCTACATTTACTCAATTGACCTTTTTTTCTTCACACATGAGAATTTTTTGAAGATTTTCTATTATTTCATCAGAACCTTTTATCGGATCTTCAGATACATACTTGTGAAGAGTATTTTCATATTTAGCGATATTTCCAATATAGAGAATTGATGCATTAACTCCCTTTTCCTTGTTAATAAATGAGCTTATTTTTGTTTTTGGTAATTTCTCTGAAATTGGCTCCATCTTTCTCTCTTCTTGTATATCCAATCTTGCAGGTATATAGTAGGGAAGGGATTTGCTAAAAATATCCCCAGCTTCTTTTGTTGTTAGATATCATAAAAATTTAGCAGTATGATCTGGTATTTTACTATTCTTAGAAAGCCCAAAATACCAATAACGGGCAATATTTTTTTGTTTTTTCTTTTCAGATTCAAATTGTGGTATATTTCCAGATGTAAGAATAAAGTCTGGCACATCTTTACCTTCACGCTTTAATGAATCTTCAAGATCTTTTGATAAAGAGGGAAATCAAAAGATGACACCAACTCTCCCAGCTACAAATAAATCAACTATATTTCTATTTTTTTCATCCATTTCTATTGAGAGTCTTCATCCATTTCCATTTTCATCTGCCTCAAATATTTTTCAATAGGCTAGATATTTATCGAGTGCCTTTGCTCAATTGTTTCCAAAATCTTGATATGACTTTATTCCTTCTTGAACCAGAAATAAGCTAATTATGTCATTATTATTTGGTATATATTGTGATGATAATCATAAACCAATAGCAACTTGTTCATTATTTTGTTCAATATTACCTAGTGCAGAATCTAATTCATCCCATGTATCTGGTATTTTTTCTATGATATCTCTATTATAGAAAACACCCATAGATTCATATCATAATGGGATTCATTTTAAGAATATCCCAGGATTATTCTTATCAGTATCTTGAATAATAAGTTCATCAAATAAATGATCATATTCATTTTGAATAATTTCTGGATTTATCCATTCAGATGGTATTGCTCGCGCTTTTGATTCAAGAAAAGATCAACCATTTGCATATATTGCATAAGCATCGGGTCCATTTCCATCAGCAAGCATATTTAAAAGCATCTTTTCATATTCATCGTATGACTGATATGAACCCTGCTTAATAAAGGTAATTTTTGTATTTTTATATTCAGTATATTTTTTTTTGTATTTTTCACTTATGAGATTATATCAATTGGTATCATCTCATAATATCCAGATAGTCATTTCTTTTGGAATATTTGTTGTATTTGCTGTTGTTCTAGAATCAGAAAGTTTCCATGCTCCATATAAAACTCCTATTCATAATATACCCATTATAATAAAGAATATAACCTTGTTTTGTGAGTACTCCATACAGAATCTTAAATATATATAGTGTGAGGCATAATATTCGAAAAATGCAAAATTACAATATTATCGATATGCTTCAAATGTGCTAAGTATCTTTATAAGTTCTTGACGTGTAATGATATTTGTTGGATAAAATCTTCCTCATTTTGCATGAATTACTTTCGCGTAGTTATTAATATTTTGTATATGTGGGTAATCCTTCGGTATATCAGTATATATTACAAGTGATGTATTGGAAATATTATCCGATTTTCTTGATAGCTTCATTAGTAAATCTATCATTTCTCCTCGTGTTATTGTATTATCTGGCTGAAAGTAGACTCATTCTATGATTCAAAGTTGCAATGCCTTTAAGAGATATCAATGAAGATTGTCAGACACTTGTACATCAAGCATAGGACTTATATCTCAAGATCTCGGTTCAATATTTAAATATTTCATAAGCACCATGAGGGCTTCTTTTTTTGAGATTTGTGTTTTTGGTGAAAAGTCTCATTTCTCATTATAAATGCAATATCTTTCTGTAAGTGGATATAAGAATTTTCATAAACTCGATTGTTTTGGTACATCAGAAAATATTCGATTACAATTTTGATTATCGATGATAGTAGTAATTGATGCTATTATGGGTTGTTTTGTATTTTTGGTAATACTAACGGATTCATTTTGAATAAATTTTAAAGGATGAATACTATATTTTAGTGCATTTTCTTTTCCAAGACCGATATTTATCGCATCAAACCAATTCACTCCAGCATTCTTTGCATCTTTTGATGTATATGGCCAGTATGGATGAGATGGTGCATCACTCGTTTCAATCTGAAAATGAAGATGAGGAGTTGTGGCTATTCAGCTCATTCCAACTCGTCCAATAAAATCTCATTTTCGTACCTTTAGTCATTCTCAGATTACAATTTCACTTAAATGGGTATATACTGAATAGAGTGTTACAATTTTTCCATTATAGGGAACATTATCATGACGAATAACAATATGCTTTGCTCAAGTAGAATCACCATCTATTGTTCTTATAACTACTCAGTTCGCTATGGATAATACAGGAGTTCCTATTGGCGCTCGTATATCAACTCAAAGATGGGAACCATCAAATTCTTTATAATTCATTCTATAACTGCCCATATAAGGTGTTATATAAATGTACTTTTGCATAAATACATCTTTATTTGTAAGTGATGTATTCTCAAGAAGAAGGGTATCATATTTTGGAGTTGGTATAAAATCGGTTATATTATATTGATCAAACGTTTTTAGCTTATCAGCATTGATCGCATTTTGATAATTTGGAACATAAGCAATTGGCGCTATCGTTCAATTAAAATTGTCACTTTTAATAGATGTATAACTATCTTGATAAGCACTCATGTATGGTATCCATATTTGCTGTATGGCTATACTCATTCAAAGAACACAATTAATGCTCCAGATAACAATAATAGATGGATTGATTTTTATTTGCATATTTTTATTTGCTTAATATTTTTTATATTTTAACATAAAAAAATATAAAATGCAAATATTGATAGTGTAATAAAAAAGCATCATTGTGATGCTTTTTTATTATGTGGAAATCTAAAAGTTCGCTTTCCAATTCGTAAGAGTAAGATCAAAGGTAATATCTTGAATTGTATTTACACTTCATCATACCCATTTTACAATACTTTTTATTTTCATACGATTGTTTGCTACGCTTGTAACACAAACAGCTCTTCAAAATATGCTTTTACAATTATTGGATGTTTTACCAGCACATAATCTTGTTATAGATGGGAGTGATGATCCAGTTTGAGTGATAAGTCCGTTAGCATCAAAGTATACTGGAAAGTTATTTCGAAAAGTTGCTATATTTGGTGCAGGTGGTGGATATGTTGTTATTATAGTTGATAATCTCCATTCCCCTCAAGTATTCGCTAAAATGTAACATCCAGTTCCAATAGCATTAATATAAAGAGGATCACCTATGCAATCTGTATTGTAATTATATACATTCCAACAGTTCTTTCGGTCACTTGATAGCTTAATCCAATTGGTATTCCGAATATTCTGCATAACCTCAGCTCATTCTCTAGCAATATTAATGGCAGTAATTCGTAATTCTGTTTTATAGGCATTTTCTTGTCATTTAGCAATGGTATACCATGCTGACATGAGTCCAATAGATACAACCATAATAACTCCTATTATTTCAATAATAGTCATTCATGCTGTATTCTTTTTAAATAGAAACATAAAATATTAACGGTTTGTAATTACCTCCCCACTAATAACTGTAGTTGTACGCTTCTCTTTTATAATAGTAAATTGTTGACGAGAGAGAAGTTCGCTATTTTGTCAGAAATATTTTATTTCATATGTATTAATACTATCATCCTTTAGAGTTCCAAAATCTTTATTTGCAAAATAGTGCCAAATAGTTCCTCATGCTTTGAAGCTCGTAAGTCTATAATCATTAATTGTTATATACTTCACCATTCATGCCATTACAACTCATTGAATCTTTATTACATCTTCCGTTGTTTTGTATGGATTTTCTGTTGGTGCAGTAATTTTAAAATTCTTTTCTGAAATAGGATAGGCTGTAACAGTTGGCTTTGTTTCATTGAGTATTTTTTCTTTGTTGGTATAAATTGAAATAGCTCATTTTTGTAAGAGATTTCCATCTGATGAAAAAGCCTTAAAAACAATATTATTAATATCTCAGGTTGGTTTAAAGTCTTTATAAATAAAAGTATTAGCTGTTTTATTTATCGAAGCATCTTTATCATTGATGGTAATCTTAGAAACTTGCTTATTTGAAATAGTTCATTCAATATTTATGAGGGCAGTAGATATCGTACTCTCATCCTCTGGAGAAGTTACAGTGATAAATGAATCATTTAAAATAGTATCTCAAGAATTCGTTTGAATAATTCAAGAATGCGTAATAATATCTCATGTATTTGTTGTATTTGAATCTTCAAGACTCACTAATAAAACATCTCATCAATGATCAAGGAAAAAATTATTTTGTTTAACTATATCATCAAATGGTTCAACTTTTTCAGAAATACGAAGTGTTGCAAGGTTTTTTTCAGAGTTCAAGAGTGATAGTTTTTTTCATGCGTATACCTCTGCTGTTTTTCCTTCGCTCGATACATTTGCTTTTCATTGTAAAACATATACACGACTTGATATTTGGTTTTGATCAAGAAGTAAAATACTTCCTGTTTCTGCTTGTATATCAAAATTTCGTAAATGTATAGTAGATTGTGTTGTAATATTTTCTATCCAGTATTGACCATTTGTAAAAGTAAATACTTGTGATCATCAAAGAAATCAATTATAGTTTAGTTCAGAGTTCTTATCAAGATATGAACGAATACTTCCATCACTTGCTTGTATAGAGAGCTCTCATTTTTCTACACGAATTTTTTTATCCTCTTTTGAAAGTGATACATTTGTTAATATCATCTGTTTTGAATCATTGGAAAGTATAACATATGCTTCCGTTCAAGAATTTGCAGATGCCTTTAATGTTGCTCAGGTGATTACTTCTTGTTTTTTTCCATTGGAAGAATCTTGATTATTTCCAGAAAGAAAAAAGAAAAGAGCCACTCAAAAGATAGCTACAATAGCATATGTAATGATAGGTTGGTTTTCGCGGGATTGTTGTCTTCGTCGAACAGGAGGCATACGATAAAAATTATGAAATATCAAGTTTTGGGATTTTTGCTTCTATGGCTGCATATGTTGCATCTTTTCATTTTGGGATTCGAATAGAAACAGTATCTCAAATCTCACATTTATGAAATGTGATAGCAGCAAGGAGTATGTGATAGGATTTTGTATCGGTTATTACTTGATATTTTTCCTGGTTCTTTGTAAGTACTCCTACATGACTTTCATATTCCATCTCTTCGATTATTTTATAAAGAATTTTTCCATTTCGGTCAATTGTTGCCTTTAATTTACTTCCTTGTATAAGGTGGGATTTCGATGCATAATTCTGAGGAATTGGATATATATTTCCATCAGATCAAAGCATAGATTCACCTGTAAATACGCCCTCAATTATTTTAGTATCTCAGCTTGAATATGAAGTAAGCCCATTCGTATCCATATCAATATCGTCTCATTTTGAATCTCATGTCAGTTCATTGATAATTTTTCTTGCGTTAATAATAGCATTTTGTGCTGATTGTATAAGCTCTTTTATAGCTCGAAGCTTTTTCTCTTGTTCCATATGATATATGTTTAGGTATTATTGATGACGAAGTATATGCTATTTTATAGCATTGTCGAGCAGAGTTATATTGACAAATTCCGTATTTATATCATATTGCTCTTATAAAATCAGAAGATTATATAATATTAATATATCTTCATAAAATAGAAACGTCAATAGCCATCATATTGCCAAGAATGGTCAAAATGGAATGGCTATATTTTTTCTCCGTACCTTTAAAAGAATAAGTAAACCAATAATGCTCCCTATACAGTAAGCAAGCATTGTGGCAATAAGGGTTTTTATAGCTCCTAATGTAAATCATAAAAAGAGTGCGATACGTAAATCTCATCACCCCATCCATTTTCCATTCGATATAAGAATTTGTAAATAGAAAAATAAAAATAATCAAATTCCTCAAAGCATAGCATTAAAAAGAGGCAGATTCCATACTGATCCGGCTGAGAAATCTTGAAAATGTTCATACAATATGGAAGATATACTTGCAATTCATGATACCTGCATAAAGGCATCAATTCCGAGGAATATAAATAAAAAGAGTATAGTTGTTATCATAAGTTGATCTGGTATTTCCATATACCTGATATCATATATTGAAAATATAACAACAATAAATATGAGTAGTAAATCAAAACAGAGCTGAGGAATGAAATTACCTCATATTTCCCAACCATAAGAGACTCATACAGATATATATGTCATAAAAAATAACATTCACATAGTGAATTCCAATACTGGATATGACCAATGAATAATCATGTGACAATTCTTACATTTTCATTTTAAGAAAAGGTAAGAAAAAATTGGAATAAGTTCATACCAGGAAAGTTTGTGTTGGCATTTTGGACACTCACTTTTTCAAGCGATAATTCCGCTTTTTCCAGAATGCCACCGTTCGATGAGGACGCTTCAGAAACTTCCAAATATGGTTCCTATAGTAAATATATAGATTCACAAGATAAGTATTAGCATTGGTAGTTTGTATAAGGGAGTAATGAGTGTTGGATTATATTGTTGAGATTTCAAAAATCATCAATTGTAATCTTCTCGGAAAAAAGAATTCGTTTTATCTCGATTTTATCAATATAAGTGTATATATTAGCTTGATTTTCTCAGATAAATAATCGAGGATCAATTATTCAGATGTGTTTTAGAATTTGAATTATTCTTAATTTTATAAAATTACAGAAAGATTCTTCCGGAATATCTCAAGAAATAATTTCATTGTATATTTGGAATATTTTCTGTTGTGGAAGTCATTCGGGAAGAATAACGAGTAATATTTTTATGAGCCAGAGAAATTGTAAAAGGGAGGTATAGGAGTATTGTTCATACAGAATTTGCTTCTTGACATGAAATGAATCAAGTATAGATATGGAATTTTTCCTATCTATAAATGCCTGTATGATTCATCCGGTCTCTATTCAAGTGGGTGGTTTTTTATACCAGACATGGATGATTCAAAATTCTTCTGTGAAAAGTATAATCAGAGTCTTTTTATCTCTGATTGGCGTCTTCTTAAGAATTATTCCAGAAACAATAAACACACTACCGAAGAATTAATTTATTTTCAACAATATCAAATGATACTGTATATAGTCCACTTTCGAGGAGTATTCGTATCGTTCAGTCAAATGGAATAAATATATCAGATAAATTTTCAGTAGAAGATACCTCCAACTGTCAGATATATTGTAAAGATGAGAGATCTTTGTAATTTCTACTATCTGGTTTAAAGATCCATATTTTCTTTCATGCAAGAATATAAAAATAGTTTAAATTCTTTCCAAGAAAAATCGATGCCTTTTCTCATTCTTTTAGTTCATAACCATTTCAAGGGATTCAATTTATTTTTAAGCTTGTAATTTGTGTTTTTGGTGAGGTAACAATCTTATCAATCATAAGTGTGTTCTTGAGACTATAAATAGCTCATTCTATTCAGAGATCTAGAATAGTGTAATTTTTGGTTCATCCCTCTATGATTCATGCCTTTTGAGAGAATCCATTTAATCCTGGTTTGTGACGATAAATTTGAGTTCAATCGCTCGATATAAGATACAGCTTATCATCAAAAAGTGTTATATGAAGTGCATTTTCCCACTCGGTTTGATTGGTGACATTTACATAGGTAAATTCATTTTTTCGAAGCATAAGTATTCTGTTCGTCTTTGTGAGAATATAGAGCACTCAGTTTTGCATATCAGCATCTATTGCTTCTTCCGAGTCTGGATATTTAATTAATTTATTAGCAACATTTGAATCTGTTGAACCAAGAATATTTGGTCAAAAGACTCCCTCCTTTCCAACTATAAATACTTTCTTCTCTGCTTCAAATACTTTTATGGCCTGTATTTCTTGTGGAATAATTACAAGGTCTGATTTTTTCTTACTAATATCAATAGTTTCTATACCATTAAACTGTTTTTCTAGTATAATTATCTGACTTTCCAAATCTTCAGTTTCTTTAAGGAGTTGTTTAGTATCCTTTACTTCATTTAGAACTTTTTTTGCTTTTGTAATATTTGAGGTAAATATATCTTTACTTGCGAGACTTTTTCAAGCTCACTCAATTATATTACGTACTTCTATGAGTTTATTTTGATTATCTTGTGGGAGAATTTGAGCTTTCCTAAGTGAATATATATTATCAATAATATAGTATAAAAGAAATACACAAAGAATTGTACCAGTGATAAGTAAGAATCATTGGATATGTTTTTCTTGTGTTTTTTGGAGTGCTTCTTTAATTGGTAATATATACCGTTGTGTTTTTGGGTGTTTCAGTATTTTTTCTCAAACTGCAGATATTTTCGGTCGAACTTTTTCGATATGTTGACCTATTTTATGAAGAGGGGATTTTTTTATACTGACTGCAATATTTGCAATTCGTGCAATATCAACCTTTCCTTCGGTGATCTCCCTTTCTATAAGTGGTTCAATGGCTCATTTATAGATATCTTCATTCATATTCCCTAACTCTATAAGATCTTGTTTTGTTAAAGTGTTGAGGAGGGTAATATTTGAAATAAAAATACAAGATTCCGGATCAATAGCTCAAGAAGATTTCTGACAAAATTCATACTTTTCTCAGCACATACCATCTGAAATAAGGGATATCTTTTCATTCTGAATAAGATAAACATATGAATTTCCTATAATCGAAAAAGAAAGAATATCTTCATAAATAACTCCAAAAAATATATCAATTGTTTCAATTTTTGGAGTATTTTTTCGTATTGAACTTAAGAAAGTATTGATTTTATCAAGCGTGTGTGAAAAATCAACTTCTATAGATTTACCATCATTATTCCAAGGGGTATTTAAAATAATATCAATTATCGAAGTTTCAATAATTTGAGAAATATTTTCATCTTTCGAACTAATACGTATTAATCCCGTAATTGAATCATTGAGAGAGAGTTTTCGCAGTTTCTCCATTTTTGAATGACTCGAAAGATTATTATGAAAAAGTGAGATCGAAAGCATAGGTAATAAACACGGGAATATAAGTACAAATTATAAATCATTGAGCATAGAAAGGACATCATCAGCCTCATCTTGTCATTTATCTTGGGATTCTGCTTTTTGGATTTTGTCTTTTGTCTTTTTTGATTGAAGATCTTGCCATTGAATAAGGTGTTTTTCATTGAGTGTTTTAATCTCTTCCTGATATCTTACTTCCAATTCTTCTAATTGATGACGTTCGGTTTCAAGAATATTAAAAAGTCGATCAATTTGTTCATCCGTCATGGATGGAAGAATGTCAAACCAGTACTGTTTTTCATTATTATCCATAGACTCTGTATGGAGTATAAGTTTTATAAGTTCTGGGTATTTTAATTGAATTTCATCAAGTAAAATAAAGTTAAAATCATTGTGACTGATTTGTGCCATGATAAAGAAAAAGGGAATATTCTGCCGGTAGTATATTCCCTTTTTCTATTTCTCAAAATTTTCTTCGGTTGATTTTCAGTTCAACTCCTATATATTAGTTTCTATATAAATTCTCCTTTTATGATACAAAAAATTCTCCTCTTTATTTTATCATTTCTCGCAAAAAAAGTTATTCAAAAACATAAGCCATATGTTATTTGAATAACTGGAACTGCCTGAAAGACGACAGTGTCTTGATTTGTATATCAATTTCTTTCATTTCATTTTTGAAAAGATTTAGTATATATTTCACCCTATAGTTATAATGGGGAATATGGACTTCCACTCACATTATTACAACAGAAATCACCATGAAAGAATTTGTTTTGATGGATAGTAGTTTTTATTTCCTGAATGAGGCTTCTCTATAAAAAATATCCCAAGTATATTATTTTAGAATATTGAATTGATCATCCTGGTGAGATGGATTTTTTACTGAATATTATAGAGCCAGAAATAGCTATTCTTACTAATATTTCACCAAATCATCTTTTGCAATTTGGTACTTTTGAAAAATATGCACTTGAGAAAGAAAAAATACTATCACGATCTTTATATCAGATTGTACATGAAAGCATCTCACCAAAAGTATCGCCTAAATGAGCTTTGAGATATTGATTTTCTATTGAGAATCATATAAGTTTATCTGATGTAAAAAGTACACTTGAAGGTATTCATTTTAGTGCAACAATAGAAGGGAAGATAGCAGAATTTAGTGTTCCAATATTTTGATCGTATCAAGCTGAAAATATCTTACCGGTATTATGAGTTGCTTCCATCCTTTGAATTCCACTCGATGATTGTATTCGGGCGTGTGAATATTTTATGGTTGAAAAAGGTCGATGAAAGATACTTTCCTGAATGTATGATAGTAGAATTATTGACGGATCTTATAATGGGTGATATTTACCTATTACGAAATGAATAGAAGAAGTATCAAAAATTCAATGAGATGAGAATATTATACTTTTTTTATGAGATATGAGGGAACTTGGTGATTTGACAGAGTCAGTTCATCGAGACTTATTAAATTATATACTAACTTCCCATAAACATATTCACCAATTTTATTCAATTATTCTTGTTGGTGAAAATATGGGGAAATATGTTTTTCCATATTTAAAAGATATTCAATCATGTGACATAAGACATTTCAATAATTCTAAAATTGCTGGACTGTATATTTTGTGACGTATTAAGGAATCAAAAAATAGATGTGTAATTTATGTAAAATGAAGTCAAAATACTATATTTTTGGAGGAAGGAATTAAAGAATTTTTATTGAATAAAAATGATATAAATATGCTCTGTAGACAGTCAGAATCATGGATTCATAAAAAAGATAAATATTTTAATAATCTTATTAGCAATCTTGTCAATCAATAATTATAATAAGGCTCATATTCTATTGTATTAAATTAGATATTTATGATAGAATTAAGTAGTTGTTTTTTTTCACTAGTAGTATGAAATTATTATATTTTTGCACTCTTCTTGTCTCATATTTTATATGTGGGATTACTTTCGGTGCAGAAATATCTCGAACTTCTAAGATACTTGATGATTTTAAATTACAACAAAAGGAATATTTATTTGATGTTATCCCATTTTCACAGACCGAGGAACAAAAGCTTTTTGAAAGAGAAAATAAAGTGAATTGACTAGAATCATTTCTTGAAAGAATTGAGAATGCAAAGAATCAATATAAAGTACAGAAAGATTTTGCCACACGAAAGAAATTAACGCTTGAAAATGTTATAAAAGAATATGATACAAGCATTGATACAACCATATACCAAATTAATCAAATAATATGAGTTATTGCTGTTAAAGAGAATGAAATCACATCTCTTATATGACAAATATCTGATATGAAAAAGAAAATTATTGAAACTCGAGCAACATTAATGAAATATCTTTCAATTATTTATAGTAAGAGTTCTGTTATTTATAATAACCAAGATGTTGATATATTTCGTGTAATAGTAATGAATGAATGAGATATTTCCTCATTATTTCTTGATATTTATTATAAAAGTTTAGTTACACGACTTTGAAAATGATATGTTGATGATTATAGAATGATACTTTGAAAGTTTTATCTTATCAAGCAGGAACTAGAAGAAAAAAAGAGTGATCTTCAACAAGAAAAAGATCGTCTTGATTACGAAAAGAGACAACTTATTTATAAGCGTGCTGAAAAAGATCAACTATTAATAACAACAAAATGAGAAGAATCATTGTATGAACAATACCTTATGGAACAAGATGTTGCAGAGAAAAATCTACGCAAACAATGGCAAGAAATGTATGCTTCCTATATTGGTGATTTTAAAGATATAGCTAAAAAATATAACTGTACAGATACGGATTTTACAAATACTGTAAATGAAGCAGAAGAATGTGTACGTGTAAAGCAGTTTTATCAGATGGAACAAAAACTTCTTCAATATACTCCGCATGATTCTTCTTCATCATGAAATATTCTTCGTTGGCCCGTTCAATCAAATAGAATATCTACACTGTTTCACGATGAGTGATATTATCGTGAATTTTGAAGTGAACATGATGCGATAGATATTCCAGTGAACCAATGAAGTGATGTAAAATCTGTAGCACCTGGTTATGTATATTATATTTTACCACCAACTCCTGGATGATACTCTTATCTTGCTATACGCCATCCAGATTGAATTGTCAGTGTATATTGACACTTATCAGAAGTGAAAGTTTCAATGTTTCAGTTTGTACAACAAGGTGAGATTATTTGAAAATCTGGTTGAGAACCATGAACTCCGGGTGCATGACCAATGACAACCTGACCACATTTGCATTTTGAAATTTGGAGAAATCGTGAACCTATAGATCCACTCCGATATTTAAACCTTTCTGATTTAAATATGGAAAATCTCCCATCTCGTTATAAATATAAATATATTGAGGATGTAAAAGAATTATATGGTTCTTGAGCAAATATTTCCAAATATCAAACACGCTTAGTTATTCGTTGAGCAAATGAAACAGAGAGGCAGAAATATTTTCTTTGGCAATATGCAACAACAGCATTTAATGATTGGAAAGTATGGACAGAGGAATCATTAGTTGCAAAAATAGATCCAAGCTTCATGATGTGTGTATGATTGGCTGAAACATCTCTTTGAGTTCATTTGAAGACGGCATATAATATCTGAAATATCTGAAACACAGATAGTGGAGATACCTATTCTTTTTCCAGTGCACGTGAAGGACTCAACTGGATGGCAAAGACATTCAATAATAAATTTTTATCAAAATACGATAAAGTGAGTGAATTATCATGATGGGGTAATAAGACATGATCAATTTATGCTTCGAGTAAAACGAATTGGCATAATAATGTAATTCATTGTTTGTCAGCAATGAAATGACGCTTTATCGAGGATGATTATAATTTTCGAATTAAATAAACATCCTTTCCCTTGCTTCTGTATTTCCCTTAAATAGGATTTGTTTTTTCTCAAGAAATTTGTACTTTGTGTACATGAATCAAAAACAGGCATTTGAGATATTTACTCTTTGATATAATCTCTTTCTTACGGGGCCAGCTGGAAGCTGAAAAACATATTTAGTAAATCAGTGTGTTCAGTATTGTAAAGAACATACTATATCAGTAGCAATTACCGCATCTACTGGAATAGCTGCAACTCATATCGGAGGCATAACTATACACTCTTGGAGCGGAATGTGAATTCGAACTCGGTTGAATCATGATGATATTGATGATATGTTATCAAAAGAATATCTTATGAAACGATTTCTCAATACACATGTTCTTATTATCGATGAAATATCCATGTTAACTGGTGATTTTCTTGCGAGTTTAGATATATTACTCCAGACTGCTCGAATGTCTTCTCTTCCATTTTGAGGTATGCAAATTATCTTTGTTGGAGATTTCTTTCAACTCCCTCCAGTTTCCAGTAATTCGTTTATTGAATATGCTTTTGAGCATCCCTCTTGGTCCAATTTTGAGCTTGTTATTTGTTCACTCAGTACACAATTTCGTCAATGAGACGATCCACTCCGGAATATACTCTCTGATATTCGAAGTTGAAATATTTCAGAAATAACCCTCCATCAACTCTCTTCCCGATGTATCTGAATAGAAGATAATGATCATACGGAACTATTTACTAAAAATATCTCTGTAGATACTTATAATATAGAAAAACTCCATCAAATTCCATCTGAGTCTTTAGAATTTTTTATGGAAACAAAAGGTCCAGAAAAATTAGTAGAATCTCTTAAAAAATGATGTCTTGCTCCAGAAAAATTAACTCTGAAAATAGGTACGCGTGTTATGTTTGTAAAGAATAATTTTGAATCTGGTTACATGAATTGAACCATTGGTCATGTAATCTGAAAATCAGATGGATTTCCTCTTGTAAAATTACTCGATGAATCCATTATTTGTGCAAAAAGAATGTCGTGGCTTATTGAGGAAAATGGAAAAATAAAAGCTTCCATTACACAAATTCCGCTTCGTCTTGCATGGGCCATTACTATACATAAATCTCAATGAATGACACTTGATGAGGCAGTTATAGATCTTTCTGATGCTTTCATTCCATGACAAGGTTATGTAGCATTATCTCGAGTTCGAACTCTTAATTGACTTATTTTACGATGATTTAATACTATATCATTACAAATTGATCAAAGAGTTCGTGATTATATAACAAATTTCTGAAATACATCCGCAACACTCTTACAATATATTTGTACACTTTCTTCCGAAGAAAAACTAAAACAAGAACAAAATAATATTGTCCATCTTCATGGCACAATAGAAGTAGTTTCTTCTGACCAATGAAAAAAAGAAGTATGAATTAAAATATTCAGTCATGAAGATACTTATAAGCTTCTTCTTGAACAAAATTCAATTTCTGAGATTGCAGAAATTCGCTGATTAAAATCATCTACCATTCTATCACATATAGAGAAAATTCTTGATGAGAAAGAGGATTTGGATATTGGTTATCTTCGTCCTATCGATGAAGAACAACTTTCTACTATACTCAGTATCTTTTCTGAATTACAAACGTATAGCCTTTCTCCTGTGAAACAATATCTTTCTGAAGAGTGTGATATGAATATTTCTTACGATGAAATTCGAATAGCAAGATTATTTATGAAGAAATAATCTTTTATTATTTATTTCTTACATATATAAGTTTATATCTTCCTTTTCATCCATCCCGTTCAGTTATTTCATATCCACCAGTTGAAGCAAGAAGGGGAGTAAGTTTATTGAATCAATAATTTCTTGGGTCAAAATTTGGTTGTTTTTTCTGAAGAAGACTTCCAACATCTCAGAGGAATGCCCAACCATCATCATCTGCTAAATCAGAAATGGTGTCTGAAATAAGTTCTATGACTATTGGGGTTATAGAATCAAGTCACTCATTTATTCCTGTTTCTTTCTTTTCTGAACCTTTTTGTTTCTTCCCTTTTTCTACTATCTTATCAGTAGGTTTTTTTAGTATTTCAATGTATATAAATTTATCACATGCAACTATAAAAGGATTTGGTGTTTTCTTTTCACCAATTCCATATACTCTCATCCCAGCTTCTCTCAGGCGAGTAGCAAGTCGTGTAAAGTCACTATCACTCGATACTAAACAGAAGCCATCCACCTTTTCAGAATATAATATATCCATTGCATCAATAATCATCGCTGAGTCTGTTGCATTTTTCCCTGTCGTATAACCATATTGCTGTATAGGGGTGATTGCATTTTCCAAAAGAATATCTTTCCACTTAGTAAGTCATGGGCGAGTCCAATCACCATAAATACGTTTAATTGTCGGATTACCATATTTTGCAATCTCCTCCATCATCTCTTTTACATATGCCGATGGTATATTGTCACCATCTATCAAAATTGCAAGTCGAATATCTGCTTCCATGTGAATAATGTTTATGAAAATCGGTACTTAATACTGACCAATCTGAGTTAAAAAGACAGGTATTTTTCCTCCAACTTTTTGAGTTGATCTTCTGCTTGATGTTTTTTATCCATCTCAATTCGTACAACTTTTTCTGGAGCATTTGCAACAAAATGTTGATTCATGAGCTTAATGTTGAGTATACGAATATATTCTTTTTTATCTTCTATTTGTTCTTTAATTCTATTTTTTTCATTATCAATTTCAGATGCATCAATATGAGTATCAACATATATATCGATATTTTTTACTACATCATATGACCAGTTATTGGATTCAATTTTATCATGAATAATGCTCGCCTGAGTTCATTTACTCAATCAAGCAATTAAATCTAGATTTTTTTCTATATATTCCTCGGTACTGATAGTTGGAAGAATTTGAATTTCTCTAAGTTCACCAGGTTTGATACCAGTTTTGGCTCGTATATTTCGAATAGATCGAACAATCTCAAAAATAGTATTCATATTTACCTCAAGTTCGATATCTCTTGAAAATACAATTTCTGGCCATTCTGCGGTCATGAGACGTTTTCCATTGGTAATATGTTGGTGAAGTGCCTCAGTAATATACGGAATATATGGATGGGAAAGTTTCAAAATAGTAAGAAGACAATAGGCAAGAGTTTCTTTTCCGAATTTACTCTTATCTTTTGTAATTTTATAGGCTTCAATTGCAAAATCAGCAAATTCATCACGAATAAAACTGAATAGTTCTGTTCCAGTTTGTGAAAAAGTAAAATCTTCCATTCATTTTGTTACCTCTTTTGTAATGTGAGATAATCTGGAAAGAATCCATTTTTCATAAGGAAGAAGGGAACGTTTATTTGCTTTTAGAATTTCAGCAAGTTCTATATCTGTTTTTTCAATGGTGCCTATATTCATCCAGACAAATCGGGCAATATTCCAAAATTTATTGAGGAAAAGTGAATTCTCTTCAACCGTTCTCATAGAGAAACTTGCATTGTTTCCTGGGGTATTTCCAAGGACTCAAGTAAGCCTGAGTGCATCAGCAGAGAATTCCTCAATTACTACAAGTGGATCGATAACATTTCACCAAGATTTTGACATCTTCCTTCCGCTTTCATCGAGAGTAAGTCCATGAAGATATATTGTCTTAAATGGTGTTTGTTCGGTATATTCGTATCCCATGAGAAGCATACGTATTACCCAGAAAAAAAGAATATCATATCCCGTTTCTAAAACATCAGCAGAGTAGAAACGTTTAAAAAGTTCACCAGGATTTTCTGGGTGCCAGTCAAGAATAGAAAAAGGCCAAAGCCCACTTGAATACCAGGTATCTAGGACATCCTCATCTCGGATAATATTTTCTTCTCAATATTGGTTAAATAGTTCCGTTGGATCAAGTGTTACACCAAGAAGTTCCTTAGTATCTTTATGATAATAAGCTGGAATTTGATGTCACCACCAAAGTTGTCTGGATATACACCAATCACGAAGATTATATATCCAATCCTCAAATGTTTTATTGAACCTTTCTGGAATTATGGCAAATTCCTTTTTCTTATAACCAACAATTACTTTTTTTGCCATTTCACTTGCTCGAACAAACCATTGTGTAGAAATAACAGTTTCTATTCTACAGTGACCACGTGAACAGAATCATACCTTATGAGTATAGGGTTCAATTTTTACAAGATTCCCCTTTGCTTTTAGAAGTTCTACTATATTTGACCGAGCCTCTTCTGCTGCGTATTGTCATGCAAAAGTTCCAGCTTCTTTCGTCATGTAGCCCTTCTTATCGATAACAGCATAGTCAGTTCGTATATTGTTTCTTTTTGCGGTTTCAAAATCTGCAGGATCATGTGCTGGTGTTATCTTTACTACTCCTGTTCCAAAGTTCATATCTACCATTGGATCTCCAATAATAGGAATTTCTTTATTTACAATAGGAAGGATGACATTTCGACCAATCAGTTTTTTATATCGTTTATCCTTAGGATGTACTGCTAATGCTTGATCAGCAAGAAGTGTTTCAGGGCGAGTCGTTGCTATGATAAGCTCATTATCAGATCCAGATACAAAGTATGTTATATAGTACATCTTTTCCTCAATTTCTTTATAATCAACTTCTATGTCAGAAATAACTGATTCAAGTGCTGGGGAATAGTTTACCATGTATTCTCCTCGATAAATGAGTCCTTTCTTATAAAGATCTACAAAAGTATACTCAACTACCTCATTTAGTTTTGTATCGAGAGTGAAGCGTTCTTTTGTCCAATCGACAGAAGCGCCCATTTTTCTAATCTGATTATTGATATTTTTTGCATATTCATCTTTCCACTGCAGTACTTCTTCAAGAAACTTTTCTCGTCCTAATTCTTGTCGACGTTTTCCTTCTTTTGCTAGACGTTCTTCTACCTTTGCTTGTGTAGAAATTCCAGCATGATCAGTCCCTGGAACCCAAAGTGTTTCATCTCACTTCATACGATGATAACGCGTCATGATATCTTCCAGAGTAAGAGTTACAGCATGGCCAATATGAAGGTTTCCTGTTACATTTGGTGGAGGAATGGGTATATAAAATTTCTCGCCTGTTTTTCCTCTTTTTGGCAAAAAACATCACTCAGTTTCCCATTGATCATATATTGTTTTTTCAAACTCCTTTGGTTGATAATTTTTCGGAAATTCCATAGGTAAAAAAGATGTAAAGAAATAAGAATCCAGATTTCTACATTACAAATATACCGATAGTTGAAAAAATCGCAAATTTTCCCATCCTATTCATATTCTTCACTATTTTTGCGATTTGTAAAAAAATCTGATAGTATGGATTAAATAGTAAATATGCTTTCAAAAGACACTTACATTCACGCATTTGAAGGATTGGATCTCTCTGAAAAGAAGAAACTTATCATTGAAGTATTATCGCCCTTTGTCTTACAGGGGGATATTTTTCAGGAAATTTATAAATATATTTCTGAATGAGATCCAACAGAACAAGATCTCATGGATGTTTATTTAGCAGCTATAGAAACACGTTTTACTCTCAATGATACTATTCAAAATGCTGAAACAAAACATTTCAAAGAGGTATTTACAAGAATGCTGGAACGAAAAAAAGAAGAGACTGCCTCAAGGATAAATGAAATAAATACCGCAGAGATTCTTATTGATTCTCTTCTTTAGTGGATATTATTATATTAACGTATTCAGCGCAAAAGTATTATTCAGATTGTTCGTAAAAGTATTTCCAAGTCCATCCAAAGAGAATAGTGTTCAATATAATAGGTATCAAGCTGAATCTCTTCCTGAAAGCTATTTTTTTCTCTTCCATGTACTTGCGCCATTCATGTTATTCAGGGTTTAATAGTGAGTACCTGATAGTTATCTTCTTCATATTGTTCTACTTCTCTTGGTTGATGTGGACGAGGTCCTATGAGTGACATATTTCAGAGAAAAACATTCCATAGTTGTGGGAGTTCATCGAGAGATAGTTTTTCTATCAATTTCCCAACTTTCGTTCTCCGAGGATCGTTTTCTATTTTATAAAGTGGACCATTTCTTGAATCGAGTTTCCGTTTGAGAGTTTCTTCATATTGAAGTGCAGTATCATCTTTATTATCAACTCAATAGGCATCTTTTATTGAGTATTTCCAATACATATACCGAAATTTATATAGAAAAAATTCTTTTCCCCCAATACCCACTCTCCGATTTCGAAATATAATAGGACCACTCGGATCTTCTATTTTTATGCAGATAGCGATAAGTAATAAGAGTGGGGAAAGTAAAATTCATCCAATACAACTTAAAATCAGGTCAATTGTTCTTTTTAGCACACGTTCTCAGGGGGTAATAGTTATAGGTCGGATTTCAATAATTGGAAGATTCCCAATATTTGTAGCATGATGAAATGAAGGCTCTGTTCAAAAGAAATTTGTAGTGTAAGCAAAAATTACACCATATATTTTTGATAAACGAGTGATTTCATCTTTTTGAGTATGAGTAAGATCACCATTGATATATACAATTTCATCAATCCTTCTTGTTCGTATTAATAAAAGAAGTTCTTTGTAAGAAATATGATTTTTTTGGTTATCTCCTCATTCTGGATGAAATATATATTCAATCTTATATGCAGAATGTTTTTCGATGGATTCCGAGTACTCAGTTGCATCTTTATTGCTTATAATAACTATCTTTTGAAGTTCAAATTTCCCAGAACGGAGTATCGCCTCATATATCATATGATATATGAGGCGAAAGTTTATAATGGCAATAAGAGATATGCCCCATGCAAAAAATATAATGAGTCTTGGAATTTCCTTTGGAAAGATAAAACCAGTTGCGAGATATACAAAACCAATATAGAGCAGAAACCAGAGAAACGCACTTTTAAAAATTTCAATAATTTCCTCAAGAAGTGTTTTTTTTATCTCTATGGCATACAGTCATCTTCCAGCAAGGATAAAGAAAAATAATATTGCTCCACTCAGAGCGAATATCCATAAATCCTCAGATGGAATTGTTTTTATGGGGAGTTGTATAGTAGGAATTAGGTCGGTAATAAGTCTTATTTCTTTGGCAAGAAAAAAACTCCCAATAATGAGTAGAAAATCAATCGGAGATTTTATAATTCACAGAAGTATGAAATGTCGTTTCATAATAATGAGTGTCAGTATTTTCAATGTATATGAAATGATTGAAAAATCAACATTGAATAATTTCCTCTTTTCATATACTTTCTTTTTAAGAATATTATTTGTAACCATCAAATTATGTGAATATTTCTTTTCCCAGCCAGTATTGTTATAATTTTATTAATCCTTTTATTCACAATTGGTATTTTTTTAAAGAGTAAAGTAATGAGAAAAGAATCGTTGGTAATAGATATATATATGAAAAAACTTGGAAAAATCCCAGGATTGATAGAACTCTTAAAGAAATACCATATTGATCCAGAGGTGTATGATGATATTATTCATCTTCATCATGAGGCAGTAATGAGTAATGTGTATAATATATATGATATTTTAGAGCTAAATATTCGAATTCATGGAAAAATTCTTTTTTTATTTCAACTCACTATTCGTATTTCAGATATTCAGCACGATGAATTATTCCATCATATTCGAGATTTTATTCTCCAGTATGAAAATGAAATGAGAAAATGTTTACTAGAAATTAATAAAGATATAATCCTATATAATAAATTCTTATATTGGAAAAAATTTACAATTATCTGATTTTTAGTTCCATTTCATGAGTTGTATCCGATTAATGTTTAATATTTTCTTTATTTTTCAGATACAAAAGAAGGATTATCCCTATTAAAATCATTGGAAGAGACAATATGTGTCACATTGTTATCCAGTTTGTTCAAAGAAGATAGCCAATGTGACTATCTGGAAGTCGAAATAATTCGGAAAAGCTTCTAAGAATTCAGTAGGCGATAAGAAATACTGCAGCAACTTCACCTTGGTGTTTTCTGAATTTGTAAATTATTTGAAGTAGAATATACAAAATAATTCCTTCAAGAAAAGCTTCGAGGAGAGTTGATGGGAAATAGGAAATATTATTTCTAAGAATAGAAAAAGGTCCATTATAATTTGCATATCATAAGAGCTCACCATTTATGTAATTTCCTATTCTTCAAAGTCCAAGTCCAATAGGGAGAACACTTGTTACTTCATCAGCAATAAGGAATAATCATTTTTTCTTAAATGTTGCATACAAAATAAGAGCTATTATCACACCGATTGCTCAGCCATGAAAGCTCATACCACCCTCCCATGTTGAGAGAATTTTTGAAGGATGTTCAATAAAATATGGAAGATTATAAAAGAGCACATAGCCAATTCTTCATCATAAGACAACTCAAAGAAATATATATAAAATGAGTGAATCAAGTTCTTTTCTTGTAAAAAATCACCTTCTTTGAAGAATAAGAAATCAAGAAAGAAATCCTAGAAAATACATCAGTCCATACCAGGTTGGACTTATTTGGAATCATAGAAAATGAATTTGAAATATTGCCATAAAAGAAATCCTAGAAAATACACTATAAACTATATAAAAAAAACATAATATGTGAAATTATTTCGAAGAAACTATATTAGAAAATAAAATAGTAGAGAATATATCTATTTTTTATACCTCTTTTTTGAAAAGTATCTTCTTTCTTGTATACTTTCTGGTAGTGTTATCCTTTTTATTATGGTACTCTTTAGAACGATAGTATTTCTTCCATTTTTTCTTCTTCCATTTTTCTCACTTTCATCTGTATCATGGGGAGATATTATTTATGATCATACCTATTGTACGGGTATGCTTACTGTATCAAAAGACCTGAATGGAGTTGGTATATTATGAACGAGTATTGATGATTTTTGAATTGATTGAAAGGATTCATTATTTGGTGGATCCACTATTTGGAATTGGGAACCAACTATTAATACATTAACGGGTTGGACAGACCCAGATACAGGTATTACCTATATTGAACCAAGAATATGATCAGGTATTACTGATACAGCATTTTATTGAGACATATATTCCGCTTGAGTTTGATGGATAACATTTGATGTTATGACTGTCGATAGAGTAAAGGTAAATCTCGGTATGCCCAACCCGTATATAAATACTTGAACAGTAACTTGATATGCCTGGTGAGAAAATGTTGGATGGATACTTTTTTGAGATGCTATCTGTGGAAGTTCTTGTAAGGTTGATTATATTCCTGAAACACAAATGCTTTCTTGATATGCATGGAGTCCTGCAGCATGATATTTAAGTCTATCATGAATTCATGCTTCAGTTACCCCTCCTCCATGAGGATTGTGTAACTATGCAATGAGTGGAACTACCGATGATGCAAAAATAGTAAATATGCCACAATTTTATGGAAGTTGATATGGTGCTGGTGATTGGAATGTTAAAATAGAAACCTGGACAGGAGGATCATTATATACTTATATCGTTCCTGTAAGTTCATGAAATCCGCCAACCATTAATCATGATTTTCGACGTGCTGGTGATTATTATTATGAAATTAAAACTCCAGATGGATGGATTATGACAGGAACGACTCGAATTTATGCGTGAGAACCTACTTCTACACCATTCCTTTCATGAGCTTGTCAGTTAAGTATTTATACTGGTGGATGTGAAACAACAGGGGATACATCATATCTTACTACTTATCCTTTTCAAGATCCACTCGACCCATTTAATAATATTCTGACCACCACATCAACTGCTGCTGATGGAACTTCTGAATTTTTAGCAGTACTTCGACTGCGGGATAAATACGGAAATCCAGTTATTCCTATAGATGGTATAAAGTGAATTCGACTTTCCGTTGGTATAGAAAATGACGTAAAATTAAATCAACTTGAATCAGGTCCTATGTATGATCTTGTTTGAGCTGCATGAAGTAATTCATGATCAGCTATTCGTTTCTGATATAATGATTTTTGACTAGGTATATTTTGAGATTCGATACTTACTTGAGGTATTTGGCAAAATGAATGAGCAAATTTTCTGACATGAGGTTTTTTTGTATCAGGAGATTACGTTATACCCATGAGTTCTTATGCTCCAACTTCAGTGGCATATCCTTGGGCTTGAAGTGGTTGAAATAATATTCGACTTGTATCAATGAAATATGAGATTGTCTCTCTTGTTTCTGGTACATGAATGGGTGAGACATCAATTATAGATATATCATCTCTTATAAATACAGGTGCATTGCGATTCGACCCATTGTTTCAAGTTGCTCGAGTGAATAATTTTACTGGCGGATATATGTATGCTGGTGCTCCTATTTATTTGGAATGAGAATTGATCCATACATGAACGGCTGATATTAATCAAGTGTATATAAGTAATATTATATGAGCAAGTAATGAATATACTGATTCTGGTATTACATTTGTAGAAATGTCCGGTTGAACAATGGATACCTATACAGAGTGTAGCGGATATCTTGATGGAAGTGGGACATATCAATATGGATGAAATCCGTATTGTGATCGTTCATTAAAAGGAGCGTCCAATATTGTATTTAGTCTTACAAATATACTTTTTACAGGATCATTCTATCCATTTCAAGCTCGTCCTGCTCTTTCTACATCGATATTGAGTGGGACATATATTCCACTTCAGTTTTCATCTGAGATATATTATGAGTTTTCAGGTTGAATCCGGATTGCATATCCAAGTTTTCAGGCAACTGCTAACGCAATTTTACAGGCGTGATTATCTTTTTCAGGAGTTCATATTATAGGAAGAACAAATCATAATAATATATTTGTGACTACTGATCAAAGCTTAGTAGAACCGGTATGAACGATTACAAAGCAAGATGTTCGTTTGTTAGTTCAAAAAAATGTGGCACTGCTTACCCGATGAACAGATACCTCTAATATAAATTTAGCGGATGGATCATACTGGTATCATGAACCTGCTTCATTCTTTCAAATAGGATGACCATGAACTTGGACACAGGCTGGAAAAACAAAAGAGACACTTATCATCTACGGCCAAGATGTATATATTAATTGAGATATACCTATAGATCTTTCACGTTCTACTCCAAAATGATTAATTGCATTAAAAGATGAAAACTGAAATGGTGGAAATATCTATATTGGATCATGAGTTACTGATATTGCACTTGTTATGTATGCTGATAAAACATTATTTTCTGGCGATTGTGGTGAAACTTTTTGACCTGGATGTTGATCATATACACTCCCTCAACAAAAGGAAAATCAACTCCATTTTGTTGGTACACTCATAGCAAATAATACAATAGGTTGATCACCACAATATATTGCAAAATGTCCGTATGATGCTCCATGATGTAATTCAAGTACAGCTTATCAATATGACTTTAATCATTTTCGATATTATAATGGAGTAACCTGATTACCATCACTTACTGTTCCATCTTGATCTGAGTATAATTCATTTGTTCTTGAATACGATTCAAGAGTTATCCCAAATCCACCAACTGGCTTTAAAGACATTAGCTGGTAATATTTACTTTTATTTATGCAACTATTTGTATCTATACTTATTCTTTTATCACTTTCAGGTTGTTTTTTTTCTAGTAAAGAAAAAATTGTTGACCCTATTTTGGTGAATCCAATTCAATTTTCTGAAGATAAAACAGTGAGTCAAGCTTATACTGAACAAGCATTGAAAAAACAAGAAGAACGTGTTCATGATGCTTCTATGATTCGAAAGGCAATTGTTGCCTCAGATGAAAAACAATGTTCTGAAATAGGAACTGGAATCTTTCGACGAGACTGTTATGACGAGGTGATTTATAAAAAATGAACAACCCAATCGAGTGAAATTTTATGTAAACAAATTATTTCTCCGGAAAGACAGGCAGAATGTATAGACCAGATATTTTTTACGAATGCCGTAACGAATAATAGTATTCCTCTTTGTAAGAAAATTCATAAAATATCAGTTCTTGATGAGTGTATTTTGACTCTTATGAAACAAGTTATTAGTTCATCCTCTGATTCTGAAACTTTGGAATGAATACTCTATTATTGTGATGAACTTCATGATGACAAAAATATTGCTTGCAGAACCGAACTTATTTATAAGATTGACCGTTTATATCTTATTTTAGCCATAAGAAAGCATGATAGAGCTATTTGTACGAAGGTACGAAACAAAGAAACACAATCCAACTGTATTAATGCTTTTTCCCGATTTAAGTAACTATTTATATCTACACTCAATTTTTTCGAACTCGGATCATTCGCTTGATGATAGTATTTCTGGAAGTTGCATTGTTTCATAAAATGCGTTCTGGAAGGAGTTTTCCAAGAATTCTCTCACTCCTTGTTTCCAATTGACCATTGACCCTCTTGATTGTTGAAGTTCATACTTCCTGAATTCAACTATCTAATATCACTTCCTTGTTATCTATTTCAATACTATATTGATGCATCCAATCTGCTGGTGGAATTTTTTGTAGAATTTTCTCTACTGGAAAAAAAATCGCAAATTTTCCATAGTGAGCATGTACAAAATTATCTTCTGTTATTTCTGAATAAGATATAGCCTGACTTTTTGGGAGATGTTCACAAAATCTTAATAAATTCTGAATATGATATTGAAGGGTTTCTCAGAATTCTTGTGCAAACCATAATCCTCGTTCTTTATATCCAGTTGGAATAGTTTTTCCTGAATCTAATGTAGTTTCTTTGGCAACCGTATTCATGTATATTATGATTATGTTCTATGATTATATTGAATCATTTCATTCCGT
>CAKZJF010000027.1 GCA_936941205.1 uncultured Candidatus Altimarinota bacterium | reverse complement strand
TGGAGTAGCCCATGGAGCATCAGTACCAGTAAAGGTAAAGCTTTGAACTGGAGAACCTACTGTACTTCCAGAAAGAGCACCAGAAAGGATACTGGTAGTACTCGCGGTAAGATCAAGGTGGAGTGTACGAGAAGCACTCGCAGGACTGATATTTCAAGCAGTATCAGTATTCGTAGCGGTGTAGTTGTACGTTGCTTCTGCAAGAGCTGGAGTTGTTACGAGAACATATCCTGTTGCACTCGTTGTTCCAGTTACAGTGGCAACAAGAACTCCTGTTGTCGTTGTTACAGAAAGAACAACGGTACTACTATTTTCTCCGGTAAGGGTGAAAGCAGGAGTGGTATCATTGGTATATGTATTGTTGGCTGGAGTAAGGACACTTGGAGCATTTGGTGCTGTTGTATCGATGATAACAACAGAGGAAGCTCCAGTACTACAGTTTGGTACACTGTCACAGCTTTCTGGAGTGAGTGTATGACTCATTTCAGAGAGGGCAACAGAAGTACATGACCATGTATTGTCTGGTTGTGCTGTTGTTGTACAAACGGTCGTTCCTGATTGGTTTGTTACGGTTACAGTCGTTCCTGAGTCAGCCGTTCCAGAAAGGAATGGAGTCGTATTGTTTGTACGAGTATTGTTGGTAGGAATTGTCACAACTGGAAGTGTTGGAGCTGAGTTGTCAACGATAAAGGTGGTAGATGATGGAGTGCTTATATTATTTCAGAGATCTTTAATGGTTACTTGACCTGTATATGAGCCATCTAAAAGTGAATTCGTAACCAATAATGACCAATATCCTGTTCCAGAAACTGTGCCAGTATATGTATATCCATTTATTATAAGGATTACTTCCATATTTGCTTCTCCAGTACCAGTGAAGAGTGGAGTATTATCACCAATAGTTGAACCTGAAGCAGGATATATAATACCTGCAATATCTGGAGCAATAGTATCTTGAACTTGAATAGTTACAGTTGCAATGTTTGAAATTCATCCACTTCCATCCAGTGTAACATATTGGAAAGAATCCAAACCAATATATCCCATATCTGGAGTATATGTGAAGCCACCTGAACTCTCGAGAATAAGAATACCATGAATAGGGAGAGTAATACCAGAAACAGTAAGGATTGTAGAATCAATATCTGAATCATTAGCCAATATTCCAGATGCTGAAATATTTATAGCATTATTCATTTCAACAGTATATCCACTATTATCTAGAGCAATTGGGTTTTCATTTGCATTATTAATAGTAACAATAAATGATTTCTGGAAAGTTCATCCACTTCCATCATTCGTTTCTATTCGAAGAGAGTATGAATTTTTTGTTTCGTAATCAGTACTTGGAATAATGTGAAGTTCATTCCCTGAAAGAGAAAAACTGGCATTATCTCCATCACCTGAACCAACAGCAAAAGAATATGAGAATGTACTAGAATCCACATCGGTTGACGTAAATATACCAATTGATGCATTTGGTATATTATTTTCATTTATATTTGAAGAAGAAAGACTGATATCAGTAGGAATATCATTAATCGATAATACGGTAATGGTAAAATATCCAGTTCCAGAAATCGCTCATGAACTATCTGTTACAAAAAAATCAAATCCATCTGTTCCAAACCAATTAAGGGTTGGAAGATAGGTAAAGAACCCTGTAGATTGATTAAAGGCAGTCAGTATACCATTGGTAGGATTACTTCCGGTAGAATATATTACACCTGTTCCATTCTCAATATCAGAAGCAAGAAGTGTTCAGGAAAGTGTAGTATCCTCATTCGTAGTTCCAGAAGAATTAGAAACGGTAGGGATATCATTTACACAAGTAACTGTAACAAATCCAGTGGCAGTTGCTCATCCAGGAATTCAAAGTGAGTCTTGAATATTATAAGTAAAAATACCAGTTCCACACCAATTTGGGATATTTGGAGTAAATAAAATTGTTGTAGGACTATTCCAAGAAACAATTCCTCCTGTATTTGCAGTAAGAGTAAATCCTGAAAGCGTATCTCCATAAGGCATATCAACATCACTTCAGCTGATAGTAAGTACTACGCCGGTAGCAGAATCCTCAAATGTATTACCAAAAATATTCAAAGTAGAAGGAGCATCATTTACGCAAGAAATAGTGACTTCTACTAAGGCTCAAAGTGATATATTTGCAGAAGCATCTCGACTGGTATAAGTAAAACTTCCGGTTCCACAATAATCAGGAGTTGGAGTAAAACGTACCGTTCAAGAATTTATCCATGTTGCTGTTCCTCAAGAAAAACCATATACGGTATTTCCTGACATAGTTTGATAGTTTGGTTCAGTATCATTCAAAAGTACGGAAATATCAGTAAACCCATCTTCCACTCCTGTACTAAAATCCGGACGAGTAATCGGTGCGAGATTGGTTGATGGACGAGCAAATGTGATATACTGACCATTTGTAAGATTTCGTGAATAATCCCACTGAGTTCAGGTTTGATATGCAGTACGAATATCTGCTCAAGCGGAAAAATCTCCATCATCATCTACCAAAATCAATACCCCCGTAGCCGTAGCCGGAAGTCCAGTATTTTTCATAGATACAACCACATTTCCTATATCCCCATTTCGTTCTGATATACGCCATTCGCGAGAGATTCGTTGATAATTGATTGGGTTCTCTACCACTACCCAAGTACCAGTTGCTGCATTATTATTGGACCAAAGAAGAGCAGTTTCATTTCAACTAATTCCTCAGGTGGCCTCAATGATAATATCGTTCACATTATTGGATGCTTGAGATTTTGTCTGAACCAAAGAATATCCATTATCGCGAGCGATACATCCAATATCAGTCAGGTATCCAGGATTTTCTGCATTCGTCCACATGGCAGTTCCTCCAGAAAAAAGATAATTCTGAGCAACTGTTTGGTCAAGAGTAATACCGTATTTACATGCAAGGTACGATTCTATACTTGCTTGTTGAATGCTACCACTCATAACTACACCTGAATACACCAAAATCTCATTCATTACTCAGGCATACATTTGTGCATCTGCCACATTTCTTCGAGATCCAATATAAAATGGTTGTCATGCAGAACTTATATATGCTGTTGCATCTGTTGTGCTATTATAAAATCTCCCATTTCAAAAAGCTCCGTGAACTCAACCTGCAGCACGATTCATTTGAAAGAGTCAAAACCCACCAATAGTTTGTGCTCCAGTAAATCTCGTAGCTGTGTTCTCACTAATAGCTAATGTTTGTCCATTTCAAGTAGCCAGATTCATAGCAAATTCAAAATATGATCCTCAAAGAGTAGCCCTATATCAAAAAACTGCTCGAGTAGTATTTGTAATTGTACCGACATAATAAATAGTAAGTATGGGATTTGTAAGTATGCTTGGATATGGTTCTACTGTATCTTGCAAAAAGTCAGATGTACAATCAAATTGAATACATTGATTAAAATTC
>CAKZJF010000026.1 GCA_936941205.1 uncultured Candidatus Altimarinota bacterium | reverse complement strand
AAATACTCAAGATAAAGTACTCG
The DNA here is from genome assembly GCA_936941205.1 of uncultured Candidatus Altimarinota bacterium. Taxonomy (GTDB): domain Bacteria; phylum Patescibacteriota; class Gracilibacteria; order BD1-5; family UBA2023; genus SSGK01. The sequence continues at coordinate 1,074 of CAKZJF010000026.1, read as the reverse complement.
CTGGAACACTCAATACTTCAAGTAGTTTTGAAATGCAAGCCACCCAAATTGGAGCTGGAACGATGCTTTCACAAATTATAAACTTACTTGAGGAAGCGAGCCTTTCGAAATCTGATATCGAAGGATTTGCTGATAAAATATCAAAAATATTTGTACCTACCGTAATTACTCTCTCCATTCTTACGTTTTGAGTTTGGTATTTTCTGCTTTCTGGAAGTTTTGAAAATGCTCTACTTTTAGCATGTAGTGTCGTAGTTATTGCCTGTCCATGTGCTCTGGGGCTTGCTACTCCAACAGCCGTTATTGTCGGAACTGGACTGGCTGCGAAATCAGGTATCCTCATAAAATGAGGACAAGCACTCGAAAAAGGAAATACTATTACTGCAATAGCTCTCGATAAAACCGGAACGATTACGACTGGAAATCCTACCTTACAAGATATAAAAATATTTTGATCTACCACTGAAAAACAAATATTAGAATTAGCGTATAGTTTGGAACACCACTCTAATCATCCTATTTCTAAAGCTATTGTAAATGTTGCCAAAGAAAAAAATATTTCTCTCCTAGAAACCAAAAACTTTGAAATCATAAACGGAAAAGGAATTATCTGAGAAATAGAAAATAAAAAATACTCTATCTGAAATAAATCCCTCATTCAAGACAAAAAGATTTCACTTTCTCAAGAAATAGAAAAAAGTTATGATGAACTACTTTTAGAATGAAAAACGGTATTATTTCTAGCAAATGAATCTGAAATCCTTGCTCTATTATCAGTAAGTGATAGTGTAAAAAATACTTCTAAATCAGCTATAGCCACTCTCCAAAATATGGGAATCGAGGTTTTTATGATTACGGGAGATAACAAAAATTCAGCTCAATTTATTGCCTCACAAGTCGGAATAAAGGCAGAAAATATTTTTGCCGAAGTACTTCCTCAAGATAAGGGAACTATTATAAAAGAAATTCAAAAAAAAGGATATAGAGTCGCTATGGTCTGAGATGGAATTAATGATTCGATTGCGATGGCAAACTCAGATCTCGCTCTCAGTATGGGAAATGGAAACGATGTAG
>CAKZJF010000025.1 GCA_936941205.1 uncultured Candidatus Altimarinota bacterium | reverse complement strand
AACGTTTTGATCTCCTATTGAAGGAATTCCAAAAGTTCCATAGAGAGCTTGATATCAGATAGCTACATTATCATAGGCAGTATTCGCAGAAGCAGTTCAAGAACCCCCATAGAGAGCTTGATATCAGATAGCAGTATTAGGCTGAGTTCAACCAGTGGCTACAATCTGATAGGCTGATTCATTTCCTATAATAGTATGATTCGATCATTGATTATAAAATAATGATCGATATCAAAGTGATATATTATTATCTCCTACTGTATTAACAAATCCTGCCTGGTATCAAATAGCTGTATTATTATTTCATATTGTATTTGAAAATAGTCATACTCAAAGAGCTGTATTATTATTTCATATTGTATTAAATCATAAACTTCATCTTCAAACAGCTGTATTATAATATCATGATGTATTATATTGAAGGGCTTCCTGTCAAAATGCTACGTTAGAATTACCAGATGTATTATTCTTTAAGGCAGACATTCAAAATATAGTATTCTGATTCCCTGTCTGAATATTATTTCAAATCTGTCATATTGTTACACCATCTATTTTATAAAGACCAGATGAGGTTCTCGTTATCCAGTTACCAATATTAAGTTGATTTGATCCTGTGATGGATAAAAAAAATGTGGATGCCCCTATTGCAATATTGTTATCTCAGGATGTTTGAGTATATCAAGCCTGCGGTCAAATGGCAACATTAAGAGTTCAACTTGATATTATTCAAAGTGAACTATTTCAAATAGCAGTATTGTTATTTCCAGAAGTCAGAAATCAAAGACTTCACATTCATATTGCGCTATTATTAAATCAATTTGTATGAACGAATAAAGCTCAACGTCAAATAGCAACATTCTGTGATCCTATAGTATTCTCTCTCATCGATTGCCATCAGAGGGCGGTATTATAATTTCACGAAGTATTGGCCTTAAGGGATCAATTTCCAAGTGCAACATTCTGATATCCAGTTGATGGGATTCCAAGAGTTCCATAGAGAGCCTGATATCAGATAGCTACATTATCATAGGCAGTATTCGCAGCTGCAATTCAAGAGCCTCCATAAAGGGCTTGATATCAAATAGTAGTATTAGGCTGAGTTCAACCAGTCGAGACAATTCTATCACTTGACTGATAGCCAATAGCCGTATGATTTGATCATGAAATATTACTCGATAAAGAATAAGCTCAAATTGAAGTATTTGCATCTCAATTAATATTACTCGATAAAACCCCTCTTCATATTGCTGTATTTTGATTTCCGGTTGCACTCAACCAAAGGGCCCCATAACCTATTGCTGTATTGTCATTACCAGTGGTATTCGACATCATTGTCCAACTTCCTATTGCTGAATTGTAATTTCACGTAGTATTTTGATAAAGAGCAGCAGCATTTGTCTGTGCTGCCACTGCTCATCCTATAGCAACATTACGAAATCCAGTTGTATTAGAATAGAGTGCATAGGAACCTAATCAAACATTTCACTCTCATGAGGTATTATTTTGTAATACCCTATATCAAATACTTGTGTTATATAAGTTATTTCCTAATCATCTACCAATCGTCATTCCATTCACCAATATATCTCAAGCATTTGAATCTCACCATCCAGTTCATGTCCAACGGAGAGTTACTCAAGTATTTGAACCAGTTGGAATAATAGAATTCCAGCTTATAATACAACTTCCATTAATACAAAAACCACTTCGAGTATTGATATATCCGTTCACATCGAGTGGATAGCTTGGATTTACAAGATTAATAGCAAGACTTCATCCAGAAAGGGTAAATCATGAATTCACAAGGACTGGATATTCACCTAAGTTATATTGTTTTGTGTCTGCATTAAAGAAGGAGTGTGGACCATATGTAGCAGCTCAAAAAACTTCAAAACAACAAAAAAAACTCAATACAAACACACAAATGTATGTTCCGCTATATAAAAAATCGCTATAAAGTTTTTTGAGTCATTTTCTCATGAAAATACCAAACTATAAATCAAATATAATATCTTTAATTCTATTGAATAGCACTATGAAAACAAGGTTTTCTATGATGAGATTATTCTTTCTAAATGACAATTTATATATTTTATGAATAAATAATTAATATGACTTAAATACCAAAAAGCATGAAAAAAATTTTGACTTTCAAACTGAGTTCCATAATATGCTCGAGTTCTTTACAGGATATTGTTGTATCCTACAGAGATATATTCCCCGATAGCTCAGCGGTAGAGCAACCGGCTGTTAACCGGTAGGTCATAGGTTCGAATCCTATTCGGGGAGCCATTTTCAACTTTAAGCACAAAAGAGCCTTTCTCAGAACGGCTCTTTTGTTTTATATAATAAGTTAATATTTTCATAGAAACCGTCAGTGGATATTATTTATGAGAGAAAGAATTCTTCAATTCGATGCCAATCTCTTGCTGGTGTAATAGCGAGTAAATCAAGATAAAATGGAATCTTATCTTGATTTTTATGAAACTTATCAGCTATTCAAATAAGTCGTGATAGTTCCGACTCATAAAGTGGACGAATGGCTTCATAGTTATCTGGATTACTATATTTATAATAATCATATATTCAATCATCTATACTTTTCTGAAATAGAGTTCTTGATATCTCTCGGGTATTCACACCCTCCGTGAGATATGCGATAATTTCATCTTTTGCACGAGACAAGGGATCACCGTTACTTTTATCAGGCATTTTATATTTATTGTCTGCATGAGTAGTTTCATGAATTTGAGTACTATTATTCGATGTTTTTTTTCCATTTTGG
>CAKZJF010000024.1 GCA_936941205.1 uncultured Candidatus Altimarinota bacterium | reverse complement strand
CAAGAAAATCCTTGATTGACTCAGGTGTTACCTCAAGAATCTTGGCTTCTACTTCATTGTTCGTTGATGTTGAAGGAGCGTTCGGAGACATATAGGTTAGGTTAAAAATTATAATAGTTGAGGTAGAGTACAGTATTTAAGATGTCTCTCTATCATATTCACGTCAGGTAAAAAGTCGAGTATCTTAAGGAATGGTATTTGTATGATTTTTTTATAACAAAATAACCACAAAAGTATGTGGTTATTTTAAAAATATTTTTACCCTGAACAGCTTACACAGTTTTCTTTACTTACTTCACTCGAGAGGGAGCGAACATAGTAGACAGTCTTGATTCCCTGCTTCCAGCTCTTCATATAGTATCCATAGAGTTCACGAGGAGATACTTTCGATGGGTCGATCATCCATTCAAATGAGATAGACTGGTCGATCCACTTATATACAACAGAGATCATATCGATTACATCGTTCATATCCATGGTTACGTATTCCTTGTAGAACCAGAAGTTCTCAGCGTTGAGCTTTGGAGCGATACGAATCGTCGGAGATGAAAGATTGGTTTCTACGAAATATTTCTTATAGATAGGAAGAAGGGCTGCCGTTGTTCCTACGATACCAGCAGTAGAGGTATTTGGTGCCGGTGCTGAGTGATATCCAAATCGTGTTCCTGTTTTCTTCATTTCTTCGAGAAGTGCTGTCCAATCAAGGTGTGAGTTGTGCGTTTCGGCAGTAAGTGTTGCTGCATCACGACCAAGAATTATTCCCTTTGAGTGTTCACTTCCTGGGAAGAGTGGATAGTGTCCACGTTCTTTCGCGAGGTCAATCGATGCTTTATAGGTATAGTAGGTGTATTTTTCAAAGAGTCCATCAACATGCTTGCGAGCCTCTTCACTATCATAGGCCATAGATCGAGTTGCGAGGTACTCTGCAAGTCCGAGGTATCCGATACCGATAGCTCGGTATTTTTGTGCTGTTACTTCTGCAGCTCTGATAGGATACTTCGATATAGAGATAACATTATCGAGGATGCGAGAGAGAACAGCAAGTGCTTCTTCGATTGTTTTTTCTTCGTATACCTTTGCGATATTGATCGAAGAGATATTACAGGTTACGACATCTCCAGGTTCGTAACGGATAACAATTTTTCCATTCTCGATGACTTCTTCGATAAATTCAGCTGGACTTGAGTTCTGACATATTTCTGTACAGAGTTGAGATGAATAAATCTTTCCCGCATGTTTGTTCGGATTCAGACGGTTTACTGTATCTCGGTAGAATACATATGGCATCCCTGTTTCTACGGTTGTTTTCAAGAATTGCTTGAAGAGATCTTTTGCTTTTACCGTTTTCTTGAGTTCGAGAGTATCATCTTTTTCGAGTTCAAGGTAGAAAGTTTCAAACTCAAGGGAAAAAGAATCCTCCAATCGTCTTTTGTATTTTCGTTCAATCTCAGCAGGGTCAAATAATGTCCAATCCCCATCTTCATCGACTCGACGCATGAAGATATCTGGCATAGAAATTGCTGGAAATACATCAAATGCCTTTGCTCGGATGTCTCCTGTTTCTGTCTGAAGTTCGAGAAAATCATAGATATCTCTGTGCCAAACATCGAGTGTAACAGATACAGCACCAAGACGAGTTCCGAGTTGATTCACTGCAACAGCTGTATCATTGATTACTTTGATCCAAGGATTCACTCATCCAGCTGCTCCTTTGATACCTCGAATAGAGGCTCCTTGAGCACGGATGTGACCAAGATATACCCCAACTCCTCCTCCGTATTTTGAAATCTGAGCAATATCTTCGATTCCGTGATAGATAGAACGGAGATCATCACCGATATTGAGTTTAAAACAGCTGGTTAGTTGGTGCCAATTGGTACGTGGGTTGATGAGGGCTGGTGTAGCAAGTGAAATCTTTTGTTCACTGCAGTATTCATATACTTGGAATGCAAACTTCAGTCGATTCTCTGGAGCTTCTGGAATAGCATAGAAAAGGGCAACTGACATGTAGAGTTCCTGAGGAAGTTCACGAACAAACTTGTTTGGGTTCAGGAGGTAACGCTTTCCGAGAGAAAGAACGGTGGTATATCCATAGGACATATCAGTCTTGAGTCCTTTTTTCTTGAGTACTTCCCCTGCCTTTCTGATATCGTCTTCACTATAGTAGTTCATGAAATCCTTATAGTAGAGACCTTCTTGAATATATTGCTTAAAAAAAGCAAGGTACGAATCTGGAGTATAGATTTCTGTTTGTTTGAGATTGCGATTCTTGGAAGCCTTCTTATAGAGATCAAAGAGTGCCAATCGTCCAGCGATATGTTCCCAAGAAATATTTTCAACCGTTACAAGGTCGATACATGTTTTTACTAGCAACTTGTTGATATCAGAAGTCTTGATATCTTCTACTATATTTTTCTTAAAAGCTTCCATGAGTTCTTCGAATTTACAAGTCTCTTCGAGTCCTTTTACTGCATGTTTAAATACTCGCTCAATCTTCTCGATATCAAAGAGCTCTTTTTTTCCGTCTGTTTTTGTTACTTGGAGCTTGTTCTTTTCAAATTCTTTTACAAGTTTTTTATGTTCTGCTACACGCACTTCGCTTCGTTCTGCACGATAGAGAATGTACTGCTTTGCTATTTCAAATTTATTAAATTTTACGAGATTTCGTTCTACGATATCCTGAATATCTTCTACTGAAGGGATACGATTCACAAAAATTTCAGTGTATACATGGTCGAGATCTTTGACGATAAAGTCAGTGATAACCGGTATAAAAGATTTTTCTGTTTCTCAGACCGCGCTACATGCAAGCTCGAGTGCTTGCTCGATACGAATGCGTTCAAAGTCCATGAGTTCCCCGTTTCGTTTGCGTACTTTCGTGATAGCCATAAAAAATAAAAAAATTATTAAGTTGAATACCGTGTTTCCTTTTTTTCACTGAATGTATCAGGTTTTTGAAAAAGGAAACTATAGAGATATTTGTATGGAAAGCAACTCTTATTGGAGTAATCTTTCCTCGAAAGCAAAATATCAAATAGCACAATATGTTGTGGTTATAGTTTTACTCCAAACCCTATATATTGTCAAAATTTTTTTTAAAATTGTTCACCTTTTGTGTTCAATTCCTTGATTTTTTGCTTTCTTGACTATAATAAAAATTATATCGTTCACCTATTCTTCACTCATTTTATGTCCCTCCACGAAAACTTCCATTCTCGGGTTATGGCATTTGGAACATTTGATCTTTTTCATCCGGGCCATCAGTACTATATCTCTGAAGCCATGAAGCAAGCAGATGAATGTATTGTCGTGGTAGCACGAGATCATCGTGTGGTTTCATGAAAGGGGCGAACTCCCGTGGATGATGAGGAAAAACGGAAACAAAATATCGAAAAACACTTTCCAGGTATACGAGTTATTCTCTGAGATGAGGTGGATATGATGATGCCACTTCGAATGTATAAACCAGATATTCTGGCAGTATGATATGATCAAAAGGTTCCACTTGATCGAGTCCATGAAGTACTTCCAGAGGTTTCTATTATTCGTATTGCTGGATTTGAGACGGATACTTGGAAAAGTTCAAAGCTACGAGATATTCCTCCTTATAGAAAAGAATAGTACATTCGCAAACGCACTAGAACCACTGAACCCATATATCTTCAAAAAGCAGTTCATAGTTTGCCAATTCTGATTTGAATTTGGTATATCCTTTGTAGGATTTTGGATCTCATATATTCCACATATGGTCAAAATCGAGATATTTAAATCATTTTTGATAAGAGTCGAGAAACCAATAATCAATAATTCCGAGTCCAAGATGATACGGTTTTCCGATTTCGTCTTGAAAAGCAAAGAGGTAAACACTCGTTTCTCATTCATCCAAAAAAACTCATCCTGCCAAAGGAACAGTATCTTTATATGCCATATAGATTCGTAAATTTTTTGAAAAATGTTCTTCTAAAAATTCCAATCGACGAATAAAATAGGATTTATTATCATGAGGAAGTCTTGTTTTCTTATAGGTTTCAAGCCATTCTTTAGCTGAACATGATCTGATTTCTATGGTTTTTTGTTCACGATACTGAAGGATTTTTCTTCGATGATTTCTGGCGGATGGTGCCCAAGATTGGTAGTACTCTGGTCACTCTAATACGGAAAAACTCGATCGACTTGCATGATGGAATCCTCGACTCAGCCACTTGGGAAGACGAATCCATCCATTCATATCATGGGGAGTTTCTCACCAAGGTGCCCAAAAGATTATACCGTGTCCCCCCTCTTTTTCTTGAAGTTGCTTTTTAGGAGGAGAATTTGGACACTTGAGAAAATAATACAGTGCAAAAACTCCATGTATTATAGGAAATTTCCATCAAAAGAATCCATTCTTTACCGGAATAGAGCTTACCTGATTGCTTCGTGAAAGTCTGTAATCCCGATGACTTGCAAAAGCGGAGCGATAGTACTTATAGCCATCTGGAATGTTTTTGAGTGCAAGTGGTTCCATGGGATTATTGTTTTTCGATAGGGGCAATCTCTATATTCATTTTTTTTATACCCATTCCACTGAATGCAATATCTGCAATCGCTCCATTCATGGCAACAATGGTTCCGGCCCCATATTGTGGATGTCTGATTCGATCTCCCATGTTAAAATCGGAGGCGTTGTGTTTTTTTCCGATTTTTGGGATGTGAATTCCACTTCTTGGCGTTGTTTCTTGTTTAAACTGAGACATAACATCATGGAGTCAATGAATTCCATTTCCCATAGAGCCAAATATACTTCCAGCACTGCCACGAGAGCCAGTATCTGATATGGTGTATTCATCTGGAATCTCTTTCAGGAATCGAGATTTTGGATTGGCGCTATAATTTCCGAAACTGTAGCGTTCATTGGCACGAGTGATATATAGTTCCTCTTTAGCACGAGTAATTGCTACATACATGAGTCGACGTTCTTCTTCTATAGCACTTGACTCCATGAGAGATCGTGAATGGGGAAAGACTCATTCTTCCGCTCAGGCAATCACCACTTTTTTGAACTCGAGTCATTTTGCAAGATGAATAGTCATGAGAGAAACACTCTCAGAAGAGTTCTCGTTATCTCTATCCTGATCGGTAATAAGGGCAATATCTTCGAGAAACATAGCAAGATTCTCAGGATAGATGAGTCCATCATATCGGGAGGCCATATTGGCAAACTCCTCAACGTTATCCAGTTTTCATTGTACCTCCTCTTCCCCGTATTCGGCTTTGAGATATTCTACATAGTTCGTACCTCCGATTATACCCTCCATAAGTTCACGAATAGTTCTTGTACTCGCAATAGAACGGAGTGTTGTATAGAGCTGAAAGAAACGAGTAAGTGACTCTCTTGCTTGTGGAGTAAATCAATTGAGTACATCAGGATTTGATGCGATATCTATGAGTGAATACGAATTTTGTTCAAGTAAATTCATCAATCCTTCTATGGTTTTTTCTCCTATTTTTCGAGAAGGAACATTAATAATCCTTCGTAAGGAAACCATATCCGCATAGTTAAATACAACTCGTATATATGCGAGAATATCTTTTATCTCTTTTCGTTCGTAAAATTTCAGACCACCATACACACGGTATGGTATATTTTTTTTGATCAGTCATTCTTCTATAAGACGGGATTGTCCATTGGTTCTATAGAGTATTGCCCAGTTCCCGTAATCTTCTGCTGTTTTGATTTTGTTCGCGATAATATCTGCTTCATGCTTTTCATCAACCCCCTCCATGAGAACAATCTTTTCACCGATTGGATTATTCGTGAAAAGTGTTTTCTCCATTTGATTGGAATTATTCTTGATTATGGTATTGGCTGCATTGATGATATTTTGTGTAGAACGATAATTTTCTTCCAGATTAATAACAGTGGCTTCTGGGTAGTCTTTTTTGAAAGAAAGAATATTCTTGATATCAGCTCATCTCCAGCTATATATCCCCTGCCAGTCATCCCCTACTACACAAAGGTTACGAGATTTACTTGCAAGAGAACGTATCATTTCATACTGGAGGATATTAGTATCCTGATACTCATCCACGAGAAAATATTCAAATCTTCCGTGAAAATATTCGAGAACTTCATCATTTTTGAGTATTTCCCGCATAAGAAGAAGGAGATCATCAAAATCAAGAGCATTACTTCATCGCATAACAGCTGTATATTTTTTGTATACATCATTTACAACCGATCAAAAGAACGAATCAACCGTTTGTTCATAGTCCTGAGGAAAGAGTCCATCTCATTTTGCTTTTGAAATCGTTCCAAGGACTGCACGTGGATTAAACTCTTTCTCATCGAGGGAGAGTTCCTTCATAATCTGTTTTATAACACGGAGTTTATCATCCTCATCGTATATTATAAAATCTTTTGAATATCCGATACGATCTATAAACATTCGTAGAAAGAAGGCACTCACTGCATGGAATGTTCCAATAATCGGGAGTGAGTGTGCTCTGAATGGATTTGATGTAGGAACCTCCAATCCAAGCTTCCGTGCAATTCTTTCGCGCATTTCCTTTGCGGCCTTGTTTGTAAAGGTAACACAAAATATCTTTTCAGGGCGAATATGCTGATCTTGTATCATGTAAGCAACTCGTTCAGTGAGGGTGTGTGTTTTTCAAGAACCGGCTCCCGCATTTATGAGGAGGGGTCATTGTATGCAAAGGACGGCTTCTTTTTGGGCTGGATTGAGTTGACTCATAGATAAACGTTGAAGATGGTATAGGCGTCTCGATTATAGAAAAAAAATAAAAAATACAAACCAGAGAACACTTTTTGGCTTGAACACTTATTAATTCCCTGTTTCATAAGAGTCTAGGTATGATTTTTGAATTTTTCTTGCTTTTATAGTATGGTTTTGTATAATGAATACATTATTTATGCAGTAAAATATATGAGTCTCGATCTTGTTAAACTCTTCTGATCACGATGTCGTATGAAGCTTCTTGAAAAGCTTGTTATCGAAGAGGTAATATCAAAAAATAACACGGGTTTTTTTATTCGTGAACTCTGTAGGGATATTGGTGAACAAATCAATTCTGTTCGTCGTGAGCTCATTAATCTTGAGGCATTATGAATTCTCCGTTCTCATGAGGAGAATAAGAAAAAATACTACACCATGAATAAGTCTTGTCTTATATATAATGAGCTTATAGAGATTTTTTTGAAAACCTATAACGTCCTTGATCCGATTAAAGAGTTCTTTAAGGGAAGAAAAAATCTTGATCTTGTAACTATTTCTGAGAGTGTTCTTAACTTCCGTGAAGAAGGATCCAATAATATAGTAGATATATTTATTATTGGTGAGCTTGATAAGATTGAGTTCAATAATTTTCTTGAGAAAACATTTTTTGGAAAGAAGGTAAAATACGCTATTATGTCCCTGGAAGATTTTACAGATCGTCTTGAGTACAATGATAAACTCGTTATATCTATTCTTTCTCAGAAAGGAATTATTTTCTTGAGAGATCGTCTTGATATTCAGTCTACTATTGAGGATAAGCTCCGAGCAATTAAATTGTTCGGAAAAAACTAGATATACATTCGATACGACATATAAAAATCCTGAGAATTTCTCAGGATTTTTATTATACATGAAAGTATTTTTCGAAATATCGTTGTGCATCTTGGAGTTTTCGAATTACTTTGTCATCATCTCAGACAAGGAGTTCTTTTGGATTGAGTGATATCGAAAAAGTTCCATTATATCAGAGTTCTTTGAGTTTGATAAGAAGACTTTCGATTGGCATTTCTCCGTTTCAGAAGAATACCCCTTCCTTCTCTTCCTTCTTATCAGATAAATAGATATGTTGTATAGAATTTCCGAGAATAGTAAATGTTTTCATCAAGTCAATTCCGCTCGATGGATCAACATTTGATATAGAGAGTGCTGTATTTCCAGTTATCTTCTTAATAATCTCTGGTCGGGCATCTCCATATTCTGATATAATAAAGAGAATGGTTTTTGGTGGCGCATTGATTGCACAGATCTTAATATTTGGATATTTTTTTTGTACTCAGGCGAGATGTTCTCAGAACCATTCTTTATTTTTATCGCTTCGATGCGGGGGATAAAAATTTACTGTTTTCACATCGAGTGAAATAGCAATTTTCATAATCTGATCAACGATTTCCTCAGTCATTTTTCGTTCATATGCAGTAATACTTTTTACTTTAATGCCAGTAATGGTTTCAAGGGTTCGGATATATTCCGCATCTTGAGTATCATATTCTGTTGCAGACATACTGAGATCGATTCCGAAAAATCCTGCCTTTTTTGCCATCATAAAAATTTTATGAAGTCAGTATCCATTGAGTGAATTGGTTGAAAGAAGGAGCATAGTTTATGAAAAATGAATTCTTTTGTTTTAGTATATAGATTTTTTTATAAAAAAACAAATTATCGCAATCAAATTCTGTATTCGCTGTAACGTACTCGTTTTTTCTGTAGAGTTTCTCGAATCATCTGCTCATTCTTATTGAGCTGACTTTTTCAACTCTTGAGTTCAAGAAAAATAATCTCACGGAGATTTCATTCTGACAGCCCATCAAGAACGATATAGTCACATCATTTTCCGAGAAATACCATATCCTTTGGTGCATACGGAAATCCTTGAAGAGATGGGAGTATTTTCTCGTATATTTCTCATAAGATAGTGGCTCGGGATTGTTTTACTGCATGGGATCGTTCTTCTTTTATGGATTTTGAACGAAGGAATTTTCACAATATAAATCCAATCAGAACTCAGAGAAAGAGTATGAGTATAATAGCAAGTGGAGATGACGGCATATGAAACGGATTTGAAAAAATAACTTCCATCACTATAATACATTTCTGTTTTTAAAATCAAATTATGATTCATGTTATATTAACCCATGATTCCCTTATTCGTGATGAAGTGGTAAATGTTTGGCAAATGGAGAAAATCCAAGAGGAAAATAGATTTTGTCATGTCTATCGGAAGTGACCATGGATATTGGTGTATTCTGAACTCTCAGGAAATATTTCATTAGTCTCTTGGATTCGTGAGAACTTTATTCCAAACCATATTTTTATTCCCTATCTTGGAACCTCTATTAGTTACCAACATCAGATTGGGGATGTTATATTTCCGAATGTTTTTTTTGGATATGATGCATCGGTCGAGCAAATTGAAATTACAAAAGAAAATCGTGATATTCTTGCAAAGAATCCTATATTTCTTACTCGATATAATGAACAAGCTGATTATTTGGTTGATTCTACTGGATTGTCTATTGGTTGAATTGTTGTTTTCTGAACCCCTGCCCTTACTGAAGAAACTGTAACAACCAATATAGAAATGGTGTATGAGGCTGATGTACTCATACATGAGGATGTGCTTTTGTATGCAAAAGAAGCTGCTGCTTCTGAGAGTGAGATTATTATCGCAGTTGGGGTGAGAAATGGAAAAATTCCAAATGGTTCAGTTATCTGAGATGGGGCTCAAGAAGTCGCAAAAAATATGATTCGTACACTCCGAATGTTTGCAGAAGATTCTATATAGACATACTATCAATTTGTCAATAGTCCTATTTTTTTATTTTGAGGACTTTTTCGGTATACTGAGAGCATATACCTTACTTGTACTATGGAAAAAAATCCCCTCCTTCAAATCGGTGATATATCAGAAATTGATGCAATGGTTGATGTTCTTGTTGAACGCACGTGTGGATATATGAAAACTGTACCACACGAGATGGTACATGATGCACTTTGGAGAGCATATGAATTTGCTAAAAAAGCACATGATGGACAGATGAGAAAAAGTGGAAATCCATATATCGTTCATCCGGTCCGTGCTGCAGAATATCTTTTGATGTTAAAGCCTGATCTTGTAACTATACAGGCTTGTATTCTTCATGATGTTGCGGAGGATACGGATTTTACAATTGAAGATATTTCAAAGGAATTCTGATCTGAAGTAGCAGCTATTTGTGAAGGACTAACGAAGCTTTCTACTATTCGATATCGTGGAGAAGAGCGTACTGTTTGAAGTTTGCGCAAGATGTTACTTGCTATGGTGGATGATTTGCGAGTTGTTTTGGTAAAATTGGCAGATCGATACCATAATATGTGTACGCTCGAATTCCATCCAGATCCGGTAAAGAGAGAACGTATAGCACTCGAAACTCTGAATGTATATGCACCTATTGCTGATAGACTTGGTATTTTTGAGTTTAAAGAAGCACTCGAAACTCAGTGTTTTCGAATTTTATACCCTGAAGAATATAAAAAAATTCAATCTGAGTTGGATGAACTTCGTGATAAGCAAAATCTTTTTGTTACAAAGGCAAAAGATCTTATTCGTGAACTCATCAAAGACACATTAACGGTTCATGATATTTCATATAGAATAAAATCTCCATATAGTATCTTTAAAAAGATGGAGCGAAAAAATTATGAACATGTGAGTGATTTGTATGATTTATTTGCCATCCGCATTATTACTGACAATATTCCACATTGTTATGAGATTCTCTGAATGATTCATAACTCATGGACTCCAATTCCAAGAAGATTTAAAGACTATATTGCTCTCCCTAAAGAAAATGGCTATCAAAGTCTCCATACGAGTGTAGTTGGTATTTTTCCTGAATTTCGAAATCAACCAACAGAAATTCAAATTCGTACGCCTGATATGCATCGACAGGCAGAGATTGGTATTGCTGCTCATTTTGAATATTCTGAAACTGGAAAATCAGTGATTGCAAATGATACCTACTGGGTGCGAACAATTAAGAATATTCTTGATAATGTGAATGAATGACAAGAATTTTTATCAGAAATGAAAGTGAGTGTATTTTCTGATCAGATATTTGTTTTCACTCCTAATGGTGATATCATTACCCTTCCGAAGGGCTCATCTCCTATTGATTTTGCCTATGCAATTCATTCAGAATTGGGAAATCATATGATAGTTGCAAAGGTAAATGGACAAGTGGTTCCTTTGGATTATCATCTTCGTAATGGGGAAAATGTTCAAATAGTGACCGATAAAAACCGATCTCCAAGCCCATCTTGGCTTTCATTTGTAAAAACTTCCCGAGCACGAGATGTTATTCGACAGTTTATTAATCGTGAACAACGAGATGAATTGATTGATAAGGGGCGTTTTATATTAAATTCATATTTGGAACATAACTATGGAAGAGTATTGGATAAGGATTTATCTATCCTTCGTAATCTTGATGGACATATGCTTGATACCAAGCAAAAAGAGGATGTACTTGTTCAAATAGGAAATCTCTCAAGAAAACCAAGTTCTATTCTTCGTGCCCTCCATGATGATGCCTTACGCTCTTTATGAGAACGTACCCTTCCTGTTCAGGTTATACCTCCAAAGAAAGGAACACCGGTTGTTTCAAAATGAACTCCTGAGACTCAACAGGAGATTGATGATTCAATTATCATTGGTTGAGAACGAGATATTCCATATAAGATTGCACTCTGCTGTACACCAACATCGAAGGATAGAATTGTTGCCTATGTTGGACATAATGGAGTTATGATACATCGATATGACTGTAAAAGTATTATCCAGGGAGATCTTGATCGATGTATCCCTTCTCGTTGGTCAAATGTACCACAGCATGGAGTTACTTTTATCATCGAGATTGTAGTAGAGGACAAGCTTGGGGTATTGAGAAAAATCACTGAAGTACTTTATCAGATGGAACTCAATATTGAATCACTCTCAGTAGCTCCATTTGAAAATGGACTCGGAAAAAATCAGCTTACCCTCCATACAAAAGATGAGGATTATTATATATATGATCGACTCATTGAACGACTTCATTTTGAGGTTCCTGAATTTAAAGAAGGAAAACTCCTGAGTATGAAGTAATAAAAATCCTCTGGTATACCAGAGGATTTTTATTATTCCTTTTTCGCCTGTTCAAGTTGATTATCATAGTGACTACTTTGGTACATATTTCCATCAAAAGGAATAAGGAGATCAGGAGAGAGTCCTATTCAAGATACATTTATAAGATTCTTTCCTGTATACCATTTTGCGATTGTATACTTCAGGCTCGATCCATCTGTATAGGATTCAATATTCTGAACACTCCCCTTTCCATAGGATTTTGTTCATATAACTTTTGCTTGTGTATTATATTCTCGAAGAACTCATGCAAATATTTCAGAAGCTGAAGCACTTCATTCATTGATCAGGAGGATTATTTTCTTCCCTTCTAGCTGAATTGCTTTTGCTTGAGTGGAAAGTATATCGGAAGTTGAGTTTTTATATCGAATTTGAAGGATTCGTTCTCATTTTGGAACAAAGTATGCAAGCATAGAGGTGACATCATCAAGGGATCCACCAGGATTATCTCGTAAATCAAATATGATCCTTTCAGGATTATCATATACTATTGCCTGCATAACAGTCGAGAAAGCTTCTGCTATTCCTTGTGAAAATAGGAGAATCCGAACATAGGAAGTATTATTTCAGATTCGTTCATAGGTAATATTCTCTATAGTAATAGTATCGCGTACTATAGTAATACTACGAAGTATTCCATTTCTTTGAATCTTAAGAGTAACTGGAGTGCCTTTTGGTCATTTGATTCGGGAAATAACATCACGAATAGTAGTTCCACTTTGTATATTATAGCTATCTATACTATATATTTCATCTCCTGATATGAGTCATGACTTTTCTGCTGGAGATCCAGGAATAATAGCAATTATTTTTATAGAGGTATCATGGATCAGTTCATCGAGATGGATACCAATCCCCTCAAAATTTCCTGAGAGCTGTTCAGAAAGATCCTTATTTTCAACAGGTGGAAAGTAGGTCGTATAGGCATCATTGATTGATTTACTCATTCATTGAATTGCCCCATCTATGAGGATAGAAGTATTCCCGGTAAATGTAAGTGTGTCATTTTTTAAGCGTGAATATATTTGATTCAACAACGGAAATTTTTCATCATCTGAAATCTCTACTGATTCTGTCTCGGGAGTATCTTTTTGGTATAGTGCTCAAAGTGTTTCTATAAGATGTTTTGCTGTGAGCCTCTTCCCCTGTTGAAAATTAATATCTACATGGAGATGTCGCTTAATTAAAAAGGCAAATGTATCTTCTGTTACAAGTGTTTTAGATGGAAATATTTTTCCACCATTTGTATCAAAATTCATATACATCCCTTTTTGTATTGCCCTATAGAGTTCACTCTGTGGATCAATATTTTTATAAGAAGGAGTGATATATCGGTAACTTTTTGGAACTCATTCATTTTTTGCTATGATATTGTAATATATGATAGCAAATCGGTCTTGAGTTAATGGAATACTCAGTGTTTTTGGATTATAGGTATGTATATCTGAATAATCCCTTTCTTTTGCAAAAAGGGTAGTTGAAAAAATAAGACAAAGAGCAAGGATCGCTCATTTAAGAAGGTGCATGAGATTGAGATTATGGATTTTGAGAACGTGATTCAGAAGTGGTTGATTGGTTTTGGATTCATCCTTTTGTATCTAGACCTCAAAATGGATAACTCGTTCCGAAAAATATAAGAATAGCTCAGATGAGTACAAGCGCATTCATAGTTCCATTGGCTCATAGATATTGTGTGGCCCATCCCCAATCTCCCGTCCATGAGTATATGGCATTTCTAAAATAGATAATAAGCACTCAAACGGCAATAATGATAAATCACATAAGAAAGTCCATAGGATAACGAAAAAGAAATATGGATTGATTATATGATTTTGTCATTGATAGCAAGATAAAATAGTTTAAAAAAGCGAGTACAGATTCTGTACTCGCGAGTATTTTGTATGATGTATGTATCTTATGGGGATTTAGAGTCCGAGTAGTCGATTATTCTTTACCCGAACCTTTCCTTGAAGATTTTTGGAAAGTCCGTAATTTCCCTTTATATGGACTAAAATTACTGCCCATATACTCAGTTCGAACCTTCCTTCTTTCCATACTTTTGCACGCTTTCGTGCACTCATACAAAGAATTTTAAAAGCTTCCTGAACAAGAAAATTTTTTCCCCATTCTTGGATAAGCCGTTCTTTCGGAGCTGCAAATTTTTTCATGATTTCAACCTCCAATGAAGAATATTAATATATTAAGTTATATACATAATATGTCAATACATATTATGTATTTTTCCTTTCTAAGTACTTCTGATCCCTCGTTTGCTTATTGGCCGAGACGATAGCTCACAGTACGGGTGCAATATTTTTTGCAATTCGTACTCGGTCATCTTTGAACGTTTTTCCTTTCTTCCTCATAAGAAAGTATCATTGAATGGTATTTCCTGTCTTTAATTCAAGTGGTATGACTGTGGTTTTGTCGGATAGGGTGTATTCTTTCATATTTTCAGGAGGAATTTCTTGGAATCTTTCCGAGATAGGAGTGCTTCCCTTTTTTGTGTCGTATCGAAGAGAGGAAAAATCTTTTAAGAATGGATGTGTTTCGATAAAAAGAATCGAATCAACTCAAAGTGTTTGTTCAATTGATTTCATAATATCATAGAAGCCATCTTCTCCGTCTTTTGATTTTTCGGAAAGAATATTGGTAAGCTCATAGATATCAGCGAGTTCTTTTCCTGCATCAAGGAGTCGTTCATTGGTTTGTCTTAGGAGAATATTTTTATAAAAATCAATTGCTTGTGCAGGATCGAGTTCTTCGATTTTTGCAATATCTTCTTTGGAGAGTTTTAGAATCGTTGCTTGTTCAGTAAGAACACTGGCAGCAACTGTTTTTATGTCTTGTCAGAACAAAATTCCTTCACCAATAAAACTTCCAGCATACGCACGTCAGATTTCCTTTTTACCCCCATTTTCAGTACCTCGAATAATACTGAGAGTTCCAGATATTATAATATAGAGATATGGATTTTGACCAGGCTCAAAGAGGATTTCCCCCTTTGAAAGAATCTTCTTTTTTTTCTTGAAACGTTCATCGAATTTTTCAATAAATGCAAATACAGAAAAGGCTGAAATCGTTTGTTTCAGTTTATTTACCTCCTGTTGAATAGGATTTTCAAATTCTTTTATTTCGAGTATGTGAGGAGTGCTTTTTTCTTGCATACACTAAATAACTTTTATAAGATCTTTATCACGAATAAATGATAAGAAAGTTTCTCGGCTGATAATATTTCGCTGCAATAGCATAAGAAGATACTGATCCATCAAAATCATTCCATCTTGTTTTGAGAGTTCTATAACAGAATAGAGTTGATGTGTAGCTCATTGTAAGATAGTATTTCTCACCGCATCTGTATTGAGGAGGACTTCGTGAGCCATAATACGCTTTGTATTATCAATCGTTGGAATCAGTTGTTGACTAATAACCGCATTCAATGAAAGAGAGAGTTGCATACGTATTTGTGATTGTTGACTCGGTGGAAAAGAGTCAATAATACGATCAATCGATTGTGCAGAATCGTTGGTGTGGAGTGTTGAAAGTACGATATGTCCTGTTTCTGCAAGTGTAAGAGCTGCAGCAATGGTTTCAGGATCTCGCATTTCTCCTACCATAATAACATCAGGATCTTCACGAAGAGCAGATCGCATTGCTTTTGCAAAAGAATGTGTATGGCTTCCTACTTCTCGTTGATTGATGAGTGATTTTTCATTTTTGAAATTATATTCTATCGGATCTTCTATGGTGATAATATGTTTTCGAAAGTTTTCATTAATATATCGTATCATTGCTGCGAGGGTTGTCGATTTTCCTGAGCCAGTAGGTCCGGTAACAAGAATAAGCCCTTTTTCTTTATGAAGCAGAGTTTTTGTGAGTTGTTCATCGATACCAACATCGATAAGTTCAGGAAGCTTCTCCATGATATGACGCATAGAAATACTATATCCATGTGAATCATGGTAGATATTCACACGAAAACGTTCCTCATTGAATTTGTAAGAGAAATCATTTTCGAGATTTGCTACAAAATCTTTGACTCACTTTTCCCCAGTCATCTCAACGATAATATATTCAATATCTTCTTGGCTTAAGATTTGAAAATCTGCTATTTCTTCGATTTCTCCGTTTGGTTTTCTCATGAAAGGTCGATGTCCACTTTTAATGTGGATATCAGGAATTTCCGCATCAATAGCTTCTTTCAGGAGGGTATGAAATAATGGAAGTATGGAAGACATAAAAAATATGGTAGATATATACAAAGTCTACCATATTTTCTGTTCAAAAGCAAAAACCAAAGGGATATTACACACTTCTTAGTTCGTATCCATCTTGTTTCATAGTATCGATTATAGTATTTTGTATTTCCATAGCCTCATTATCACTAATAGTGCCATCATGATTTTGAAGAACAAAGGCAAAAGTGATAGATTTCTTTCATTTTCCTATCTTACTATCATCCTCGTATGTATCTACCACCTGAACATCATGAATCCAAGGATGTATTGCATCAATAGAACGAGCAATATGTCCAGTTGGAGTATGAGAAGGAAGAATAAAATTGAGGTCACGAGGAATTGATTGAAAACGAGAAATCGGAGAAAATACAACTTCTTTTTCCTGAAAAAATCAAAGAAGCGTCTCGTATTCTATTTCAAAGTAGAGACTACTTTCTGGAATATTAAATGATTCAAGAACACTTGGATGCAAGTGTCAGAATTTTCCAATGGAAGTATCATTTATAATATATGTTCCTGATGCACCTGGATGAAATAATCCATTTCCTGCGTTTCCCTGTTCGATATGTATATAACTATTTCCTGTAACTCATCGGAGATATCATTCCAATAATTTTCGGAGAGAATTGAGATTTGATCCGACAACAATACCAGCAAGCATCTTTTTTTCATGAAATTTTACTCCCTCTTTTTGGAATATTTTTCCGATTTCAAAGAACCCGAAAGAATCTGCATGACGAATATTCTCTCGTATATTTTCTAAGAGCCTTACTGCCATAGACCGACGCATATGGGTATATTCTACATTAAAGGCATTTTGGATACGGATAGCATTTTCAGTATCTGAAAAACCAATACGAGTATCGAGATCTTCATTTGAAAATGAATAATTATATACTTCATGCCATCAATGATTTGAAAAATATGCGTTTGTTTTATTTCTGAGAGTAATGTCAGTATTATTGCGTGCAATCGTAAAATCTCCTACAGGTGGAATATGAGGAACTTGTTCATATCCATAGATACGACCAATCTCTTCAGCGATATCTTCTTTTATATTTACATCTTTTGTAGCTCTCCAAGATGGAACAGTCACTTCAAAAGATTCATTCATATCATTATATCAAAATCCCAATCGTTTTAAGATGAGTCATACCGATTTTTTTGGTATGACTACCCCTGTTTTCCAATTGATAAATTCATACGTCGCTTGTATTGTTATGTCTTTTGTAGTATTGGGTGCAAGGTATGAGGAAGCTCCTGAAAGTTGCGTTTTCTTCCCGAGAAATTTCATATACTCTATTACACGAGTACAGGCGATATTTGCGAGAAGTGGATCGAGTGACTTTTCATATCGAGTAGATGCATCGGTTCGGATTCAAAGACGTTGCGCAGTAAGACGAACTGATACAGGATCAAAACATGCAGATTCAAAAGATATACGAGTTGTTTCTCGGGAAACAGCACTCTCCATTCCTCCTATAATTCCTGCAATAGCAAGAACTTTTTTCTCGTCCGCAATCACAACATCGGAAGATGAAAGTGTATAACTTATATCATTGAGAGCAAGGAGAGTTTCTCATTCTCGCGCCATTCGAACGACAATATCCCCCTCTATCTTATCAGTATCAAATGCATGCATAGGTTGACCAAGTTCTGTCATGATGACATTTGTAATATCTACGATATCAAATTTTGGAGATAACCCTGCTCGGTGCATCATAATCTGAATTCAAAATGGAGAATCTCAGACAGTAATATCCTCAAAGGTCATAAGATGATATGATAGAACCTTATCTGTTAGAATTTGAGTATTCAGTGTATTTGGGCAACAAATTTTCTCGAAAGTGGAATATGGAGTGAAAGGGACATCAAATATAGCATGAAACTCGCGAGCATTTCCATGTACCGAGAAGAGATCAGGACGATTTGTGATAAACTTATTATCAATTTCAAATACTGTATCCTGTAATGGAGTTTGAAAACGTTTTCCATGGAGTCATGGAATCATAATAGGAAGATGAAAAAAGCTTTTTCCAACCATAGATTCAAGAAGGTCTTTTTCCCAGATTTCTTCGAGTATTAGAATCCCTTCTGCTCTTTCATTGCTTAATCCGAGTTCATCAATGGAACATATCATTCCAGAACTTTCCATCCCTGCCATTTTTCTAGGAGTAATCGTAAAATCTCCAGGGAGAATTGCTCAAACCAATGCTACAGGAACATAGGTTGCATTTACTATATTAGCCGCCCCAGTAAGAATAACAACCGGTTCCCCTTCTCAGATAGACACTTGAACAATGGATAGTTTTGTAGAGTCTGGATGTTTTTCACAAGAAATCACCTTTCCAATCACTACTTTATCGATGAAATATTCTTCAATCGCTTCGATTTCTGCAGTATGGATTGAATAAAGATGTGCGAGTTTTTTAGAGCCTTCTTTTTCTTGGAGAGCTCAGATATCTGCATACATAGATATCCATGAGAGAGGAATTTTCATAAATAGAAAGAAAAAACAAAAAAACCGGTGAAGTGTAATCTTCAGCGTATTGGTGCGAATTATATAAAAAACACGAAAAAACGCAAAACTCATGCAAAAATTTTGTTTTTCCTTTGCTCTATGGTATACTTGAATAAATAAAGATATTTTTTATGATGAATTTCATTCTCTCTCTTGTGTGAATAGTACTCACATCAATTACTCATATTTCCCTAGCTGCAGATACAACAACTATTTTATGATTAAGTTCCGGTGATTCAAAATTGCGCTCCGGTGATTTTTCTTTTAGTGATATTCCAGTGGTTATCGTGGGTGTTACTGATTTCTTCTTATATTTTGCAAGTGCTATTGCAGTAGTGGTTATTATCTATTGAGCTGTAAAGATGCAGCTTCATTCTGGTGCCTTTGGGAGTAATAACCATGAAGAATGAAAAAAAACAATCACTGCAGGAATTATTGGTTTTGCCATTTCAATATCTGCCTGGTTTATTGTTAAAAAGTTTGTAGAAATTATTTCTGGACAAGTATAATAGTATTTTTTGTTTTTATAATATGTTTCATTGGATATTTGCTACCCGAGTTGAAAAATCTCCTACCTGGTATCTTCTTGCTATCATGGTTACATTGGTGATTGTTATTTATGGTCTTGTTATACAGATGTATGTAATGTCTATTGCTGCCTTTCTTTTTGTAGGAGTATATATGTTTATTGAAAACAACTCTGCTCCAGAGGTTTCAGTTGATATAAATGAAGAATGAATTCAAGTAGCAAATACCTTCTATGAATTCTCAAAAATTGCACAGTTTTCCATTCTTTCCCATAGCAATACCCCAATTTTTCTTCGTCTTCATCTCAAGAAAGATGTCTTTTCTCAGATTGATCTTCGATTAACTCAAGAAGTGAATGTTGTGGAACTCCGAGAATTCCTCCTTTCTTTTATTGAAGAAAATCCTGATGAAGAACTTTCAGGAAGTGATTATCTTACTGGTATCATGCGCTTGTAGTTTCGAGAGAAAACCAATAAATACTATAATATTGACGAGAAAATTTTTACTTTCTCGTCATTTTTTATATAATCATCGCTAATATTCTATGTTTTTATAGGATTTATTTCTTAGCTGATTTCTTTCCATGTCTTCTTCAGGCAATAACTACGACTCGAGTAATATCCAGGTTCTTGAATGACTAGAACCAGTACGCAAACGTCCATGAATGTATATCGGAGAAACAAACGAACAATGACTCCATCATCTTGTATGGGAAATTGTCGATAATTCAATCGATGAGGCGATGGCTGGATATGCAAAAAATATCATTGTAACACTTCATAGTGACGGTTCCGTATCGGTAGAAGATGATGGACGTTGAATACCAGTTGATATTCATCAGAAAACAGGAAAATCAGCCCTTGAAACCGTAATGACTGTTCTTCATGCGTGAGGAAAATTTTGAGGTGAAGAAAGCGGATATAAGGTATCATGATGACTTCATGGTGTTGGTGCTTCCGTAGTAAATGCATTATCCACAAAAATGCAGGTATGGGTTCATAAGGATGGAAAAATATATACACAGGTATATCATATCTGAATCCCAGATGCTCAAGTTGCTGAAACAGGAGAAAAAACACAAAAACATGGAACGGTCGTTCGTTTTTGGCCAGATGCAACGATGTTCACGACAGTGATTTTTAATTTCGAAACAATTCGTACTCGTCTTCGTCAACAAGCATATCTTACAAAGGGTATTATGCTTACTTTGCATGATGAATTTACTGATGAACACTTTCGCTTCTTCTTTGAGTGAGGTATTCAGTCATATGTTCATCATTTGAATCGCTGAGCGGAAGTAATAGGTGATACGATATTTTACGTTGATAAAAATTTAGATGATATTCAAGTTGAGATTGCTCTTCAATATAAGAAGGATGATTATAGCGAGCGTATTATTAGCTTTGTAAATAATGTTACTACAACGGATGGAGGAACGCATATGGCTGGTTTTCAGACAGCTTTAACTCGAACGATTAATAAATACGCTCGTGAACAAGAGATCCTCAAAGAAAAAGATACAAACTTAGAAAGTAGTGATGTACTCGAGGGGTTATGCGCAGTGGTGTCTGTAAAAGTACCAGAGCCAAGATTTAGTTCACAGACAAAAGAAAAGCTTGTAAATCCTGAAACGAAATGAGTCGTTGATAAGGTATTTTCTGAGAAGTTGTATGAATATCTTCAGGAGAATCCACGAATTGCTAAGGCCATGATTGAAAAATCTCTCCTTGCTGCTCGTGCTCGTGCAGCTGCTCGAAATGCTCGTGATACTATTATCAGAAAGTGAGCACTTGAAGGAATGACTCTTCCTGGAAAGTTGGCTGATTGTTCAAGTAAAGATCCTTCAAAAAGTGAACTTTATATCGTAGAGGGTGATTCAGCGGGGGGAAGTGCGAAGCAATGACGTGATCGTGAAATACAGGCGATTCTTCCTTTAAAAGGAAAAATTCTCAATACAGAGCAGGCTCGAATTGATAAAGTCTATGCAAATGGTGAAATCAAGAATCTTATTATTGCTATGGGAACTTCCATAGGAGATTCCTTTGATATGTCTCGACTTCGATATCATCGAATTATTATCATGACCGATGCGGACGTTGATGGCGCCCATATCCGAACGTTGCTACTCACATTCTTTTTTCGATATTTTCGACCTCTTATAGATAATGGACATATCTATATAGCACAACCACCACTCTATCGTCTTCAAAAATGAAAACAGGTATGGTATACTTATAGTGATGAAGAAAAGATTGCTATTCTTCAGGAATATGGAGTCACAACAGAAGGTGTACAACGTTATAAGGGTCTCTGAGAAATGAATCCAGAACAACTTTGGGAAACTACTATGGATCCATCTGTTCGTAAGATGTATCGTGTTACTATTGAGGATGCTGAAAAGGCAGATGAAACATTTCGAATGCTTATGGGTGAAGATGTTCCACCTCGTAAAAGATTTATTCAATCAAGGGCAAAACAGGTATCGAATCTTGATATATAGACATTTCATCGTATGAAAATAGAAAAACCCCACTGAATATTCAGTGGGGTTTTTCTATTGATTCCTATTCTATAGGAATAGTGAAATGATCATTTACTCAAGAGTCATTAATTTTTCTACTACTACAACTATAATTACCACTAGATCCATCTATCCTATATCGATAAATTTCAAGTTTTGTTCATCCATTTTCAAGTTTTGTAGAGATACATGTATGACATTCCTTTATATTGTTAACAGAATATTCACAGGGGAGTTGACTTTTTCATAGTCACTCACTTATTGATATCCAGTCAGTTACACCTCGTTCTTTATTTGAAGAAATATAATCGTCAAAGTTGCCCCACATATTTTTATTAATAAATCAGAATAAAAATATACGATACGCCCCTGCTCCATCGAATTCTACTGCTCAGTAACATTTTC
>CAKZJF010000023.1 GCA_936941205.1 uncultured Candidatus Altimarinota bacterium | reverse complement strand
AAGAAGGAGAGCATTTTTATTCCCCTTATCGACATGATAAACGTGTTGTTGAATAATCTCAACCGTTGATGATACAGGAGTAACGGTTACCTTGGATGGATTATGAAGAATATTTTGTGAAAGCTTTACAATATCCGGAGGAATGGTGGCTGAGAAAAAGAGTGACTGTCTTTTTTGTGGAAGAACTTTAAGAAGTTTCTTTACATCATGAATAAATCCCATATCAAGCATTCGATCAGCTTCATCCAGTACAAATATTCCAACATCACTGAGAGATATATGTTTTTGATTCATGAGATCAAGGAGTCTTCCTGGAGTTGCAATTACAATATCTACTCAGGCACGAAGGGCATCGACCTGACGTCATTGTCAAACACCTCAGAAGATAACAGTGTGTTTCAATGAAAGATATCGACCATAGGCAGCAAAACTTTCTCCTATTTGAATTGCAAGCTCCCGTGTTGGAGTTACGATAAGAGTTCGAATCTTTCGATGTTTTTCATTCACATGTGAATTACTGAGAAGCTGAAGAATAGGAAGAGAAAAAGCAGCAGTTTTTCCTGTTCCAGTTTGAGCACATCAGAGAAGATCAACTCACTTGAGTATTATGGGAATTGATTCAGCTTGAATCGGGGTAGGCGAGGTATATCACTCTTCTTGGAGTGCTTTAAGAATCGGATCAATCAGTTGGAGCGATTGGAATGACATGGAAGGGGAAAATGAAAAATATATTTCTCTCGATACTATAGGTATAATGTACGCAAAATTTGCATAAGAGAAAGATAGTATATAGATTTTAGAGAGAAATGGAAAAGAAATATTTTCTCCCATCTGGATATAAAAAGTCCTCTTGTATTTCGCAATCATTTCCCTAGTATTCATAGTATGAATACTCCACAAAAAATAGCCATCCTCCATGATTCATTTCTCTATCGATGAGGATGAGAGCGTCTGGTGACTCTTATGGCAAAATCCTTGAATGCTGATCTTATTTCTGGTTTTTTTTCTGAGTGAAGCTTTAATCCTCGAGAACTTGGTTTTAATGGAAATATTATCCAACTTGGTAAACCTATTTTTAAGAAATGAATTCGTCATTTGATACTAAAATGGAGGTTTAGTCAAAATGCAAAAATTCTTGAAAATTATGATACGGTTATATTTTCTGGGGATTGTCTTTGAGCACTGCGTCATGTTCGCCAAGATGCAAAAAAAATATATTATTGTCATACGCCACCACGGTATTTATTTGATTTTCGTGAAAGATATCTTGCGAAATATTCATGATTTGCTCGATATATTATTGGTAAAATTTTTGATTATTTTGCCCATGCATATATACAAAATCTCTCAAAATTTGATACTATTTTTACGAATTCAATCAATGTTCAAGAGAGACTAAAGCGTTTTTGTTGATATGATTCCATTTTATTATATCCACCAACTGATATCGAAAGATTTTCTTTGGCCGAACATGAAAAATGGTTGCCTATTGATGGATTTCCAGATTATCGAGAATATTATTTCTCTTTTTCACGACTTTCCCCCCCAAAACGTGTTGATATGGTAATTGATGCCTTTCTTGGCATGCCAGATAAGAAACTTATTTTTTCTTATGGAACAAATGATCCTCAAAAGGACATGATTCTTGCAAAAATTTATAATGCAAAGAATATATTTGCCATAGAGGCTCCAAAGGATGATATATTTATTCACTTAATTCAATGAGCGATTGCAACCATTTATATTCCGATTGATGAAGATTTTTGAATGAGTCCAGTAGAATCCATGTCTTGCGGAGTTCCAGTAATTGGAGTGAATGATTGAGGACTGAAAGAGACCATCATTGACTGAAAAACAGGATTTCTGATGCCGGAACCAATTGATAGTGAAATGATTCGGAAGACGGTAAATCATCTCGATTCTCAATGTTCTTTTAATATGTCACTTGATTGTAGGGAACAGGCAATTCTATTTTCTCTTGAAAAATTTCAAGAACGATTACAATCATTTTTAAATTAACTCTTTTTATTATGACAACACTTGCAATCACCTCTATGTACGCCAATCCAATTCATCCAGGACATATTGAGTGTCTTGAATTATCCCGTGAACACGCTGATGAATTATGGGTAATTGTAAATAATGATAAACAAGCTGAGATGAAACGATGAGTAAAAAGTTTTCAAGATGAGAATTTTCGACTTGCAGTGGTTGCTTCCTTAAAACCAGTTTCTCGTGTTTTTCTTGCAGTTGATCAAGATTGAAGTGTTTGCGAAAGTTTAAAAGTTCTTATTGCAGAAGCAAAGGCATCTTGAAAATATGAGGATATTATTTTTACGAAGTGAGGAGATCGATTTGCTTCTGAGATTCCAGAGGCAGTTCTTCTTCGTTCTGAATGAGTTCGAATTGTAGATGGACTATGAGCCAAAACTCACAATTCTTCTGACTTGGTAAATAAACTGAAAAATAAAGCGGATGAAAAAGAACTCCAAAATAAGATTGCAGAACTTCCAAAGGTATTAACTGAAGGGAATTATCTTGAGGTAGGAAATCGTCCATGGGGAATGTATTATGTTATGGAGGATAGTCCACTTTATAAGGTTAAAAAAATAATAGTACATCCAGGAAAAAGATTATCTCTTCAGTCTCATGAACGTAGAAGTGAACATTGGACCGTTGTTTCTTGAGTTGCTACAGTAGATATTCGAGATCCAGACTTTAAAGATGTAGAACAAATTCGTATGCTTCGCCAGAATGAAGGATGTTATATTCCTTCGAAGCATTTACACCGTCTTGCCAATACATCCAACGATCCTCTTGTAATTGTTGAAGTACAATGTTGAGATTATACGGGGGAAGATGATATTGTTCGATATGATGATGATTTCTGAAGAAAATAGTATCTTTTTTTAAATAGGTTTCTTAATTCATTTTTTTATGTCTATAATTGATAAAATCCAAACTTTTTTTTCATTTTTTGGAAAATGAGTTACCTATCTTCTTATCCTTTTTTTTGGATATTTAGTACTCTCTAGTTTTTACTTTGTTGTTGCTCCTTCAGAACGCGGATTAAAAATGACACTTTGAACTTTGAATGAAACAGTATACAGTGAGGGGATACATTGGAAGATACCATTTATTGAAACTATTAAATTTGCAGATCTTCATATTGATAGGGCAGATTGAGATGCTCGGTCAGCATCAAAGGATCTTCAAAATGTAGAAACAAAAATCTCAGTCAATTATCAAATCAATGAATCGAGTATTTTAAATCTTTTCCGTACGATAGGAGTTGACCATGTGCGTCTTGAAGAAACACTTCTTTGACCTGCGATTCAAGAATCGGTAAAATCAGCTACTGCAAAATACACAGCAGAAGAATTGATTACAAAACGAGAACAAGTTCGAAGTGATATTGATCTTGCTTTAAAAGAAAAAATTGTGAAGTATGGAGTGAATATCGTTCAGGTAAATATAGTAAATTTTGAGTTTTCCAACTCATTTGATGCTTCGATTGAGGCAAAAGTAAAAGCAGAACAAGATGCTTTGGCTCAGAAAAATAAACTAGAACAGGTGAAGTATGAAGCCCAACAACAGATAGAGCGAGCAAAAGCAGAAGCAGAAACGATTCGTATTCAAGCAGAGGCTATTCAAAAACAAGGTTGAGCTGAATATGTACAATTGAAATGGATTGATAAGTGGAATGGGCAACTTCCTTCTACTTCACTTGGTACTAACATGACACCGAACATATTTCTCAATAGTCAAAGATAATTTCTTTGTATTCTATCTCTCGATTATGAATTTTCTTTGAGTTCAACTCCATTCCTCTTCTTATTTTGATTTCTTCCATCTTCTGAAGAATCCTGTTAAGAAAACACTTGTATTTACTCCGAATCCTGAAATATTTGTTCGTGCGTACTCTGATAGTGCTTTTTTGGAAATATTAAAACAAGCAGATTATAATACGCCTGATGGAAATGGGTTGTACGTTGGATCAATGATGCAGGAGTGACTTTGATTTTTTCATGCAGGATTGAAGGTGTTTTTTCTAAAGAAACAAGTTGCACAGAAATATGGTGAACTTATAAAGGGGAGTGATCTGACGAGGGATATATTTTCCTATGCAGAACAAACCGATAAGAAGATTTTGATGATCGATAATTATAGGATAGAAGCGCCAAAAAACTCATTTGAGGTAAAGAAAATGAATATTCAGAACTCACTCCAAACTCTCCTAAAAAATCAGTTCCCAAATCTTTCCGTTCATCTTCTCTTCTATGGAGAAAAATCTCCTCAAGAAATTGCTGAACTTATTCAGAAAGAAGGTATTTCCTATGTATTTTCTTGTATTGGAATGAAAACACAAGAACAACATCTTGTTGAAATATTTTCGCATCTTCCAGGGCAACAAGCAACTATTGGTATAGGGGTTTGAGCCTCAGTAGATTTCCTTTTATGACTTCAAACCAGGGCCCCAAGTGGCGTTCGTGCTTTATGACTCGAGTGGCTCTATCGTCTTATGATGGAACCAAGAAAACGATCTCATAGAATATGGGATGCGGTGATAGAATTTCCACGTATTGCTGTAACACCAATAAAAGAACCGAGATAGTGGAATTCAGAAAATTGTTTTGACTTAAAGATTCATTTGTATAGGATTATACAAGTAAAAGCGATTGAGCGGTCAACACCCGCGATGCTCATGGAAGAACAGTGAAAACTCAGTAGAACCATGCGGAGTCGAGAAACTCCGTTATCAATACTACAATCAAGTACAGCCTCGGTGGCACCTTTCGAATTATATCGAACCGAAGCACATGAAAATTTATTTCGTGTGCTTTTTATTTTCAAATTTATGAAAAAATTTCTTTTTCTCTTATTCTTCTTTTGTAGCATTACTCCTTTGTATGCTACACCTTCATCCATATCTCAGTCTGAAATTCTCGCTATCATGAGTGGAGCGAGTATAGAATGATCTTCATGAGCTACTATTACACTTGTAGAATATTCAGATATGGAATGTCCATTTTGTATTCGACTTCATAACGAAATTCAATTATGGAAGAAAATACATGAAAAATATGGAACAAATGTAAATTATATTTTTAAAAATAATCAAGGTGTGATTCATACGAATACAAAGAAAAAAGCACTCAGCGCTCTTTGTATCAAAAAACTCGGATCAGATGCTCTCTATATCAAGTTTTATAATGAAGTATTGTCATTAAGTGCATTTAAATTATATTCAACCAATCGTATTCCTACTTTTGTTCGAAAACAAAAAATTGCAGTATCAAAATTTAATCTTTGCATGAAAGATTCTGCTACTTTAAATCAATTTGACTTAGAAACGCAGGAAGCTCAAAAATATCAACTCGATGGAACTCCAGGGGTTCTTATTATCAATAATAAAACTCGTATGTATGATACCGTTCTAGGTGCATACCCGATAGAAAACTTTATAGAAACAGTAGATTCTCTTTTACAATAATTTTTTATTCTTTCCTTTTTTACTATGCACCGAACACATACCGCTGGCGAACTCAATGCATCTCATGTTGGACAGACTGTTACTCTCTCAGGGTGGGTTGCAAATCGTCGAGATCATGGAGGGCTCATATTCATCGATCTTCGTGATCGTTATGGTATAACACAAACAGTGTATGATCCAACAGAGAATGCTGATGCGCATAAGGTAGCCGATACATTCCGTAGTGAATATGTAGTAAAACTTACCGGAATGGTTCGTGCTCGTCCAGAGTGACAGACGAATGATAAGATTTCAACCGGGGATATTGAAGTAATTATTTCAAGTGCTGAGATTCTTTCCAAGAGTGAAGTTCCACCATTTGAGATCAATGAACATACCTGAGCAAGTGAGGATATACGTCTTAAATATCGTTACCTCGATCTCCGTAGAAAGAGTGTTTTTGATAAGATTGCATTCCGAGCAGAGATGAACAAATTCTCTCGTGATTGGTTTACAGAAAATGGATTTCTTGAGGTGCAAACCCCGATATTCACTGTATCTTCTCCAGAAGGAGCTCGTGATTATCTTATCCCATCTCGTCTCCATCCAGGGAAGTTTTATGCACTTCCTCAGGCTCCACAACAATACAAACAACTTCTTATGGTAGGTGGAGTGGATAAATATTTTCAGATAGCTCCATGTTTTCGTGATGAAGATCCTCGTGCTGATCGTCACTCGTGTGAGTTTTATCAGATCGATTGTGAGATGAGCTTCGTTGATCAAGAAGATGTATTCACGGTTGCTGAGTCTTTTGCAAAGAATCTTATCACCACAATCACTCCAAAAAAACTTGTAAAAATGACTGCCGCTGGAACATTTGAACGATTTACTCATAAAGAAGCGATTGATCGTTTCGGTTCAGATAAGCCAGATATAAGATTTGATATGCACTTTGAAGATTTTACGGCGGATTTTGCAGATTCCGGATTCTCACTTTTTGCGAAAACGGTTGCAGAAGGAGGAATCGTAAAAGCAATGAAACTCGAAGGGAAAACTCTCTCTCGTTCTGAGATTGATTCACTTACAGAAGTTGCAAAATCTTTCGGAGCAGGAGGACTTGCATATATTATTTATGAGGCTGACGGTCCAAAATCTCCAATTCTCAAGTTCTTCACTGGAAACGAACTCGCATCACTCGAAGCAAAACTCTCACCAAAGGTGGGTGATATGGTGCTCTTCGGAGCCGGTGATTACAAGACAACATGTAAGGTTCTTGGAGGTGTACGTCTTGCTTGTCGAGATCGATTCGCTCTTGTAAGCAAGGATGAGATTGCATTTGCTTGGGTAACAGATTTTCCAATGTATGAACTCAAGGATGATGGGAAATATGACTTTGAACATAATCCGTTTTCAATGCCTCATGGAGGACTCGCAGCTTTTGAAGGAAATCCTGACCCACTTACTATCTATGGTTGTCAGTATGATCTCGCGTGTAATGGGTATGAGGTTCTCTCAGGATCTATCCGCAATCACAATATTGAGTCACTCGTGAAGGCATTTAATATCGTAGGGAAGGGAGAACAAGAAGTGAAGGATAAGTTCGGTGCGATGTATACTGCCTTCGGGTATGGTGTTCCTCCCCATGGAGGATTTGCCTTTGGGTTTGATCGTCTCCTTATGATCATCCGTGATGAGGACAATATCCGTGAGATTTACGCATTTCCAAAATCTGGAAAGGCGGAAGATGCGATGATGAATGCTCCTGCAGAAGTGGATGAGATCCAACTCAGAGAGCTACACATTAAGGTGAGAGAGAGCAATAAGTAATTTAATAAATCCCCAGAATATGGGGATTTATCTTTCCAATTTATATTAAATACTTTTTCTATGAAATTAATAAGTTGGAACTGTCAATGAGCATTTAGGAAGAAAATGAATTCAATTCTTTCGAAGAGGCCGAATATTCTGATTATTCAGGAATGTGAAAATTTAGAAAAAATTAAATTTGATGATCGAAATAATCAACCAAGTGATTTACTGTGGATTTGAGATAATCCAAATAAGTGAATTTGAATTTTTACCTTTGGCAACTATAAACTATCAATTTTAGATGAATATAATCATAGTATAAAATATATTATTCCTATATCTGTAGTTTCTGAAAGTAATCATTTTATACTGTTTGCTATTTGGGCAAATAATCGAGAAGATAAAGATAATCAATATATTGAGCAAGTTTGGAATGCGATTTTATATTATGAACATATTCTTAGTGATGAGAATATTATTCTAATTTGAGATTTTAATAGCAATAAGATTTGGGATAAAAAACATCGAATATGAAATCATTCAGATGTTGTTGATAAATTATTGGCTAAAAATATTCACAGCATTTATCATACACTTCATAGTCAAAAACATTGAGAAGAATTTCATCCTACGTTTTTTCTTCAAAGAAACTTAAATAAACCATATCATATAGATTATTGTTTTGTTTCATGAAATTATTACTCTAAAGTATCAGATTTCACTATTTGAAACTATGATGAATGGATATGAATTAGTGATCATATGCCATTGCAAATTGACTTTAATCTATAACAAGATTTAATCTCCCCATTCACTTTGGGATTTGTCTTTGCTATTGTTCCATATACAGATACGATGAAAAGTATGAACACATTTCTTATCATCATTACTGTCGCCCTCATCATCTGGATTCTCGGAACTCTCCTTGTGATACGGGGGTTAGAGGAGCCAATCTCCACTCTCGTTGAAAAACGGGACGGATATACTATACGAGCGTATAGTGGATATATTGTTGCAGAGGTAGGGGTTGAGGGAGATATGCGGACAGCACTGAATAATGGATTCCGCCAACTCGCTGGATATATCTTCGGAGGCAATACCTCCAAGACTTCAATCAAGATGACGGTGCCCGTGATGGATACTGCCAAATCATCAGAATCCATCGCGATGACAGCGCCGGTCATGGATACACTCGCGAGTACGGTAAAACATATCGTCGCATTCACTCTTCCGAGTAAATATACACTCGAAAGTCTCCCAAAACCCGATAATGCAAATATCCGTCTTAGGCATGTAGCACCTTCTCGAAGAGCTATACTACAGTATACTTGGTATGCGACCGAGTCGAGAGTTGCTGCCAAGAAACAGCTCCTCACGGAACTACTCGTTCGTGATGGATTCAAGATGCATAGTGATATGATCTCCGCACAATATAATCCGCCACTGAGTTTTCCACTCCTTCGGCGAAATGAAGTGATGGTGGAAATAGAATAATTATAAAATTAAATTTCCCCATTCAATTGGGGATTTTTATTTGCTTTTTCTCATATTTTCAATTCAAGATAAAAAAATCCTCCAGTTAACACTTGGAGGATTTCTTCTTCTTTGATATTGGAGTTATTTCGATAACTTTTTTTGCAATTTTTATAAGTTCTTCGGTATTCTCTAGCCATTCAGGATTTACAATTGCAGTATTTCGACTTCATGGATAT
>CAKZJF010000022.1 GCA_936941205.1 uncultured Candidatus Altimarinota bacterium | reverse complement strand
ACTGATTTTATAAACGCCTATATTTTACATTCACCAGTTTTCCCAGGAACTAAACTTCAAAGAGTTTGGCAAAAAATGAAAGAGTTTTATGACAAAAAAGAAGTAGGGCAATTAGGAATTAGCAATTGTTATGACTTGGATGTTTTAAAATATTTATACAACAATGCAAAAGTAAAATATGAAAAAAGTGTGGCAGAGATTTTTTATAGATTTTTAAATCATATTGATATTGTTCCTCTAAATGGCACGACTTCAACAAAACACATGATTGAAGATTTAAAAATAGGCGAGTTTGAGCTTACAAAGGATGAGATAAATTCAATTTTAAATTTATTAAATTAAGGAAAAAAAATGAAATTCGTACAAACAAACAAAGCACCGGCGGCAATAGGTCCATATTCACAGGCAGTAGTGGCAAACGGGATGGTTTTTACATCTGGGCAGATTGCTCTTACGCCTGAGGGTGTTATGCTAGAAGATGATGTTGTCGTGCAGACAAAACAGGTTCTTAAAAACCTTCAAGCGGTTTTAGAAGAGGCGGGAAGTTCTATGGGCGGTGTTATCAAAACAACCATCTTTTTAGCGTCTATGGATGATTTTGCAACGGTCAATGAGATTTATGCTGAGGCTTTTGGTTCTCATAAACCTGCACGCTCTACCGTGGCGGTAAAAACTCTTCCGAAAAATGCACTTGTAGAGATTGATGCAGTCGCATTAGTCAATTAATATTTTTATACACTCCTCAAAAATCCAAATTCTATCAGATTCTGACAAAGTTCCAAAGTAAAACTTACCTTTCCAAAATTTGAAACTGAATCAACGGCTGATGGAATCTGAGTCAAGCTCTGAATCGATGTAG
Source organism: uncultured Candidatus Altimarinota bacterium (assembly GCA_936941205.1). GTDB lineage: Bacteria > Patescibacteriota > Gracilibacteria > BD1-5 > UBA2023 > SSGK01. The sequence continues at coordinate 1,736 of CAKZJF010000022.1, read as the reverse complement.
ATGTGATACAAAAATCAAAAGTAACCGTCGATGAAACATGAGCAAAAGCAGCTGCAGCCAGTTGAGTTAATATGCGATCAGTCTCTGTAGATCCTGAATTAAAATTTGATAAACCATTCTACTACGCTATTCAGGATAAAACTGGAAATGTTCATTTTATAGGAACTTATGAAGGAAAATAATACACTGAAATTCTAAATTTTATCCTCTAATGTGTCTAGCAATCCCTATATTCTGTTCCTGGAATTTTATTCATACAAAATGAATATAGTATTTTACGAGACTTCAATATAGTTTGTACAGATTTCTGAGATATATTTAAATATATATAACATGGAATAATAATATTATTTAATATAATTAATTATTGACATATGAAAATAATGTATATCTTATAGAGAATATATAGTTATTTTTGTATATGAAAAATCTCTTTTCTGGACTTCGTTCATTTGTTGAAAAACAAGAAACCACTCTTTCACAGAAAATACAAACTCTCAAGAGTTCAGTACGAAATAAAGTACTTGCACTTACTGGAGGAATCATTATCTGAGCATCATCCCCTGCCATGGCTGCTGACTGGAAAAAAGTAGAGACAGCAGGAATAGGTCCTCGTGAATTTGCTATGCAAAATTTCCAAACAGAAAACTGGAGACAACTGACCGATCGAAATGGAAATACCGTTCGAAACCCATCAACTGATCTTATTCTCGGTCGAGAATATACGCTTCAAAGTAAAAAAACTGGAACAACTGGAGAAGAAAAATGAGTTTTTGTCTCAAAAAAGACAAATCAAGAATCTCTCTCTCCACAAGATATTTTGAATGGGAAAACTCCAGAGGATGATGAAGTGATTCCAAAGAAGGTTGAAATCAAAAAAACTCTGAGTCCAAAAATTCCACAGAAGAGCAGTGAAATAAAATGAGAAACAAAAAGAGTACAACCTCCAATCGTTCAACAGAAAAAAACTGAACCCGGAAAACAGGAATGAATTCTTAAAAAGTTATTTGGCGTATCTTTCTGAGAGCTCATGGGACTGGATTTTCCAACGTATAAAACTGCCATTGCTGGATCTGAAAGTGGGGGTTCTTATTCTGCTCGGAATGATAAAATAGGGCGAGCCAATAATGTACCATCAAGTAAATGGGCTTGGGGAAAGTATCAATTCACTACAGAGACTCTCACCCGATTTGGGGTACACCTCCGTGAAAATGGAAGTATTTCTGAAAAACGTGTACAAAATTTTCTTTGAAATATAACTCTTCAGGAAGAACTTATGGAGCAATATACACGAGAAAATATTGATAAAATAAGAAGCAATACACGCCTTGTGCAAATTATAGAACATGGGAAAAAACCACTCCCTGAAATTCTCGCAAAATGACACATAGGTTGACCAGGAAGCTTGGAACATGTTGGAAAAAAGACTGATTGGATGAAAACTCCAGTAACCCATTATGCAAAAACGGTTTGAAAACGGTATCTTTCACTCGTGGCAAGTAATGATGCTTCTATTATTCGAAATCCTATTATATCGAGCGAACAAGAAAAAATCGAAGCTCCGAAAAACATAGAGAGTATTGCTGCTATTGAGAAAGTTGCTTTTACTCAAAACAGTGCAAATGATGCAATGTTTACAACTCAACAATCAACCAATAGAGTACTTTCATGAATACAAAATACAAGAGTTCGTGCAAGCTTGGAAGAGAAATTTTCCCACTTTGAGAGTGAGCATG
>CAKZJF010000021.1 GCA_936941205.1 uncultured Candidatus Altimarinota bacterium | reverse complement strand
AACTGCACTTAATTTAAAGTCAAATAGTGCTTCACCAACTTTTACAGGAACAGTTTGATGAATTACAGCTGCAATGGTATGAGCACCATCATGAAGTGGAACTTGTAGTAATACAAATAGTGGTGACCAGTCATCAATTGTATGAATTTCATGAACGATTGCACAATTCAATGCAGCATGTACTGATGCTGACTTTGCTCCATTAGTAGATATATTTAACAACTACTGACAACTTCATGCTACATACAATGACTTTAATTCAATAAACAAATACTGACCAACATTTGTAATGTGAACTACAAACTGACCAGGCCATTCATGAGCAACAAATTACTATGTTCTATCAGAATGACTCGGAACAGACTATGATTACAGCCAGTATGTAATGCAGATGGCTATTCCAAGAAATGCAACAAGTCCAAGTATCTATATACGATATAGAGAAGCTGGTACATGGGGAAGTTGGAAAGCTATTGGGTGAAGTGGAGAATCAATTGAAGTATCACTACTTGCTGGTGAGACAATCGCAATAGGAGATGCTGTTAGGAAATGAATAGTAACTGGTGAAGTAACAGAGGTAAATATAACAATTGGTCCTAATGCTACACAGCTCTGATATGATACATGAATGGTAAAGATAGGACAATCGTTTACAGTAGTAAATTCAACTATATCATCAGTTACTGTATATCTATCAAAACAATGAACACCAACATGAAATATAACATGTAAGATTTATTCATGAACTGGAACATGATTACTCGCTACATCAACAAATACAATAAGTGAATCATCATTAACAGCATCAGAAGTAGCGTATACGTTTACATTCAATAATGATTATATATGAGCGTGAACAAGATATTTAGAATTATCGGTAGATAGGGCAGTTAGTTCAGTGAATTTTTCAAGACCTTGGTATTCTGGAGTTGCAGATTATTATCCATGACATACTTGGTATTCAATAAATAGTTGATGAGCATGGCAGTGAAATCCGTATGATTTAAAATTTTCAGTAAATACAAGAGCATTTTACGAAGATACATCAAAAATATTTAAAGCATCTGCACTCGATTTTTATAAATCAGGATTCATATGATTTGCAAAAACTGGAAATACAGTTTGAAATCCTGTAATTACAGCATTAGAATGAGTAAGTAATATACATTCATGATTAACAGTATGAGCAAAATATTTTCTCACTGATACATTATGAACTATCAGTACTACAAAATGAACAAAATCCGTATATGTTGGAACAGCATTATCAGCAACTTCAATACTTATAAACAAACCAGAAAGAAGATTTATAGTGAATGATTCATTTTCTACTTTTACAACAAAAACATATTCACATTGATTATGACGAGTTCCAAATTGAATACGTATATATTCAGTATGGTGAGTTACATCAACAACTGTATCTTGTCATACAACATGAATATATGATTGAAATACATATACACTGAATGGAATGTATCACGATGGTTCAAATTTTCAGGTAAATCAGTCAACTACAAAAATTATAAATAATAGTTATAGTACAAATACATTCTCAGCAACAGTAACTACATTTGATGCTGAGAAAATAGTACTTACATGAACTTGAACATTTTCATATACTGCTTGAGTAATGATAGAAATTTGGTAATATGATACAAGAAATCCTTCATAAACATCATTCACAAATAACAGAGTGAGAATGGGTACAACTTGAGATGGCAGGTATAGTAAATGGGATATGACCATCTACTATGCCATTTCTTAGGGAGATACTATTCTTTATATCTCCTGCTTTTATCTATACGGAAGCAAGGAAGCATGATTTATGATACTATATATGAATGTCAGAAGAACGAAGAAAGGAATGTGATGAATGATTTTATTATGCTATGATTAATGACATCTGAAATGGAAATTATAATTTCATAAAGACCATCTACTACACATTACTTGCTGTTACCTACTACTATTCTGTACGACTTCTTGGAAGATACTGTTTCAATTATAATATAAACCGATTTGAATAATCGGTTTTTCTTTTTATAATACTTTCAATATTAGATAACAAAAGGCTTATGGGCGTTCAAGATATACCATACATGGAGACAATAACTCTATTGGATAAGTACGGACCATGATTTCTATTTACAGCAATTGCTATCATATTCTTTGCAAGTGTTCTCTACATCCTTGTTAAGAGTATAAATAGATATATTGAATTTAAGTTCAACGAGGCTCAAAAAAAAACTCCTCAGCAGTTGAAGAAACTGATAGCTCATGAACTTAATATCAATGCACCTGTAAATGAGTTACTAGATACAATCAGACTAAAATATGAAGCATCCAGAGTAGTTGTTATGCAGTATCACAACGGTGGGTACACAAACTCTGGCTCACACAAGAGTAAAATATCAATGACTCATGAAGTTGTAGGGCAATGAGTTGGACATATAGCAAAAGATATGCAAGATATTCCATCTGCCATATTCACCCATGCTAACTCTCGCCTTCTTGCTTGAGAAGATATGACTATTATCTACAATACAATCACAGGTGATGGAAATTCTGATGAAGGGGTAGTTGCTACCTATCGTTCTGTATGATATACTTCTGTTTATGCGTTTGCTATCCGTAAACACTGATGTCTTGTTGCCAAGATAGTAGTATGATACCTGTCAGAATATAGACTCGAAGAAGAAGACCTCAATGATATACTTGTTACTACAAAACAGATTGAAACACTCATAACTCTCAATGATTATGAGAAGTAAAATACTTGATGCTATAATGGCACATTGAGAAGATAAATGCCTTGAACTCTATGACGAATATGCAAATGGTAGGATTACCATCAATGAATGTATACGAGCATCAAACATTATTCAGGAAGAAACACAAAAGAAATACCAAGCAGAGGTCGCTCGGATACTCACGATAGAAGAGTATTACTCCAAGTAATACGCGTTTATTCCTCACTATCTTACAATGATATGGAAATACCTAAAGTGCAAGAACAAACCATGGAAACATTACAAGACAAGAATAAAATGGATGTTAGTATGAGCCGTATTGGCTCTAATTATTTACTGTATTCTTCTCGAAACTACCGCAACTAGTTTAGTTTAATAATTTTCTTCTTATGGAAAGAACTGAATGGGTACATTTCTATATCACACAAGATAATAGAAAATGATGTTGATACGAGTATGCACCACCTGATGCAGTCATTGAACATCCGACCCATATCACAAAAGAAGAACTTGAAATAATCAAGAAATGAGTTATTGAAAGAGCAATGGCTATAATAGATAACCATATATAATATGACTAGACTTCTATTTTCTTCCCATCACCTTTTACCAAAATCAAGAGGGTGAGCATGACATTGAGCGAATATGGTACGACTCGTTCACTCATTTCATAATCGCTGGCACGTACTGTTTGAAAACAAAACTCCACATGAACAACTTGATTTATGGTACGACTTAAATCGACAGGTACTCGAAACCAATGTACGAGAGAAAGTAGAAAACATATTATCAGATGGTGAATACATTTATAAAAACTGAATCCTTCGACCACATGAATAAAATAGAATGACATACACTCGTATCAATACCAACACAGATACTCGAAGAAGTCCACCAAATGTACAAACTTATAGAAATGAACAAGTGAGAACAGAATGAACAGAAGCTAAATATTGTTTCTATGTATGTTGAACACGTCTGAGAAATTGTATCTTGAGTTTTACATAAACATTATTTGAGTCATTGAACAAATGATGTATTAAAATAAATTTGCTTTTTCTTTCCGTATAACTATACTTTTTTCATGTTTACAATGAATTTATCATCTCAATATCTACCACTCGCAAGTCGAGGGATTTATTGTGATTAGTTAATAGCTAGCAAATGACAACAAATACCCTCAGAAATGTGGGTATTTTTTATGGGTGACATGATGACATGGATATCATCGGAGGACTGTAAATCCTTTGCGAAAGCTTTCTCAGTTCGAATCTGAGGTTCCCCACCATTATCAGTGTGTAGTTCAGTTGGTTAGAATCCGAGCCTTGGAAGCTCGTGGTCGAAGGTTCGAGTCCTTCCACACTGACCATAATATAAGGAAGATTGGCAGAGTAGTCGAATGCAGCGGTCCTGAAAACCGTAGGCGACGCAAGTTGTCCGAGAGTGCAAATCCCTCATCTTCCTCCATATGCTCCCCTAGCCGAATTGGCATAGGCGTTGCTCTTAGAAAGCAAATTTTCTCGGTTCGAGTCCGAGGGGGAGTACCATTACGATACATAATCCAACGGTAGAGATAAATAGTTCAAACCTATTCCAGTGAAAGTTCGAATCTTTCTGTATCGACCATACCCTATTAGCCAAATCGGTAAAGGCAGGAGGTTTAAAACCTTCAATCTATTGGTTCGAATCCAATATAGGGTACCATTTTTATTTGACATTCGGTACAAAAGACATATCTTAATAGCGAGGATTTACCTCATTTTATTTCCATTGTTAAGTTGGAAGTACTATAGCACAGTTGTGTTAAATGGGGTAAGTATCGAAAGCTAACCCCTTTTTTTATGCGTTCAGTATTTGGTTGGGTAAATCAGTGGATAAGACGGTCAATAGATTTTGATTGATATTATTGAAGTCAATGTGTTGATTTTACAAAGAAGTATGCAAGCGATTACTGAAATCCTATTACTACTTATGGGAATGCTATCGACCTATGGAAGAAATGACTAGGTGACTGATGGGAAAGAGTAGATAATAGTCCAAATGCTTTTCCAAAAGAAGGTGATATCGTTCTATTTTCTGGGCCTACAAAGTATGGACATATAGCAATCGCACAAAGAGGATGTACAGAAACAGAATTAAAAGTAGCTGAACAGAATGCTGGAAATGGAAACTGAGATGGGAAGTGACAGAATGCAGTAAGAAGACATACGTATGATTATGTTAACCCAAAATGTCTATGATGGTTTATAAGCAAAAAGTAAATGGTGAATGTGGAAACTACGCTTTCCTGACTGCTCTTGAAAAAGCTGGAAGTAAAGTAACTGAACAACAAATGGTATCACTTCCACATTTTCTTACTGATGAACGGGCCTATAATTTTATGCTGAAAGCATGATATATAAAAGACCTTGCAAGAAATAGAACCATAACTATAGCAAAGAATAGACTCAAGAAATGAATGTTTGTAGTAGCTCAGACAGCTGTATGAAATTTTAGTACAGGAAAGAAGGCTCCATATATCATATCATTTGATAGTGACCAGAATCATTTCTTTGTAATAAAGGAATACATAAAGGAAACAAAGCTCTTTCTTTGCCAGAATTGCTGGTGAGCAGAGTACGGAATGAAGTGAGATTTCTTTATGAGAGAAGAAGACTGGAAGTATTTATTTGAAACATCTTGTGTTATCCTGTAGTACAATCATTTTTGATTGTATTTTTATTACATATTCTTATAATATCCATGTTATTTTTTATACATATTCTTATGGCAACATATACACCGTGAAGTGTAGGTTACTACAAAACACAAGGGATGTCACTCCGAGCTGCACAAGATGCTGCTCTTGCATACAAAAAGTGAGTAACATCAGAATCTAGTACTACAATCCCGTTAGAGCCATCATCATATAATGCACCAGATGATGCAACTATTACTATAGCACGTAACTTAGCAATATCTGAGTTAAATTCAAAAACAAATTGAGGTAGTTCAACATTAAAAACGAGTACACCAACAATTACAAGTACACCAAGTATTCAAGGGTCACTTGATAAAATTACAAGTACACCAACTATTAAGAGTTCAACTTCTGTATGAACAAAAGAACAGGTTGATGCATTGAAATGACCACTCACTGATAATAAATGAGATACTGGAATCAACTGAGAAACAGAAGAAGAGAAACGAAAACGTCTTGGCTTAGTTGATTTATCTACGAAGAAATGAACATATGCATGGTTTATGAAACAACCAGGATATACACCAGAGGCAGCACGAAAAGCAGCTATGGCAGCTATGCAGAAATCAGGTGAGAAAACTCCTCCTATCACTATAGAAAAACCTACAGCATTAGATGCACTTGCAAATGCTAATCCTGAAAACATATATGACCTATGAAATGCTGCAAAGAAAGAAGATATAGCACAACAAAAGAAGGCACAAGATAAGATTAAAGCAGATTC
>CAKZJF010000020.1 GCA_936941205.1 uncultured Candidatus Altimarinota bacterium | reverse complement strand
ATAATAATAAGAGATGGATTCATAAATTACTGCATTATATAAAGAAAGCCCATGAAAACATAAGAAAGAAATCCCCAGAAAGTCATATTTTCCTCTGTTTTTCGGAGATAGATTCGATAGGATATCATAATAAACATAAGTCCAATGAAGAGTGGTAATCCCATTCAGAAAGCAGCAAGATAGCTTCCATCGAATAGAAGGAGAATTCCATAGAAGAAACTTCCAAGGAATAATATGAGCCCGATGATGTAGAGAAAAAAATTTCCGATAGCTCCTTTCATTATGTATTTGGGGTAAGACGAATTCTTTCCAAGAGTTGATAGACATGATCTGCGGTTCCGAGATCATATTTACAGAGAAGATATGAACGGATATCATCCATATTATCAAAATCTTCAAGGAGGGCAGTATCAATACCTTCGAGCGTTTCAGTGTGAGCCATATATGAAAAAGAGATAGAAATAAAAAACCCTTCCAGAGATACCGAGGAAGGGTTTATCAGATATGATAAAAAACCTACGATATCGTGAGGGATAATATATTCGTGCGCGTGTCCAGTTGTGCGACCATAATTTCGGTTGTGAATCGGATATAGGTATATCGTATGGAATTTTTCTATTTTGGCAAATTTTTGATTATATTTCTGTTCCATGATACTATAAACAGAATATCCTATAATTGTTGTTTTATGTCGTGAAACTTTCCTACAGGAGATGTTGAGGTATGAGATATTAATTCCACGCTTCGTTTTATAAAACAATCAGCTTGAGTTATTTTATTACAAGAACTCCCAGCAGATTTATCGAGTATTTCTTATGTATTTGAAGATGAAAAAACATGAGAGAGTATAAGCTTTGATGCATTTCTTGCACAGTTTCCGTATATTCAACAAACAAATTTTGCTTCACTCAAAAAAGAAAATGTAGGGGAAAATAGTCTTTTTGAAATCTATAAAACATATAACTTTTTATATGCACGATTTCAAAAGGCAAAAGAAAAATTAACAAAAAATTGATTTGAAATACAAGATATTTTAGAGGCTCTTATAAAAAGACTCACTGATCAGGTTATGGAGGCTGGAACTGGGCAAAGGAAACTAAAGAATGGAACGGTTGTTGGGCTTTCAAAATATTCAAATACAAAATATGAATTCATGAAGGTTCCATACTATGCTTTTGCCTGTGCGAACGTAAGCTTAGATACAGTAAAAATAAGAAACAAAGCTGGAACAATCTATACATTGAGAGGAGTTGATGACATGATGAATTCAACCAATGATGAGTGATGATTGTTTCTTCCAAATTCTATGGGAGTTTCTGCTTCTTTGATTGCCAATGATAATAAATGAAATCTCGTATTTATTGCTCAAGAAAGAAATAATGCTACAACATTAAGTCAAAATAATGCAAAATTTATATCTTCTGCGAGCGGTGCTGTTGATTTTAAATTATTTTCATCGTGAGAAAATCTGGACTTGCTCCATAATGCAGTTGGAGCAGAGGTAGAAGAGGAGTTATGAATAAATCCAATCCGATCGCAGCTCTCAAAAGAAACTCTTCATGCACGTACCAAATGATGAGTAGAAAGTATACTGGAAGGGAAGAGTGAATATCATAGGATTCATGCACTTGGTGATATTTTGAGTCAGGAATGAATGCAAATCCTTGGAAGAGAGTTATGATTGGATGCAAATCTTCTTCCTGCAGCCTTAGTTATGGAAGAAAAAAGGAGAAATCCTGAATTCATATTCTTATGAAAAGCAGGATATAGTGTACCTGATATTCAAAAATTCTGGCAAACTGCTGAATCAAGAGATGAATCATTGAGCATTCGATGAATTACTTATCAAGAAATCCTAGAAGAACTTGAAAATAGGAAAAATGGTTGAGAAAAGAAAATAGATGATCATTTCTTTATGTCGTATATTTGATTCTTAATGAAAACATCACAATAATTTTTTAATCTAAAAAAGAAAAGCGGACCCAGGGATGGGACCGCTTTACGAGTTTCCCTCAGGAAGCATCAGATATACTGAGCTTCAGGAGGAATAGGGACGAGACGATTGGTCAATTTCTGAAGGAAAATAACCGCGTCTTTATCGAGACGGATAAACCGCTTCGCGTATTCGACGATTTTGACTGTCATCGTGAGATGACATGTACAGATACCTCGAGCCCGAGCATGGTTCACCATGGCTTCTACATTGGTCATCGTGAGATGACTGATACTTCGGCATGCCCTACGGATAAACCGTGTGACAGGATCTTCGCGATAGCGTCGTTTATTCGACATTTTTATCCCCTTACACCCTTTCCGTCCATACCAGAGAAAAGATGTAGATTAGCATATGAGTACGGACAACGGGAGATTATTCCTTTTTTCTTCTTGTTGTCAAATAATTATGCAAGTACTTGTACAGACTCGATTATAATATCATTTCGAGGAACATCATCATGTCCAGCTCGATGTGTCGTATCTACTTTTTCGATCGCATCAATAATATTCATTCCTTCTGTAACCTTCCCAAATACCGTATATCCCCAACCCATTCCACTGGCACGAGTAAAATCAAGAAATCCATTATTTGCAGTGTTGATAAAAAATTGACTCGTTGCAGAGTGCGGATCATTGGTACGTGCCATTGCAATCGTTCCATGAGTATTCTTCAGACCATTTGCTCACTCATGTTCTATTGGGGCATGAGTTTTTTTATCAATCATTCCCACTTCAAGACCTCATCCTTGCACCATAAATCCAGGGATAACTCTATGGAATAATGTACCTGTGTAGTATCCTTCTTCTATATATCTGAGAAAATTCGTAACCGTATTGGGAGCGAGTATATCATCGAGTTCGAGTGTAAAAGCTCAGAGGTTAGTAGTGATTTGTACCGTTTTCATATGAAAAATGTTTATAAATAATTTCGCGCCTGAGTATATAGGGGATTCCTTTGTATGCAAACAAAAAGACGAACTTTTGTTCGTCTTTTTGAGAATAGATTATTTTGTTCCGCTTGAACTCATATCTTTCATGAAATTTGACCAATCTTCATCATCGCTTGAAGTGGTTTCTTTGCACTTTCCTTCGTAGAGAAATTTTGCCTGTTCATTTCGAAATGCTTTGTAATCTGAATAGGTTTTAGGTTCTGGCTGATAGAGTGTAAAAAGACTATCTCCAAGTCCGGTTGCTTTTTCTTGCATCGGTGGCTGTCCACAGAAAGGAAAACTTCGCAATTTTCATTCACCTGTACAGAGTCCGTTGTAAATATCCGTCTTTGTACATACAAATGATGTATCTGTGGTAGGATTTGTCTCCTCGGTGATAGATTTACATTTTCCACTATAGAGGTAACTTGCATTTTCCTTATACATAGCATCTTTATTTTCATATGTTTTTGGAGCCGGCATCATTTGAATACATGCAAACCCTTCTTTACATGCTGGCATCGGTGGTTGAGCACAAACATACGAACTATCATTGGTTGGTTTTGTAGAAGTGGTTGGTTTCTTTTCTTCCATAAAGTCATCCATAAATCCTTCCATGAAGTCGTCAGAGAATACATCCCAATTTGTTGTGCTTACTCCCGTTTCAAAATTCCAATCTCAGAAATCAGAAAAGTCCTTGCTATTTATAAGACCATCTCCATCGCTATCGTCATCACTGGAATCAGACTTTCCATCTCCATCGATATCACCCGAGAATCCAAGTCCCCAAGAACTCATATCCATGCTATCAGCACTTCCATCATTATCATCATCCATATCTTTTGTATTTATCTGCATGTCACCATCACTATCAGTATCCTTGATATTTACCACTCCATCTCCATCGATATCAGCATCTTGTGAGTTCGTTTTTCCATCTCCATCGATATCTGATTGTGTTCCGATACCAGTTATACTCTGATCTTTGGAATCTTGTTTCATATCATTGTCATCATCTTTATCAATGGTATTTTGTTGACCGTCACCATCTACATCACTATCCTGTGAATTTGGAATCGTGTCCCCATCAATGTCTCCATCTTTCGCATTCATAACTCCATCCCCATCGAGGTCCGTCTTCGTTCCGAGACCATTTCGGATTTTATCTTTTGCATTGGCAATTCCATCTCCATCGGTATCTTTATACTTGATATTAGAAGACATATCCCCATCGATATCATTATCGAGTGCATTTTTAATACCATCTCCATCTATATCGGTATCAATCGCATTTTTTACATTATCCCCATCAACATCCCCATCAACAGTATTAAGCTGTCCATCTCCGTCAACATCGGTATCGGTTCCATTCTTTGTACCATCATTATCGATATCCCAATCAAGATAGTTGGGAGTTCCATCTCCATCGGTATCGATATTGATATTATCCCATGTTTCCATCCAAACGGATTGAATAGTGGATTGTGTTTTCTTCAGAATATTTTTCTGAAGATCATTCATGATCGTCGTATAGTCATTGGTAATCGCAAATACTGACGAATTTCCCAATAGAAGAGTAGCTGCTGTAAGTATGCTGAGCAATTTCTTGTGTTTCATAAAAAAGAAAAAGAAATAAGTAGAGGTAGTATAGGCTGAATCGTTTGTTTGTAAAAGTATAGCCTCTTGTACTATTATTTATTTATTTTCTCCTATATTTTCTTATTTCTCGAGGAGAAATAAGAGTATATTTATCTTGTATTTTCCAAAAATTCTATACTATGACAACAATATCTTCTATAGTTTTTCTATTTATGAAAATTCTTCTTGCTTTTTTCTGTGTTACTTTTTCTTTTTCAAGTGTATTTGCGGCAGAACTTCCGGTTCCAGGTGTTGATACGAGCAAGGGTATTTGAGTGGGTGATGTAAAATATAATGCAGATGGTTCTATGGGAGTCGGTGATATGAAATATGACAAAAATGGTGCCTCTGCTGGGGATATGAGTGTTGATAAAGATAATGCACGCGCTGGAGGATTGGTCGCAAGTGGTGGGATGAAACCAGAACTTACTCCACTTAAAAATGCTCCACAAGGAGGAAGTGTAACTCCTTCATCAGCTCCAGTAGTTGGAGGATCAGTAACTCCTACTGCTTCTGGAAATATTGCAGGGAAAACAACAGGAATAGCAGGAAAAACTCTTCCACAAACTGGTCCAAAGGAAGCAATTCTCATGCTGATAGCAGGAGTTATTTCTGCCCTTATGCTTCTACGAAGTTATCGCAAGAATGCATTATAAAAATAGAATGTATAAATACATCCTCTTGAGTCTCAAGAGGATGTATTTTTTTGAATAAAAAAACCCAGACACATGTGTCTGGGAAAACTCCTCACTGCTTCTTGCTAAAGGGAGGGAAGCAAGTCTTTGTCAGCAATGGAGAGCGAACGCTCAGTATTTTATCCAAGGAGGATAAAAGTAGATACTTATGTATAATACATATTTAATATATAAAAGCAAGTATATATTAAATATAGATATTGATCTTCTTTCCTCTGTATGTTTCTTTTGCTTCCTGTACTTGTTTATTCATTTCTGCCCGGTGAATCTCAGTCAAGTGGAGAAAATCTTGACTTTCTTATTTCTTCGTATAGAGTGAACCTTACCTTTTCCATGTTGGTAAGGGAGTAAACAAAGAGAAAGGATCTACCATGTCGGTCAATGGCGTATGGAAGGGTGATGCTCTAGTACACGGATTTAATCCTGGATTCAAGGGAATGCCAGGTCATGTCCATCATCAGAAGCAACCCGATAAACCTGAACCCGTAGAAGCAACTCAACCACCCTTGGTTGTGCCTTCCGAAAAAACCGCAGAAATAATCCATATTGATACTACGGTGTGAATTGATTTTCCGGGTACACCATCCCAGAAAACAACCTAATAAAGAAGATTGCCATGAGCAATCTTCTTTTTCGTATTATTTCTCTTCTGTGAGCCAAGAATCAATTTTTTGTTTTGATTCTTGTATGATATCTTTTTCAAATGCTTGTAATTCTATTTCTGTAAATCGTGAAAGTACCCAGTCACTGACAGTATATCGTTCATCTCGCCCAATTCCTATCTTAATACGAGCAATCTCATTGGTTCCGAGGTGTTCGGTAATTGATTTTATTCCACGCTGTCATCAGTGACTTCCTTTTTCTCGAAAGCGAACCTTTCCAAATTCCATATCAAGATCATCCGAGAGCATTAATATATTTTCTTTTGGAATTTTATAAAAATTTACAAGGAGACTTACACTTTCTCCCGAGAGATTCATGTAGGTAATGGGTTTGAGAAGAATTATCTTCTCTCATTGATATATTCATTCACTGATAGTTCATTTGAATTTTGAATCTTTCCAATCTTCAAAATTCCATTTTTCTTGCAGGGAGTTTATGAGAATAAAACCGGCATTGTGTCGGGTTTTTTCATAGTCTTTTCCAGGATTTCAGAGTCCAATAATAAGATGCATAATGTTAGATGCCTATAAGGGTAATAATATCATGTTTTCGTTTATATTCAAGTGGGGAAACAATATCGTTGTGAGAATAGGGATCAATAATATTCCAACCATTATTATGTCGAAATCCTATAGCACGATGTCCATCATTTGGATTGTTTTTTGATCGCATAAATATATCAACAAAACGAATATGGGTTGGAATACTTTGAAATGAAGGGAAATGATTTATCTTTTTTGGATACATACTGAGTGAACCGAGTGCAGAGGCTCATCTAGGAAGTTCAATTCAAAATTGTTTCCCAATAAGATATACCGTTTGTGAGCAGAGTGTTGTTCCAGTTTTTGGATTGATGGTTGGTTTTGGAATTGAGAAATCACCGATAATACCACTTTCAAAATTGATAATTCCAGGAGGGATTTCTACAATATCACCATGTTGAAGCATGAGTATTCTTCATGTTTCTTTTCCATTCCAAGTACTCTCTATACAATTTCCACTTTCAAAAACTCCATACGTTCCGTTAATGGTAATGCTTCTTTGTTCTGCTGGGATGATGTTGAATGGAGAGAGATTTTTGAGAGTTTTAGGAAGACGAACTTGATGCCAGAGATATCCAGGAGGTCATTGTCGGAGATTCTTGAATGGTTCAGGAGTGAGTATATTTTTTCCTTCAATCATAGTCTGATTCAATGGAAGAGGAGATATTTTTGGAATGTCTGCAATAAATAATTCCATAAAACCAACACGAAGGAGGTGTCATTTCCATATATTTGCATCGGATCGATTCGTAAAAAATGTAGAGAGAGCTGGATTTCTTCTTGCTATAGCCTGAAGAAGGGATTGTTGAATGGACGGATCTAAATGCAACAAAAAATCTTCCTGGTAGTCTTCATATTTTTCAGAAAGTCCTTTAAAAATACTTTTCTGAATAACAGATTCATTTCATGCGAGAGCTTCAGAAATTCATGAACTTACCAAAAAAGGAAGCATACTTATACTCTTTGTGAATTGTCTTCGTGTAATATCTGGAATTGAATTTTGTGTATTTTGACTCATGAAATTATTGAATCGATTGAATATACATTTCACCATTTTGTGTGATTTTTCTTCATCTTGGTGTACGCTCAATAAAGCCGATTTGTAAAAGATATGGTTCTACAACATCTTCTATCGTTCCGATTTCTTCACCGATTATAGATGCGAGTGTAGAAAGTCCGACTGGTGTCCCATGAAATGTGGTAACAAGATGTTGGAGAAGTTTTCTATCGAGGATATCAAGTCCATGGATATCGACCCCGAAACTTTCAAATATCGTATCACAAGCTTTCTTGTTATTGATTTCATGTCATACGGTTGCATAGTCACGAAGTATTTTTACGTATCTATTGGCTATACGTGGAGTTCATCGTGAACGAGAAGCAATAGCCTCAAGTGCTTCAGTATTGAGTTCATTATATCAAAGAATGCGAAATGAACGATCAATAATCGTTGAAAGATCTTTTGTATTATAGAAATCAAGTTTCAAGACATGTCCAAAACGATCTCGAAGAGGATTGGTAAGATTGGAGAGTTTTGTCGTTGCACCTATGAGGGTAAAGCGGGGAATATCCATTTTTACACTCGTTGCTCCCGTTCCACTTCCAATCATAATATCAATCTGAAAGTCCTCCATAGCACTATAGAGAATTTCTTCGATTTGAGGACGGAGTCGATGAATCTCATCAATAAAAAGAATTTCACCCTCTTGAAGACTCGTGAGAAGTGAGATAATATCTGATTGTTTCTCGATAGCAGGTCCACTTGTGTGTTTAATGGTTGCTGTCATTTCATGTGCAATAATCGCTGAAATTGTTGTTTTTCCAAGTCATGGAGGACCATAAAATAAAATATGCTCTAGAGTAGATTTTCGGATTTTTGCTGATTCAATAGAGACTCGAAGATGCTTCTTTATTTGAGTTTGTCCAACATATTCTTCCAATGTTTTCGGACGAAGAGAAACCTCGGAAATAATATCCTCTTCATGAGAAATAGGTTCTACAATACGCTCGATGTCTGGTTTCGATGATTTGATTGCCATAATGCTCTATCCTATGAAAAAGCATATAAAAATCAATAATCGTTTTGTCAAAATATTTTTTGACAAAATATAATTTTCAGATATAAAATAAGAAATTATTCATTGAAAATGTATTATCTTCCTCCGCGAGATGTTTCTGAAAAAATTCAGTGGAAAACTGATAAGGGAATCTTGCGAACACTTGGGAAGTCAGATGATTGGTCTGATGTTACGAATGGCCCCGGAACGGTTACGGTTCGGGATGTTTATAATTTGCTCCGAAGACGAATTCATGAGCTTCGAATAGAACAATTAGCGATTGCACCAAATACAAGAAAAATCGAAGAACTCAGTATACGAATTCAAAAGATTCAAGAAGGAATTCAAAGAAGAAAAGCAAAATGTCTGATTAATGAGCAGCGTCGAAATATTACACTCGATATTCATGAACCATATGATTCACTTCGTGAATATCTTTTAAATGTATGAAGGCTACGATTATTTGTTTCAAAAAATCAAGAGGAGGTAGAGGACTTTATGCTTATGCTGAAACATGTACTTGCTCTTGTACAGAATAAGTATCGACAACTTGATCGTAAATTTTGATTACGAGATGATGGAAGTTCCCGTTTTAGTCATGCTTGGCAAGCACTTGAGATTCTCCTTTGTCGATATCATTTTTATGATGCTGAAATGATTATTGCCATTTTGCTTCATGATTTTCTTGAAGACTTTGTTGGAACAGACGAGGAAAAAGAGACCATTCTCCGTATTAGTATTGGAAATATTAATCCGAATGCTGATATGGTAGAACATGTTATGCCTATGATACAGGCTATGACAAAACGTCCGCTGACTGATTACTACCGTCCTCATGAACGATTGATTTCTGTAGTGGTTTCCGATTCACAAAAGAAAGCTCTTGAGAATCAACTCAAAGATCGGCGTACAAAAGATTACTTTGGTTGACTCTTAAAGGCAACTCATAAAGTTCTGATTATGAAATGTGCAGATCGGCAACATGCACTGGAGCATATGGTATGAGTCGATGTTGAAAAGGTTCGAAGAAAAATAACAGAAACAGAAATTTATTTTCTTCCTGCACTGGAGTTACGAGTTAAGAAAACACAAGGAAAATATAAGAAACTTTTTGATCACATCTATCATGATATGACTATGACTATCGAAAACTTAAAGGTGCAATACGGAGTGATTCCAAATCCTTGAAATATTTCTACCGGAAGCGGAGCGTAAGCTTTTCAGGAACGACACTCCAGGGCGTTATTGCTTTCGCAAGATGTTGTATAATTACCTCTTTATGGTAATGTATTTCCGTGTTAATAATGGGTTTTCCTGTTTGAATTGTTATCGAAGTGTCTTTGAAAGATATACTGGTAATATGTTCAAATAATTCAGATTTTCCAAGTTGTTCTAGTACTTTTTTGAGACTACTCCAAAGTACCGCATGAACAATATCCCTCCTATGTTGATAAGAGAATTGATGCGAGGAAAGATTGAGATTGTTTGAAGTCATAAAGAGTCTTATCGAAGACGACCATGCCACACTTCACGTCATACGGTTTGACCAGGACGCTTATAGAGAAGGGTTCATTTTTTTGTAGTTAATTCCTCATCTTCTGGAAGAAGGGGAATCGTCTTATATCAGAGTTCAGAGAGGATATCGTGAATTTCACTAAAGAAAGAATATTTTCCTGCTATATCCCAAAATGGAAAAGTCATACAGATATCTCCTGTAAAATGAAGGTTTTTCAATCATACAAAAAACTTTCGATAC
>CAKZJF010000019.1 GCA_936941205.1 uncultured Candidatus Altimarinota bacterium | reverse complement strand
TGAATTTCAGACTTACTTAAGTTCAAAATAACAATAATACATATTAAAAACACCTGAATTATTCAGGTGTTTTTATATACAGGATACTATTAGTTTGTACCATCTCTATTATTTATGGCTGACAAACATTCGAAACACAATTAAGACTTAAACAAGAATTATTTGCAAAGCAGTAACCTCAAACACCTTGTCTAGGAATACAGTATCCATTAATTGATACATGTGTTGTATTTGTACAACATTGAGCAGTAGTATCAATAATATTATGATTTATATCCTTCAATCCAGAATTTCCACATCGTAAACCTGGTGTACCACCACATGTTTGAATTAAAGCACCTACTACATTAAGGCTATCTACCCATTTCAAATCCTCACCCACACATTTTTTTGTATTTTGGAGAATATAAGCTGTCCATTGAGCATATAATGTTACATTACTACTTCCCATAGTATAACTTGCACTATTCGCATATGCTACAGCTCATCATGCTGTTGTTGACCATCAGATAAAAGTATAACTGGTTCTAGTAAAATTATTTGCATTTAGATTAGCTGTTGTAGATTGAGCAATCGATTGTGCTCACATTGTTCATGCGGTACTTCCATTCCCATTAAAAGTTATTGTATAGCTACATACTGGATTTGCTTTACTACATAAGACAGATGAACCTCCTGTATTGACTCAACTACAATTCCATGTTCTTGTTGTATTACATGTAGTTTGACTATTGTCATTAATGGCAGAGCCAATGCTACATCAGAGGGCTGTAGTATTATCACAAGATCCAGTTGTTGGTTTATATGCATAACAACTTGCAAGGCTTCCTCCATTCTTACTCGCACAATTCCACTTATAAGAATAGGCTGGTACTGGTCCAGCCGTTACCGCGGTTGTATCAGTCCAAGTAAACCCTGTGCTGTACGTTGTATTTGTATCACACAGATTAGTATTAGCAGGTTGAGAAGCAGTATAGGTTGTATGGGATGCTCAACATACTGCATTACATGGTATAGTACAAGTTCCATTATCATAGGTTTCTATGAGTGATTTTGCTCCAGTATATGGATCCCAGGTAGCACAATTCGCTACTGCCACTGCAATCGATGTTCCATCTCCATCTTCACGAACGCATTTTGCTGTTCTTTTTTGTTTTCCATTATTTACTCAACATCCAATATTGAGTTCACAAGCATAGCGTGTTGATCCATCCCATACCCATTTATATCTCCAAGTACATGCTGGTGCAGCATTGAGTATATCCGAAGCATATCCTCAGAGAAGGAAAAAAAGGATGATGGAAAAAAGGATGGTACGCATAATGAAAGAGTGAGTGATTTACTTTTGAAGCAATTGATCATTCATTTCTTGTTCAAGTTCCGACTGAATATCTTTCATGATGATAAGCTCTTGAATGGTAGCTCTTTTTTGAAGTTGTTCTGAACGCTCTTTTTCTGTTCTAAAATATCCATTAATATATGGAATAATATAATAGATGATTCCGATGAGTCCAATAACTATAATCATTCCGATAATATCAAAAAAAGATCCATGGAATTGATAGAGATGGAGATTTTCAAAATTATAAAGAAAGGTGGATGTATTCATATTATGGGAGTTATGGTGTTTCTTTGAGTGCCGCGAAAACAATCATACGATTGAGGGTTGTTCCTACTGGCCAACAAGTCATAAGTGAAAGCTCTTTTCTATTCTGTTCACGTTCAAGTACTTTTACATTTCCAGGTCTTACAACTTCTTTTTCTTGTACAGTATATATAAATTTCTTTTGATTGTAGTAAATAATAATTTCATCTCAAAAATCAAGATTATCCAAGAGTGCAAATACATCATTGTACTCACCTTTAATCCATGGATAGTTTGAACTGTGCCCGAAAATAAAAGTATTTCATTGTTCTCCAGGAAGGGCAGTTCCAGGATACCGAACTACTCATTTTTCTAGTTCCTTCATGAATATATTCTCCATGTGATCAAAGTCAAACTCTTGATCAAGGCGCACATCTACGAGAGGAATATTTTTCCCAATTTTTGGTATGATAATACGATTATCATAGGGTGTAATATCAAAGCTTACATCCATTTGTTCTTCGGAAGAACGAATAAGTACTTCTGGATCATAGATAGATTCTTCTGGAAGTTCTCCTGTGGATTCTTCAATATTTCCCTTGATAGTTTCGATTGATTCTTGTTTTTCTGTTTTTTCTTGCTCTTTATATTCTGCATCCGCAAATACTTGAATTCGAGATGAATCCATAATTCATTGGAGCTTTTCTGCAGATGCTTTTGCATCATTTGGATTCATATACGAACTAATAATGCTTGAGTATGCACTAAAATTGAGACTAAATATCAATATTCAGAAGACGACTCATGTTGTAAAGAGATAGGTGATAAGAAATTTAAAACCATTTACAATTGTATTCCAAAGAGATGATTCCTTTTTATGAGTATCAATTTGAAAAATATCACTTACTTCCTGAGTATGCTCTGAGTCAAGAGTAATAATGGATTGATTTTCGGAATCTATTGATGATTCTATAGCTGATAATGGATCGAAAATTTCCTGCGTATTGGTATTCATAATGTATGGGTATTTGTAAGTTTTTTTGCTTACTCCCATGCTATCATATCATATTTTTTTTTGCAAGAAATCCCTCTTTACTTATTTGATTTTTGGTATTTTATAATAATTAAGAAGATACTCGGATATCTCTTTAAAGAGTGCTGATGCAGTTGTTTCTGCAAATACAGCCGTTCTTGGTCGTTCTATACGCACAATCATAACAAATCTTGGATTATTTGCAGGACCATATCAACCATATGAAGTAATCGTATGCCCAGCCGTCCCAACTTCATATCATCCTCGACTCGCAATCTGTGAAGTACCAGTTTTTCCAGCCATGTCATATCCTGGAACTCCTCATTTTTTTGCAAATCCATAACGAACTCCATCAACCAACATTGCAGTGATTTTTTTTGAAGTTTCTTCCTTAATTACCCTTCGAAGTGGGAGAGGGTTCATTTTTACAACTTTCCCATCCGGATAGATGATTTTGTCAACGATATATGGTTGCATATATATTCCTCAGTTTGCTAGAACTGAGTAGGCCGCAGCCATTTGAAGGAGAGTAACATTGATTCATTGTCAGAATGACATTGTAAAAAATTGTGTTCTTGACCATTTTTCATATGGATCAAGCTTTGCAAATACTTCTCATTCAAGGGTCATATTACTCTTTGCTCCAAATCCAAAATCATTTATGTATTTATAAAATACGGATTTTCCAATTTTTTGAATAATATCAATCATTCAAACATTACAAGACCAATCAAGAGCATGGATATAGGTATGATTTCATATACAGATACTATCCGCATTTTTAATTTTAAATCGGTCTATTTCCACATATCATTTATCATAGTAGGTATCGGTTGGTTTGATTTCATCTGTATCAAGACCAATAGCAGTTGTAACCGCTTTAAATACAGATCATGGTTCATATAAAGATCCATTTACATCGTTTACATATACTCCAGGTCAGAAAAGATTCTTATACTTATATTTTGGAATTGCATAATTGGTAATTTCTTGATCGAGAGCCTTTCTAAGCTTAATAGAAACCCCATCAATAATCATATCAATTGTTCCACTTAGAGAGTCTTGAACAAAGAGTGGCATTCAGAGAAGATCAAATGCTGGATTTGGATATCGCGAATAGGAAACTTTTTCCATTTCGTAGACGGAGGCAAAGTTATTGGGGTCATAATCTGGATAATTTACCATGGCTTCCACTGCTCCGGTTTTTGGATTCATTACGATAATGCTTCACTTATTTGCTCGAAAGGTTTGTACTGCTTTTGCAAGTCGAATAGAAAGTTCCTTTTGGATATTTCGATCAATCGTAAGTACAGTATCAACTCCATTTTTCATATCACTCCCTTCCAAACTTTCTGAATCTATTGTTTTTCAAGAGATATCCTTTTTTACTTTTTGTACAAAATTCTTTCCCTGCAATTCTTCATTGAGGTATCATTCTATCCCATATCGACCTATTCCGAGATTATCTACAAAGCCGATAATTTGTCATCCTATAGTTTTTTCAGGATAGAAACGAGTTGGGTGAGATTCTATAATAAAAAATTGATAAATACTATCTTCTTCATTTATTTGTTCATTTTTGATGGCAATTTTTTCACTATTGATACGTTCATTAATTCTATCTCGAGTACTAATACTCATTTTTTGCAGTATTTTCAAATATTGAGGCGGTCTTTTTTCAAGCTTTTGTAGCATGGAAGCTTTTGTGAGTCATAATTTTGCAGATAACTTATTAGCAAGTGCATCAGGATTGAGTACAATAGTCGGATCGATATAAAGATTATCAAGAATAAATGAAAGCCCGGTTTCATTCCATGCTTTTATTTCTTGGATAATGTCATTATCAATATGTTCTGCAACCAGAACAAAGTCTATATACGGTTTATTTATCTTCTTATTGAGATATTTTTTTAGCTTTTCTCTTATTTCCGTAACAGTAACTTGTGCCTGTTGTGAAAAATCTTCTCGTATATAGGTTCCAACCTTTTCAAGACATATATTTCACCCTTCATGACAAAATTCACTAAAAAGAATATCAGTCAGAAAATCCTCGAGTCGTTCTTTTGATCATTTTTCTTGTGGCCCAATTGCAATATCTCAAAGATCAGTACTTACGGCAAAAACTCATTTTGGAGTTCCGCTGGTTTCAATGGAATAGATGGATCCTCTTGATACGGGATTCCGAATAGTCATAATCTGCTGTTTATCTGCGAGCTCCTTATAATAAACATGATCAAGAACCGTATATCAAAATGCTGTAATGGTAAGTCAAAATACACAAAAAAGACAGAAATACCATATAATAGTTATACGGTCAGACTGGGAAATGTATCGCTCAATGCTATAAATAATCGACTCGAGTGTCATAGTGAGAAGGTTATCAGATGGATTTAAGTTGAAAGTTTCCTTGCAGTGCTTTTACAAAAAGTTCAATACTTGGCGTACTTGAGAGAATATGTATATCGAAACTTCAAAATAATGCAAAATGTTCCAATAAATGAAGATAGGAATATCGCATAGGAATTTGGTATGCTTCTTTTTGAAAGGCATCTTCTACATAGATAATTCGTCGATAATTACTGAGATTATAGTATAATACTCTCCGTGTTCAAAGAATTATTTTCTTTTTTCCATGATACATTTCTATATAGAGTTTCCGTTTTTTTGTAGGTGTCATCTCAGTACTAAAAACGTTATATGATTCTTTTGATATTCAACATGTTTCTATGAAATGATTGAGAAAAAAATCATCCGGAAAAATAATAATGGTTCCAGAATCATGTATATGAGAGATAATATCTTGATGGCTCACTCATGTTGAACGGTAGTGATATAAGTACTTCTCTGAAGGTTTTTCAAGGTGAGTACTACTATTCTGTATATCTGTAAAATTATTCTTCGCAAGATACGAAAAAATACTCTTTGGGAGAAAGAGTTGAAGTATTCGATGAATAGGCACTATATAATAGTGTGATATACAAGGGATACAATCAAGGATATACGAAGGAAGTACAGGAATAGAAGTAATAATGCATTCAATATCCTTTATTTCATAGGAAATTTCAGATATTTGAAGATTTATTCCGGTAATTATTCATATTTCTTGGGTTTTTCCAAGGGGCACTTGTACGAGGATTCACCGAATAATAGAAGATTCTAACTCTTGCGGACATGAATATATAAGTGGTGTTACGTCTAATGAGTGATGGAGGGGGATAATGGAAAGATACATGAAAGATATTTTACCGATATAGAATACGGAATGCTTATAAGTTTTCAAATAAAAACCCGTCTCAATTTGAGGCGGATTCTTTTATTCAAAAATTGTAACTTTTAGAGTCCAAGATTTTTTCTCATTTCATCAATTTTTTGCTGATCTTGCCCTTGTTGATCTTTTTGCTTTCATTCTTCTATATATACTGTTTTTAGTTGCTCCCATTCATTCTTTGCCTTTACGAGCAATCATTTTATCGTTTCTCCTTCTGTTGGCATGAGTTTTCGAAATTCAGTTCTTTCATCTTCAAAAACCTTAACAAGTTCATCGATTTGAAACTGAGAAAGATTTGGTATTGCATCGATTACTCGTTTTTTTTCAAATGTTGAAAGTGAAAGAGAATGTTCAAGGAGATCAACAAATTCAAGCTCATTGAAAGTAGTTAATGGATGTACAGCAACCAAATCCATAATAATAGCATTATCGGTTTTTGGAAGTCATCCTTGTTGAGTTCCTGCTGGATTATCCTGATTGATAGGTTCTTCTGACATGGAAGAAAAAGATAAAAAAACTAAGTACGAAATCGGTGAGATTCCACAAATGAAGTGAGTTCTTGTAAGAAGGGTTCTGCCATATCGGCATTATTCCATACAGAGGCAACATCTTCATTATCGGACAATTCTTCCAGCATTTTATAAATTTTTAACCCTTTGTCAAAGTCCGTTACTTCTATATAATTTTTTGCTTTATATTCTAGTCAAGATTGAAGAAGAATATATCAGAGTGTTTCAAGTTCCTTTTTTACCACGGATAACATGGTTTTATCAGTAATAATTTCAAATGTTTGATCATTTTTTGAATAATCTTCCGCGTGTGTTTCTAAAATATTTTCCTCAAATTTCAATTCATCAATCCCATTTGAATCTATTCGAATAATTCATTTGAATTCAAAAAGAAAGTTAGAAACTGATCATGTTTCTCAAAGATTCCCTCCATAAGCAGAAAAAATATGTCGCATACTTGGAGCTGTTCGATTTTTATTGTCAGTAAGTGCCTGTACAATGATTCCAATTCCACCAGGAGCATATCATTCATAAAATATTTCTTCAACTATTTTTGCATCCTTATCGAGTCAGGCTCATCGACGAATAGCTCGTTCAATTGTATCATTGGGTACACTTGCTTTTCTGGCATCTTCAATTGCATGAGCGAGTGCCATATTTGTGTGTGTATCAGCTCATTTTTGAGCAGCAAGCGCAATAAGTTTCGAATGAATAGTATATGCTTTTGCTCGTGCTTGTGAGGAAGCCTCTTTTTGTCATGCAACCACTGGTCATCGTCCCATAGGTAGGTAAATAGAATATAAGAATAGTGTGATTATATGAAAAGCTTCTATATTGCAACTCAATCAGTCTTCTTGCAATGGATGATATACTCTTGATTTCCTGTCTCTCACTTTAAACTCGATGGGAGTACTCGAAGTATTATAAATCATGAATTTTTTAGAAATTCCTGAAATTCCTGCATTTTTTTTTGGATTATTATTTCATTCTTTGGTACTCCTGTTTTTTTGAGATGAATTTTTCCAACCTCGAATTGAGGCTTATATAGGAGGATAATCTGAGTACTGGAGTTTGCAAGTCGGGATATGCTTGGGATAATCTGAGTCAGTGAGATAAATGAAACATCCGTTGTAATAATGGAAAAATCTTTTTCACTCGAAAAATCTCGAATATCTGTATTCTCAAATAAATGTATTCTGCAATTTTTCCGGAGAGATTCGTGAAGTTGTAAACTTCAGACATCAAGTGCTGTAACTTCTTTCGCTCCATGTGTGAGCAATACCTGGGTGAATCATCCAGTTGATGAACCAATATCAAGGCAGATAAGTCCATCGATTTGCATAGGGAATTGCTCGATATAATCAGAAAGTTTTACTGCACTTCGGGAAACCCATTCTGTTTTTTTATCCTCAAGAAGAGTTATGCTATCAGTTTCATCTATGGAAAAAGCAGTTTTTTTTACAGTTTTTTCATTCACGAGAACGAGTCATTCCTGGATAATAAATTGGGCACGATTTCTCGATAATGCATATGTTTGGCTAATATAAATATCAAGTCGCATACAATAGTGGTGGTGTATAAATAATGTGTATAGTATATTGAAATTTCTCAAAAAGAAATATTTGACATTGCTATTAGCTAATTTCTTAATATTATGAAAATCATTTTCATAATACAAGGATATGTCTCAAGAAAATAACTTACAAAATCCTATATCTGTTGATGTATCGAGTATTCCATCAGATTCATTATTATTTAGTCCACTTGTTGAATTAATTGCTCAAATAGATGAGACATATAAGAGATATGATCTTTCGCATGAACTTCAAACTTTGCAGCCACACATATCAGCCCTTATTCAACACATATCAGCAGTTATATCTGACAAATTACGAAGTGAGAAAAGTAATTTTTGACTTACTCAAGAACTGTCAGTGATGAATGTAGATAATATGGTTCTTCAAGTTTCCGAAGACTGATACCTTCTTGATGCAAATCAACGTTTTGCTGAAATTTCTGGATACTCGGTTGAGGAACTACGTTGAATTCATACTCGTGAATTCAACTCAGGGTTTCATCCTCCAGAATTTTGGAAAGAATTTTATTCAACGATAGGTTCATGAAAAATATGGCATGGTGATATTTGTAATAAAAAGAAAGATGGATCAGAATTCTGGCTTCGAACTACAGTAAAGCCGATAGTGGATATACACTGAAAAATACTTCAATATTTAGTAGTTCGTCAGGATATTACTACAGAAAGATACTTAAAAAGAGTACAGGATGATTATAAGATAAAACGTATAGATCCGGTAACATGACTTCCTTGAAAATTGGCACTTTTTGAATTATTAGAAGTAATTGAGAATCAATTACTTATCATAGTTCATCTTGATGGAATGTCCAAGTTTCATACTGATCCGATTTATGGAAGTATTGGATGAGATGATGTATTGAGTCAAATTGGAATACTGCTCCCAAATATATGCAGTCGAATTGGTGGTGAGGTATACAAATTAGACTGAGCAGATTTTTGAATTTTTTTTACAAATCCACCAGATGCCACCATAATAGAATCATTAATTTGAGTCATTAATAAAATGAGTTGTTATTTAAATGATGAAAAAATCCCACTCACTTTTTCTCATTCAGTAACCATGAGTACTACGAAGTGAATAGAAATCTTTCGGAGGGCATATCAGGCTATAAAAGGAGATGATTCTTTCAATAAGCATTCTCCAGAATTTTCTGGTATTTCAGCTCAGAAAATTGTTGAAAAAGCATTTGAATGAGATTTATTTTTTCCAGTATACCAAGAGATTCATAAAATTACGAAACCAAAGTGAAAACGAAAATTTGAGGCCCTCGCAAGAATGAGGCATCCAGTAAATGGAACTATAATATTTCCAGGAGATTTTTTAGAGGCAGTTGAAGAGCTACGTTACCAGAAACGATTTACTCGTAATATTATTGAAAAAGCATGTCAATATATTACCAGAAAAGATTATGATATTTCTTTCAATATTACACAAGAGGATTTATCTGATAGTACCTTCGTTGTATTTATTCAAGCCATGTGTGTGAAATATTATTTACAACCACAACAACTTACTTTTGAAATATTAGAAAATATTGATAGCGTTGCAAATGGTCAGCCATTTACAACGCTTCAGGCATTGATGAATATGGGTTGTAAGATTTCTGTTGATGATTTTTGAACCGATAAAGCCTGAATTAAGCGTTTTACAACAGCGCGAGGATTTCATTTTCTAAAAATAGCACGCGAGTATGTTACGGATATAGATAAAGAAGATGAAGAGGCCCAATCAAAGCGATTATTAGTAGAAATAGCTGTGTTCGGAGCAAAAAAATGTTGAATGCAGGTAATTGCGGAATGAGTTGAAACACAAGAGGAGTATTTAACACTTCTGGGACTTTGAGCTGATTATACTCAAGGGTATTATTTTTCAAAACCAGTTCCATATATTATAGATTCTGAGTAAGAATGAATACTTTTATTGAACATAAGAAATAAGTTCCAGAGAAGTATTTTATAAAAATATCCTTTTTCTTTTGACATATTATATTCTTTCTATATACTGCCGACACTTTTGAAAAACTTAGTTTTGAAAATAGTGATGTTGACGGCAAACTTTCGGTCATCCGAAAGCACCTGCAACCTCTCATTTTAATATCTTAAATTGTATACCCATGGCTGGAATACTTGGAAAAAAACTCGAAATGACACGAGTTCTTCATAATGGAAAGTTCACTCCAGTAACCCTTATAAAGGTTGGAGCTACTAAAGTTGCTCAGGTAAAGACTATAGAAAATGATGGTTATGCTGCTGTAGTTCTTGAAATGACTGATGGAAAGAAAGTAACACTTCACGAAGTGCCTGCAACTGGTAAATTCGAGAATGTTGCAAAAGATGATGTTATTACTCTCGATGTATTAGATGATGTTGCTGAGGTACGAGTTGTTGGTATTTCTAAGGGTAAGGGTTTTGCTGGTGCAGTAAAACGTTGGCACTTTTCGGGAGGAAATGCTTCTCATGGTTCTAAATTCCATCGTGCACTTGGTTCTATTGGATGACGTAAACCACGTCGTACAAAACTCGGTAAGAAGATGCACGGACATATGGGTACTGATCAAATTACATTGAAACATGTTCCAATGATTCTCGTGAATAAGAATCATAGTGTTATAGGAGTAAAGGGACCAGTTCCTGGAGCTCGCAATTCACTGGTTACTCTTACATTCTAAATCGATAATATTACGAATCTTATGAAAGCTCCATTTTTTGATACAACAGGGAAAGAAAACGGAAGTGTTGAACTTCTTTCATCACATTTCGAAGCTCCGATTAATAGCGGACTTCTTCACCGTCTTCTTATTCTTCAACAAGCAAACGGACGTATAACGATTGCCCATACAAAGCGTCGTGGAGAAGTACGAGGTTCTACTCGTAAGCTCTACAAGCAAAAGGGAACAGGAAATGCTCGTGTTGGTGACAAACGTTCACCGACTCGTCGTGGAGGATGAGTTACTTTTGGTCCACGAAATGAAAGAAACTATAGCGTTGCAATGAATAAAAAAGAACGTCGTGTAGCACTTATTTCTCTCCTTTCTGCAAAAGCAGCTGACCAATCAATTAAGGTAATTGATTCATTCTCAATTGATTGTGCAAGAACAAAAACCATGTCTTTACTTGTGAAAACTATGGGTGCTGAAAAATCAGTACTTGCAGTTACTCGTGAAGAAATGGCTCGAGTTCAAGGGGCACAAAATCTTGCAACCGTTAAAGTACTCAATATTGAATACCTTAATCCACACGATCTATTGAAATATACAAACCTTGTATTTTCAAAATCTTCACTTGAACATCTCTATCTTCATTTTCAAGTTACTTCTAAAATAGCTGAAGTTGCTCCAAAGAAGACAACCCGTAAGAAGAAAGAAGAAGTAGTTTCTGCTGAATAATTTCTCACTTACTCAATCAATATTATAACGTTATTTTCTTTATGGAATCAGTATTCAATGTCATTCAAAAATTCGTAGTTACGAATAAGAGTACAGACGCAGAACTCAATGGAGTTTACACATGTGTAGTTGATCCTCGTGCAACGAAGATTGATATTAAAAAAGCCTTTGAGAAGATTTATGCAGTTAAGGTTGCAAAGGTGAATATTATTAAGACCTATGAAAAGTTTCATAATACAAAGAAATGACCTGCTATGAAACGATCACCAAAGAAAAAAGCAATGGTATCTCTCGCCGGAGCAGATAGAATTAATGACTTTCAGAAAGTTCAATAATTATTCATACTACCAATTTAACTCAACTATTTATGGCAATCAAGAAATACAAGCCCACCACTCCATCTCGTCGTTTCATGACAGGGCTTTCATTTGATCAAATTACAACAAATGAACCACACAAGCCTCTTACAACTTATATGAAGGCTCGTGCAGGTCGCAATAGTGCAGGTCGAATATCAGTTCGACATAAAGGAGGAGGACACAAAAAACTCTATCGTTTAGTTGATTTTCACTTTACTGATAAACTCAATATTCCTGCTCGTGTAGAAACAGTAGAATATGATCCATATCGTACTGGATTTATTGCTCTTGTATGTTACATGGATGGAGAACGCAGATATATTCTTGCACATAAAGAAATGAAAGTAGGTGATACTATCATTACTGCAGAAACTGCAAAACCAGTAGTAGGAAATCGCATGCTTATTGGAAATATTCCAGTTGGACTCTTTATCTACAATGTAGAAATGATTGTTGGACAAGGGGCGAGCACAATTCGTTCTGCAGGAACATTTGCCACTGTTCTTTCACAAGAAGGTGATTACACACAAGTGAAAATGCCTTCTGGAGAAATTCGATTGGTTCATAAGAAGTGTTTTGCGACTATCGGTGTTGTTTCTAATGAAGACTGGAATCAGATTACCATTGGTAAGGCTGGTCGTTCTCGTTGGCTCGGTATTCGTCCTACCGTTCTTGGTTCATCTATGAATGCGGTAGATCATCCACACGGATGAGGTGAAGGACATCAATCTGTTGGTCAACGAAAAGGTCCAAAAACTCCACAAGGAAAAGCAGCTCGAGGAGTGAAGACACGAAATCGAAAATATACAGATCGTTGGATTCTTCGTACTCGTGCCGGAAAACTTCTTGGCTAATAATTCATTTCACTTATCTTTCAACTTTTAACTATTCGATTATGACCCGAAGTCTTAAGAAATGACCTTACATATATGACCGCCTTTTAAAAAAAGTACAAACTTTGACTGAAAGTGGTAAAAAAACGGTTATAAAAACTTGGTCACGTGATTGTACTATTGCTCCAGAGTTTGTAGGACATACATTCGGTGTTCACAATGGAAA
This sequence comes from uncultured Candidatus Altimarinota bacterium, assembly GCA_936941205.1. Classification (GTDB taxonomy): domain Bacteria; phylum Patescibacteriota; class Gracilibacteria; order BD1-5; family UBA2023; genus SSGK01. Next base: position 10,908 of record CAKZJF010000019.1, on the reverse strand, counting down.
GCAACATATTCCAGTATTTGTTACTGAGGATATGGTTGGACATAAGCTTGGAGAATTCTCTTTTACTCGCCGATTCACTGGTCATTCTGGTAATAAATAATCATCCCTTTTCCTTTTCTTGTTATGAAAGCAAATGTTACTAATGTTCGCATCTCTCCTAAGAAGCTCAATGTTATCGCCTATATCGTTCGCGGTATGGATGTTAAAAACGCATTGGATACACTTCGTTTTATGCCAAAGAAGTGAGCTGACATTATTTATAAAGTGGTAGCAAGTGCAGTTGCAAATGCTACACATAATGATGCTCAAGAGCTTGCAAATCTTACTATTAGTTCAATAGTAGTAAATAAAGGACTTGTCTATCGTAGACATAATCCTATTTCACGAGGTCGAGCACATGCCATCTTGAAACGCACTTCACATGTAAATGTTGAACTTGCTGTAAAATAATTTTTTTAACTCCTTCTTTTCATACGATTATGTGACACAAAGTTAGTCCACTCGCCTTCCGTATAGGGTATATCAAAACTTGGAGAACTACTGGATATTACGACCGTAAGGAGTATGCTCAGTCTGTTGCTGAAGATCTTCAAGTTCGTAAGTTAACACTTATTCACTTTAAGGGTATTCCTCTTGGTAATCTTTTTATTAATCACTCTGGTGATAAGAATGTTACAGTTGTAGTTTTTACTTCACGAACAGCTCTTGCCCTCGGAAAAGATGATGAAAACTTACATGCATTGAGAAATAAACTTCAAACACGTTTTCCTGGATATACATTCCAAGTAGAAGTGAAGGAGGTAAAAAAACCAGAACTCTCAGCATCTATCGTTGCTGACTCTATTGCTCGTCAGCTTGAAAAGAAAATGCCATATCGTCGAGTTATTAAGAATGCAATTGCAAAAACACTTGAAAAGGGTGGTCTTGGTATTAAGGTAAAACTTGGAGGTCGATTGAACGGTGCAGAAATTGCTCGTCGTGAAACTTACAAGGAAGGAGCTATCCCTTCTCAAACCATTCGTTCCGATATTGATTATGCAACAGAACGAGCAGAAACCATTGCTGGGACTGTTGGAATCAAGGTTTGGATCTATAAAGGTGATGTATTTAAAAAATAAAATTTGATTTTTACAATTTTTCCCTATAATTCCTAACATAAATTTCCATGTTACAACCAAATAAGACCAAATATCGTAAAGCACACCGCTGAGTGATTAAGGGTCTTGCTACCCGAGGATCGACTATTAGTTTTGGAGACTATGCTTTAAAAACAACTGAAGCTGGTTACATAACTTCTCGTCAGATTGAATCAGCTCGTAAAGCAATTGTCCGTTTTCTCAAGAAAGGAGGTCAGATGTGGATTCGTATTTTCCCAGACAAACCATATACGAAGAAGCCTCTTGAAGTTCCTATGGGTTGAGGAAAGGGTAACGTAGAAATGTATCGAGCTCCTGTAAAACCTGGACGTATCATTTTTGAACTCAAAGATGTTACACCAGAAGTTGCAAGAGAAGCTTTTACGCTCGCTTCACATAAACTTCCGGTAAAATCAAAAATTCTTCTTTCAAAAATTGATTTCTAATTACCATACTTTCCCTCATTATTCATCTCTATTTTGATTATTATGCCACGAACTAAGAAAACAACATCCTCTCCTGTAAAAGATTTGGAAGTTCTTGAAAGTCTTGATGCGAACGAACTTCGTATAGAGATTGAGAATGCACGCAAAGAACTCTTTATTCTTCGCATGAAACATACTATGGGTGAACTTAAACAACCTCATACTATTCGAACATATCGTAAGTATGTTGCGCAAGCATCAACCATCCTTTCTCTTAAATAATATTCTCTTTCGTTTTTTCTCTTATGCGTACAAAGACCGGTGTAGTAACCAGTACAAAAATGCAAAAAACTATCACAGTTACTGTGAATACTTATAAGACGCATCCAAAATATAAAAAGCGTTACCAGTATTCAGTGAAGTTTTATGCTCATGATGAACAAGGACTTGCAAAGCTTGGTGATACTGTCACTATTAGCGAAACTCGCCCGCTTTCAAAAATGAAGCGTTGGATTCTTATTGAAGATTCTATCGTTTCTGCTCCTTCTAGTAAATAATTCTCCTCTCTTTTCTTCTTATGATACAAACAGAAAGCAGACTCGCAGTCGTGGACAATACAGGAGCCAAAGAGGTTCTTTGTATTAAGGTTCTTGGAGGTTCCAAGCGTCGCTATGCTGGTGTCGGTGATATCATCGTCGTTTCAGTTAAACGCGCACTTCCAAATGGAAATATTAAAAAGAAAACAGTATGCAAGGCTGTTATCGTTCGTACTGCTCGTGAGGTTCGTCGTGATGATGGATCATACGTTCGCTCTGATGATAATGCATGTGTAATTATCGATGATAAACGTGAACCAAAAGGTACTCGTATCTTCGGTCCTGTGTTTCGTGAATTGAAGGCTAAGGGATATCAAAAGATTATCTCTCTTGCTCCCGAAGTAGTTTAGTTTCTTATTTCTCCATTGTTATGAAAATCCATAAGGATGATTCCATCATCGTTATAGCAGGAAAAGATAAAGGAAAGAAGGCAAAAGTTCTTCGAGCCTTTCCTGCTGATAATAAAGTATTAGTTGAAGGAGTGAACATCGTTACTCGCCATGTAAAAAAGCAAGGAACAACTCCAGGTCAAATCGTTAAATTCGAAAAGCCAATTACTGTTTCAAATGTAATGCTTCTTGATCCAAAATCAGGTGAACCAACTCGTGTTGGTTACAAGATAGAGGGCGGTAAGAAAGTTCGTGTTGCAAAGAAGTCAGGTACTGTTCTCTAGTTTTATTTTTCTTCTCATTTTGAGATTATGTCATTTAAAGAAAATTACGTTAAGCATATTCTTCCAGAGCTCCAAAAAGAGCTAGGTATTGAAAATCCAATGCAACTTCCACGTATTGAGAAGATCGTTCTTAATATGGGTATCGGTACATATGTTGCTGCTGGAAATAAAGATTTTTCAAGTCTCAGAAGTGATTTAGCTCTTATTGCTGGACAACTTCCACGCATTGCTCATTCTCGAAAGGCTATCTCTAACTTCAAACTCCGTAAAGGAATGCCAGTTGGTATGATGGTTACACTTCGTGGTGAAAGAATGTACCATTTCCTTGAAAAGCTTATTACAGTTATTCTTCCTCGAGTTCGTGATTTCCGTGGTATTTCTGGACGTTCCTTTGATGCTGCTGGAAACTTCAACTTTGGTATAAAGGAACATACTATTTTCCCTGAAGTACCTCAACTTGATGTTGTAAAACCTCATGGTCTACAAATTACTGTTAAATTCAAAACAGAAACTAAAGATCACTCAAAGGCACTTCTTGATAAACTTGGTTTTCCTTTCTCTCGTTAATTTTTTCTTTTTATGGCTAGAAAAGCACTCGTTCTTAAATCACAAGGCGCACTCGAAAAAGCAGCTCGCGCACGTACTGCAGGGAAGAAGGTAAAATTCCCAACTCGTCTCTATCATCGATGTTCTCTCTGTGGTCGACCTCAGGGATATATCGGAAAGTTTGACCTTTGTCGCATCTGTGTTCGTGAAAAGGCAAATGCAGGAGAGCTCATGTGAGTTCGTAAATCAAGCTGGTAATCTTTACTTTCGTTTTTCAATTTTAGGTTATGATAATCGATCCAATCGCAGATCTTCTTACTCGAATCCGTAATGGATATCATGCACGTCTTCATACTGTTGAAGTACCATTTTCATGAATGAAAGAAGAAATTCTCCGTATTCTCAAGAAGAATCAGTATATCGTTGAATATTCACAGAGTGATGATAAAAGATCATTTACTGTGACTCTTCAAGATGTGCGAAAAACAAAATACGTTCCATCTTTTCGTCGTATTAGTCGACCAGGTCAACGTATTTATGTAAAAGCTACTGAGATAAAAAAGTCCCGTAATGGATATGGAATCTTTATTCTCTCTACTCCAAAGTGAATCGTTACTGGATATGAGGCTCACTCGCTTCGTGTAGGTGGAGAGCTTCTTTGTGAAGTTTACTAGTCATTAATTACTGTTTTTAACTTATGTCTCGAATTGGAAAACTTCCTGTTACCCTCATTGCAGGCGTAACAGCTGAAATCTCAAAAGATTCTATTACCGTTAAGGGTGCTAAGGGAACTCTCTCTTTTCCTATATATGACGGTGTATCTATTGTTCAGGATGGAGATACTCTCAAAATAGAAATCGCTAATACTGAAGATGCTCAACAAAAAGCTTTTTGGGGACTTACTCGAGCTTGTGTAGCTAATATGGTAAAGGGGGTTTCTGAAGGTTATGTTAAATCTCTTGAGATTGTTTGAGTTGGTTATAAGTTTGAAGTAAAATGACCAAATAAACTTGAACTTGCTCTTGGTTTTTCACACAAAGTCCATGTGGATGTGCCAGTAGGTATTACCGTTGAACCAGATAAGGATGATAAGAACAAGATTCATCTTCGTTCTCATGATAAACAACTTATTTGATATTTCGCAGCCTATATTCGATCATTGAAGAAGCCTGAACCATACAAGGGAAAAGGTATCCGTTATGTTTGAGAACATATCCGCCGTAAAGCTGGTAAGACAGCTGGTAAATAATTTTTATCCTCAATTAATCTCACTTTTTGTATATGTTGGAAAAAGTTGCTAAAAGACATCGTCGTGCTGCTCGAGTTCGTGCACGTATTCAAGGTACATCGAATAAGCCTCGTTTGAGTGTTTTTCGTTCAAATCTTCATATTACTGTTCAGCTCATCGATGATCTTACTGGTAAAACCCTCTGTTCTGCAAGTGATATGGCTGAGTCAAAAGGTACAAAAACTGAACGTGCCATTACAGTTGGGAAGGGGGTTGCTGAAAAAGCACTTGCTCTTGGTATAACTGCTTGTGTTTTTGATCGTGGTTGATATCTTTTCCATGGACGTGTTAAGGCTCTTGCTGAAGGTGCCCGTGAAGCTGGTCTTCAATTCTAATTTTTATTCGCTTTTTTCTCATTGTTTATGTCAGAAAACGTACAAACAGTTGATAGTAATCCTGAAACTCCTATTGAAGTTACTACTTGAGAAACATCTCAAGAAACTACTCCAAATACTTCTTCAGAAGATAAGGGGAATCGAGGTGGTCGTAATAATGACCGTCGAGGAGGTGGTGGTCGCCGCGAAAATCGTGGTATGCGCGAAGAAGAAAAAGAATTTCGTGAAGAACTTCTTGCTATTGATCGTGTAACTCGTGTAACGGCAGGTTGACGTCAACTTCGTTTTCGTGCTTCAGTGGTAATTGGTGATGGAAAAGGCCGAGTTGGTCTTTGAATTGGGAAGTCAGGAGAAGTACAATCAGCTATTGAAAAAGCTGTTCGTGATGCAAAAAAGAATCTTATTAAGCTTCCTATTGTAAATGGAACTATTCCTCATGATGTTTCTGCAACATTCAAATCATCATCTCTTTTCATTCATCCTGCATCTCCAGGTACTGGTATTATCGCTGGTTGATCCGTTCGTAAGATTTTTGCCGTTTCTGGAATTAAGGATATTATTGCTAAACAACATGGTGCGCCAAATAGAATTACAAATGCTCGTGTTACTATGAAGGCATTGACAAGTCTTAAGCCATTAAATCTTGTTGTTCGTTTTGATTCAAAGGGCACTACTGCTGACGTTATCACTTCAGAAAAAAAAGAAAATAAACCAAAAACTTCAGACACAAAGAATCGTTCTCCTAAAAAGCCAACTGTATAATCTCTCTACCTTGTAACTCTCATATCTTATGGTTAGTATAAGAACTCTTGCTCCTACTCCAGGATCAAAAACTGCACGTGTACGTAAATGACGGGGTGTAAACTCTGGTTCAGGAGGTCGTTGTGGTGTTGGAATGAAATGACAAAATTCTCGAACTGGTACTGGTAAACGGTATCCTACATTCGAAGGGGGACAAACTCCACTTTTCCGTCGAACTCCTAAAAAACGTGGTTTTACTGCATTTGCACCAAAAGAATTTGTAATTGTAAATCTTTCATCTCTTGATGCTCTTGCTAAGAAGGGATTTGTTGAAATCGATTATGCAGTTCTTTATGAAAAGCGTATTATTCGTGAAAAAGGTAAGCTTTTAAAGATTCTTGGAAACGGAACAATCACTGAGAAGATTACTATTCTTGCTGATGCCATCTCAGGAAGTGCTCGAGATAAAATCGAGAAGGCAGGAGGAACTGTTAATATTGCATAAAGAAGTCCTTCGAAAGAAGGATTTTTTTGCGTTTCATTGCCTTTTCTATATTATTACGGTTATTATAATTACTCCCTATATTTTTATATATGATACTGAAACATCTTGAGAAAATCTGGACAACTGAACATATTAGAAAAAAAATTCTCGTTACCCTCGGTATCGTTGTAGTTTATAAATTACTTGCTACTATTCCAGTTCCAGGTGTTAAGGTTGGCCTTTTGGATGCATTTACTCAAAATCTCCAACAAAACCAACAACTCGCTTTTTTCGGTGCCCTTATGTGAGGAGGTCTTGAAAACTTCTCTATAGTACTTATGGGATTAGCTCCTTATATCAATGCAACGATTATTATTCAACTTCTTGCTGTCATTATTCCTTCTCTTGAAGCTTTAAAAAAAGAAGGTGAACAAGGACAGAAGAAATTAAATAACTACACACGATGGCTTTCTGTTCCTTTAGCACTTGCTCAAAGTTATGGAATGATCCTCCTTTTAAATACATTGATTGGAACATCTGGTTCTAGTATTATTGATACTACTAACTTTTGGGGAGTTGTTTTTCCTGCAATGATAACTATAACGGCTGGTACTATGATTCTGCTTTGGCTTGGCGATCTTATTAATGAATGAGGCATAGGGAATGGAACTTCAATTATTATCTTCGCATGAGTTCTTGCATGAGTTCCACAACATATTATGAGTTATGTGTCTACTGATAGTTATGGACTTTTAGCTGCATTGACTGCTTTGACACTTTGAGTTATCTATATTATCATTCGTTTTACTGAAGGATATAGAAAAGTTCCTCTTATTTATACTCGCACTGGACGTGAAGAACGTTCTCACTTTCCCATCCGGATTAATCAGGCAGGAATGGTTCCTATTATCTTTGCAGTTTCTATTGTTACTTTTCCTTCACTTATTTGACAAATCTTACAAAAGAAGGCAACAGGTACATCAGCTCAAATCGGCGAGTGGTTAGCGACCAATCTTTCTATGAATAATCCTGGTTGGATATATATTGCAGTTTATTTTCTCCTTGTTCTCGGTTTTTCATATTTCTATATCTCCATCACTTTCAATACTGATGAAGTAGCTGAAAGTATTCAAAAAAGAGGAGGTTATATTCCTTGAGTTCGTCCAGGAAAGGAAACGGCACAGTATTTAGCAAAAATTTCTGATCATTTAAATTTATTTGGTGGTTCATTTCTTGCACTTATTGCTGTATTTCCATACGCTATTACAAAAATTGCTCCATTGGTTGGTATTCCTGTATGAGGAAATGGCAATATAGATTTTCTAATTTCTGGTTCTGGACTCATTATCGTTGTTTGAGTAGTGCTTGATATTCTTCGTCGTATTGATACTGATCTAAAGAGTTTTGATTATAAGAAGTTCTATTAATATTAGAGTATTCCTTTAAAAAAGAGAGTGACAAACACTCTCTTTTTTATATACTCCACAGGTATTTTCTATTTCTTTTTTCTTTATGCGTTTTTGTGTTTGGGATACTGAAACAACTGGCTTTCCAGTTCGTGATGGAACACTTGATCAACAGCCCTATATTGTGCAATTTGCTGCTATTGTTGGGAATATTAATGCTTCAGGAATTTCTTCTGAAGTTGAGCGACACGATATTCTTATAAAACCAAGGATTTCTATTCCTTTTGCAGCATCACAGGTGCATGGAATCTATGATAGAGATGTTGAAAATCAACCCTATATTGAATCATCTATTGATGTTATCCTGAAGGTTCTTAATTCTTCTGATATAGTGGTTGGACATAATATTGAATTTGATGAATGAGTCTTGTGACATGAGCTTGCTCGATTATGAAGACATGGGGAATATACTCCAATGAAATCAATTTGTACCATGCGTTCATCTACTGATTACTGTAAGCTTCAATGAAGGGGTTTTTCTTTCAAACCACCGAAACTTTCTGAGCTCCATAGATTTCTTTTTGATGAATGGTTTGATGGTGCTCACAATGCCATGGTAGATGTTGAAGCTACTACTCGCTCCTTTGTTGAATTGGTAAAAAGATGAGTGATTCAACTTGAAGAAAATGCTGTTATGCGACTTTTCTAAAGTTTGCTTATATACATTATTTATATATAATGTCTAATAATAATCTTATTAGACATTTTTGTTCAGGTTGAACTTTTGCTTTCTCTTGAAAAATCTGGTACGATAAGAGGGTATTATTATAATTTTGTGTATATGTCTTTCTTTTGACCAAACAAATCTACTCTTGAAACGGCTACTTGGGTTTTACGCGATCGTCTTGGAATTCCTCAAAAATCTGAAACCCCAGGTTTCCCAACACAACTTCCACGCACGGAAAAAGAATTTAATGATCTTTTGAAAGATGCACAAACCGTTGTGGCTGAAAATAAGTGAAAACATCTTCAAGGGGATATTGAAGAATTTGAATCACTCTTAACGAAATATCGTTCTCAATACGCTGATACGGTTGCCAATACAAAAACAACCGTTGCAGCAGCTCAACAAGGAGGGTCTTTACCATCAAAACCTCAATTAACTCCTGATTCAACACAATCGAAAGAGTATATTAATATTCTTGATGAAAAAACATTATCAGAACAGAAGAAAGAATTTACTTCTCTTTTTTCAGAAATGTCTCCAGAAAAATTTGAGAAATCCCTTCTTTGGATAGAAAAGATGATTGAAATGGTTCCTGCTCAAAAGCAAACATTGGCTCGTTGAGTTGCTGGTGCCTTGCTACTCAATCGTCTTCAGGATTTTGGTTATTTTGCTTCCATAGATAGATGATGAAAAATCCAAGTTGAATCAATGGGTCAAAAAGACCGTTTGGAGGTGGAGAATAAGTTAAATGCTGCGATTACAACAAAGAAGCTTTCCTTGGATACGATTCGTACGGGAATTCTTTATATGAATGAAAGTTTTCGTTCGTATGCTTCAAGTGTTATTGTAGATTGAAAAGCAGCACCAGATCAAACCCCAGATAACTACAAAAAATATCTCGAAACAAAATCAAAACAAAATCCACTTACCCCTTCTGAAAGAACATTTTTAGTATCAAATGCAAAAGGGTCATTTCGTGGATTTTCCATGATTGAACCGATTACTCAAACACAAGATCTCACGAAAATTGGAAAATTTATCGAAAGTAATCCTGGTCTTCTTACTCGTGTAGAGAAGCAGGCAGATGCAATTATTACTACTGATGCGAAAGATACTTCTTCGAAAGAATGATCTACTTTGAATGCATGAGCAACACAGGTTGGAAGTGCGGTGTGACAGGTAGCAGGATTTGCTGGTAAATCGATTGCTGGTTGAATTGGCATGATTTCAACTGTTATGGCAGAGGCTACGAAAGAAGCTGGACCTATTTGAGGACTTGCAGTTCTTATTGCACTTATTGTTGCGCTCTTTAAATTTCCAAAGGAAGTTCTTATTGGAACACTTGGGCTTTGAATGGCTTCTCAGGCAGAAGCAAATGGACTTTTCTGAAAGGCGGCAGAAGCAGGAAAATGAGCGGTTGATAGACTTAAGTGAGCTGGAAATGATTCTACAGCAAAGCCAAAACCAACTCCTTCCAATGGAGTAACTGAATCATCTGATTCAACCCGAGATGAATCTATTTTTGACAAACATATCCGAGCAGCACTTGGAAAGCCAACATGAGACATAGAGTGAGAGAAAGCAATATTTGGAAAAATCGGAGATAATTCCTCATTTGCGAGTGTTTATGATTTTATCAATGGAGGAAAGAATGAGAAGTTATCGAGTCTTTTGAATGATGAACAAAAAGGAACCCTTAAAAAGTATTTTACGTATATCGAAAATAATACTCAAGATGGACTCAAAGATACTCTTGCAGCATTACGTAATAAGGATGGATTTGCTGGACTCACTTTTAAGGAGGTAAATGAGAAACTTATGAATCTTCATAGTCAGGTGAAAAAAGCTTGAGAGGAGATGGTTGCTGCTACTCAACTTCCTGGAACAACCCCTGAACAAAGTGCTTCCATAGAGGAAATGAATAAGACACTCCAGAATGCAGCAAAATCGGGAAATGAATCTGATACTCGAGGATTATTAGCTATATGGGATTGGATTAAGGAAAATCCCGGAGCTATTCTTGGATATGCATGAATGGCAGCTATTGCTTATTGGATTGTAAAGAAAATGAAAATGCTTTCACTTCCACTTGCAGCTGGTAAATATCTTTGGACTCATAAAGGATCACCAGTATCTGCGCTTGAAAAATGATGGGAAGCTGCTCGTTGAGGAGTTTCACGTATTGCTGATATAGCTCAAACACGATCCAGTGTTCGATGAGATATTACAAAATTGGATGAACTCGAGAAATATTTGGAATCAAAATCACCATGAAGTAAAAAAGTACTAGATGATTTTAAAACCCAATTGGAAGCTTTTAAGGATATTCCACCTTGAGATGCACGATATCTTACACAAGAAAATAGGTTACGTGAATTTATGAGAAAGATATCACCTGATATCATACAACATATCCAAGATTTTCATAATGCGAATGCTCCTACTGTATTTCCTGATGAAAAAATACTCGTAAAAAAATTCCTAGAAGCAGCAGATGAAGCAAAAAAGATTCCAGTTGCTACTTGACTTACACGTAAAATTATTTCCCTAT
>CAKZJF010000018.1 GCA_936941205.1 uncultured Candidatus Altimarinota bacterium | reverse complement strand
CCTCATTCTCTATTCATTACTGCTTTTATGAACTGGTCCTTTATACTTGCAATGTCAGCCTGTTCTCATTGTGGAAGTACTGATTTTAATATGTCATCAACTGTAGTATATTTCTTACCAACTATGTTGTTTGATATATCAAATGCATCGTATCCAGTGTATATATTTGTTTTATCAGTTGTAAATTCCTGGTTCATTTCTGATACATCTCGAACAATAGAACTGTTCGCTAAGTAGTTATAGAGTCACCCAACGATTCATTGAATAAATCATTTATCCTCTTCTGTTACTTTACCAATCTCCTTTCTCATGAATGATTCCATCACTGCATCAGGATTACTACCAGTAAGTTTATCGAATGTATCTTTTGTATCTGATGCTTTGTCATATAAGTAACGTGTCTTATTTGCAAAGCCTGGTGCATTCTCTGGTGTTCACCAGTAGTTCAATTGACTTCTTCATGCTCAAGTTCATTTAGCTACATTTGTTAATCATCGTACAAGCTCATAGTATTTCTTCCCCTCTGGTGCAGTTGTAGACGTATACAATGTGCTTAGTATATCTGCTCATAACCCTATAGGAGATTCAGATACTGAACCAACGAGTCATTGGTAGCTTGGGAGAATCTTTCAATTAAGAACAAATGTTGCTGCATCATTTATAATACTTGGTGATGCAAACTTACTCACATAGTAGAGTGCATATTCTTTTGCCATTTGGTCACGCATTTCTTTTTCTTCCTCTGTATCATCATCTTGTTCATCTACTTTATCCATGAACTCATAGTATCATTTCATGAATAATGCTGTTGATATTCCTGCTCATATTGCGAGTCTTTGTGCTGCTCATTTCCCAAACTTCTTATCATATGCATCATCTCAACCTCATTTTCGTATCATATCAACTACTCATACAAGGTCACGATTCGTACTTGCAAGCTGGTCAATCGCATATGTTTTAATCTTACCAAGTAGATTTCGAGTGAACTCACCTCATAGATTTAATTTTGCCATAGATGATACATCTGAAATCCAGTTAGTATTATCTATGATTGAATCATGTGCAAGCCTGTAATCCTCTGGTTTTTCTTGTTTGAATTTCTCCCATATAACTGGAATATCATCTGACTTTACTTTCCCATATCAATTATCAGCAAGAACCTTCTTTGCCATCCCGAGTGCTATCCATGATTTTGCTGGATTTTCTACAAGTATATTACCTGTACCTAATTCCATTGCTACTCATAGTGCTTTTGAAGATATGTTTTTATTACTGAGTGGCATAATTTCATATGCTGTATTGAATCATTCATTTGCTAACCAGTTCTTAACTGCTTTTGTTTTTAATACTGGAAGAGAGCTTATTATTTTTAGCCCATCTGGTGCAAGTAATCTTGGAACAACCTTCAGTATAGTTGATACCGCTTGTGCTCAGAGTGATGCTGTATTTCAAGCCATTTGCAGAACAGTACCTGCATTCCCTAACCATCCAGCTACTTTTGCAGGAGTGTTTCATTCTACTTTATTAAGTCCGAGTATATCAGCA
>CAKZJF010000017.1 GCA_936941205.1 uncultured Candidatus Altimarinota bacterium | reverse complement strand
CACAAATTGCAAATGCGAAAGCAAAGCATATAGTTGAACGCAAAGTTATTACGCGTAAAATAGCAGAAAAATCCAATATTAATATAATTATTATATTTGATGATTCAGGAAGTATGAGTGCTCATACCCAAGAATGACAAACACTGATAGATCTTGCAAAATCACAATTAAAACAATACATTGCGACACTCGATGAATCGGTACGTATATCATTTATAATCTATGGACACAAGGGATCAAGTAGCTTTGAAGATAAACAGCTCTCATGTTCAGGAGTTGAAGAAATATTTCCCCTCGAACAAACAGATCGAAGTAATCTATTAAGTTATATAGATGGACTCCAGCCGAATGGATGGACTCCAATAGAGAATGCTCTTGAAAAAGCAAAAAATATCATCAGCACCAGTACACAAACGAATGATAATAACATTATACTTCTTGTCAGTGATGGCGAAGAGGCTTGTGATGGGAACCCAACAAATAAAGCTCAGGAAATTGCAAACACCCTGCCAAATACTACCATAGATGTTATTGGGCTTCAGGTTATATGAAAAGCTCAAGAACAACTTGTGCGTATTGCAAAAAATGGAAAAGGGAAATACCATGATGTTCGAAATATTCAAGACTTTCAATTTGCATTTGATCAAACAAAGAATGTACTCAATGCTATGAATTGCTCTGCTGGAAAAATGGCAATTGAGCTCTCAACTGCTATGAATGCACTCAATGCTGCTTATATGTGTCAATCCGAAATGTTAGAAGAAAGAATTCACCTTATAAGTAATGCTTCAGTATCTTGTAAGGATACATTCCAAAATACATTTCAGGAACAAGATAGTGTATTCTTACCACAAATCGAAGAAATACGAAGAAATGCACTCTATATCATTCATGAGTGATTTGATTCTCAAATTCAAACTATCGAGGAAAAAATACGCAGCATGCAATGAACCCCTTCCCCTCAAATCCCTGAAAATATCATTCCAACAGACTTGCCTGATATGGATTATCCAAATAACTAATAAAATAAAAAAAGAGGAGATATACTCCTCTTTTTTTATTTCCCTATAATTGTTTCAACAATTCGTTTTACGGCTTGGAATGGAAATTCAGTAGCCATTTTTACAAGTTCATTCACCTTTTCTACTGTTTCCATAACTGAATCAATTCTATCAAGCGTCTTTTCTACTCGATTCATCATACTAAATATTCGCATAAGAATGAGAGTAATCATAATCCCAATCATAAGCGTAACAATAGAGAGAACAACGAAGAATATATCAAGTGGTACCATAGTATAAAAAATTAACTGAGTGGATCATTTTCTTTTGGAGTTTCTGGAGATGGAGAAGAAGTATCTTGTACGGAAGATTTCGAATACTCTTTTTGTTCTGTAAATGATGGATTATCAAAAAATGATGTAATATCATCTAACTTTGTATAAACTCCATTTTTTGATCACTCCTTATAAACAAGCATTGCAAGTGAAACATCAAGTTGTAAATGTGCAACTAAATCAGCAGAGAGTGAACTATCTATTAAATGAAGACGAGCAATCATCATCCATGCTTTTGCTGCAAAAATTGGGTACCGTGCCATGATTTTATTATAATCCTCAGTATCCTTTTGGGCTATAATAAGAATAAGTCGTTTCTCATGAGAAATCTTTTCAAAATCTTCAACCGTCTTAAGGAAGGCTGGAGTATTCTTCAGTTGTTTCTCAGAGAAATTTACTACCTTATCTCCATACTCCTTTGCTTGAGTGGTAATATTTTGAAAGGCTCCGGTGAATCATTTCCAATCCATAATAAAGAATAAGAAAAATAAATACATCTCTATAGTATCACACTTTTTGAAAGAAGTAAAATATTTACTATAGAATTCATTTCTAAAAAGAACTTGCCTCAAATTTCTTTTTCACTATCATAGACATCGTCTCATTAATTCATTTCTATTTTTTATGAATTCACTTAATAAAGTACAGATAATCTGAAATCTTACTGCAGAACCAGAAGTTCGTGAAACTCCAAATGGACAAAAAGTAGCAACATTTTCTATAGCTACCAATCGTACATGGAAGGACCAATCAGGAGTAAAACAGGAAGAAGTAGAATACCACAATATGGTTGCATGGAGATTTCTTGCTGATATCGCAGAACAATACATGCATAAAGGAAAGAAGGTATACGTAGAATGATACCTTAAAACTCGAAGCTGGGATGATGCAAGCGGGGTAAAACGTTGGAAAACTGAAATCATTGCCGATAATATTATTCTTCTTTCAGCAGGTTGAAACCGAGAAGAATGATCATATTCATCAAATGATTCTCAAGAAGCACCAATGGATGAACCAAAAGTTCGTAAAAGCAAACCAAAGCTCGAAGAAGATATTACCATTGAAGATATTCCATTTTAAAAAAAATCCCCGGAAACGGGGATTTTTTAATGATGATATCCACTTCATTTCTCAATTTCTTTTGCTCGATAAATTTGTTCTATTAAAGTTAAAAAGGCAAGTCCATGAGGTAATGTAAATTGAGAGAGTCAAAAAGTTTCATGAATATAGGGCTGAATCATGGTTCGATCAACCCCATAACTTCCTCCAATAATAAATAATATATTCCCATGTTCTGCCTGAAGTCGAGAGAGCAATCAGGAAAAATGTACGGAAGTAGCTGTTTTACCAAATTCATCACACAATAGAACATATCAACGAAACTTTTCTAGATTCAAACAGATCTTCTCAGTTTCCTCTTGAATAATTTTCTCTCGTGTTTTTGCTCGACTTGGTTTCAAGGTTATGATATCACACGTTTTTGAAAGTCGTTTTATATACTCTTCTATTGGGCTAGTAAAATGATGCCAATCATCGGAAGTTGTCAAAATTTTAATCATATATATATAAGAAGATTGACGAATTGTAGTAAAATTTTTTGACAAGGCAAAGCTTTTTTATACAATGCATCGCGCGGTATTCATATGCCACCTTAGCTCAGTTGGTAGAGCATCGGTTTTGTAAACCGGCGGTCATCAGTTCAAGTCTGATAGGTGGCTCCATGTATACTTCCGATAAATGGCAAGTTATTAATTGCAAGAAGGTCTACTTGGAGTTTATAACTTGCCATTTATTCCAATACAATATGGGTCGGTTCCAGAGCGGTCAAATGGGGAGGACTGTAAATCCTTTGTCTTCGACTTCGGGGGTTCGAATCCCTCCCGGCCCACCATTTTGTTTTCCAGGAGTATTCATTTTTGGAAATTTCGTTGTATAACATCTATGCCCAGGTGGTGGAATTGGTAGACACGACGGTCTTAGAAGCCGTTGCCGTACGGTGTAAGAGTTCAAGTCTCTTCCTGGGCACCATGTTTGGTTTCATTATTCACCTCTAAAAATAATGAGAGGTATTTCGTACTTTGGCGATATACAATAACTCTTAACCATTTCTTTATGAAAAAAGATATTCACCCACAATATAACATTGTAAAAGTTACCTGCTCATGTGGAAACACATATGATACTGGAAGTACTCATAAAGGGGAAATTCGTGTGGAAACATGTTCAAAATGTCATCCATTCTATACAGGAAAGAAAACACTTCTTAAGACAAGTTCCGTTGATAAATTCTACGCACGTCAAAAGAAAAGTGAAGGACTTCAGAAATAATATAATCCGCTCAAATGAGCGGATTTTTTAAAGAGGAGATTGATTTTTTCATATTTTACTCTACACTTATATTCTCAGTTACTATAACAATATATGGAAATAAAGATTTGTAAAGGTCGCTCATGTTCAGAACGACATACAGAATATATTGCAAATAGAATAGAACGAGACCTGGTATTTTACAATATTGAAGGGGTAAATGTAACATCATGTTTATGCCAATGACGTTGTAAAGAGGGTCCTGTTGTATTATTTGATAATGATATACAGTCAAGAATGAATCCGGTAAAAGCGAGCGAACTCTTAAGAAAAAAGATTGAAATGATAAAAGCACAAAAACAACAAAAGAATGCATTATAATTTTAATATTCGATTCCATTACGCCATATCAATATGAATGCTTACGAAATGATTAAAAAAATAGAACAAGACATTCCTGAAATACAAGAAATAAAGAACGAAAGAGTCCGTGCAAAATTTGCACTCAGTATTGCAATTGTACTAGAAAATCTTCAACGAAGGCGTTTTTAAAACAATAATTATGTGAAAAGTTTGATACATTGCGCTTATCGGTCGGCCAAATACTGGAAAATCGACTTTTTTAAATGCGCTTATCGGTGAAAAAGTAAGCATCGTATCATCGAGACCACAGACAACACAACGCACCATCATGGGTATCCATACGCATGATGGTGGTCAAATGATATTTCTCGATACTCCATGAGTTCATGAATCGATACAAGAAATCAATGAATATATAAATACTCAAGCCTATAAATCCCTCAATAGTGCTGATGTTATTGTGCGATTTCTTGATCCTACAAGGCCTCATGGAGAAGAAGAAAAGAAAATAGATACTGTTCTTGCTACACTCACAAAACCAATCATCCGTGTAGAAACAAAAAAAGACCTTCCATGTGGATATCACCATCCAAAAATAGATGTCCATATTTCCTCTTCTACTCGTGAATGATTTGATGCGCTCATTGAAAAAATTCAACCCTATTTACCAGAGGGTGAATACCTCTATGATCCAGAATACTATACAGATCAAGATATGGAACTTCGACTGAGTGAAATCATTCGTGAACAACTTTTTCTATGCTTGGGAGAAGAGGTGCCATATGCATCATTTGTGGAAATTACTGAAATCGAAGATACAGAATGACTTCTCCGAATTATGGCTTATATTAATACGGAATCTGATTCTCAAAAATATATCATAATAGGAAAAGGTGGAAAGAAACTCAGTGAAATTGGTATGAAGGCACGAATGCATTTGGAAGATATTTTTGGAAAAAAAGTATTTCTTGCACTCCGTGTAAAAACCCTCAAAAATTGGAGAAAAAATAAGGCTATCCTTGAAAAGTTATTCCCTAAACGGTAGAATATGATTTGATCTATCTCTAAACAACCTGACATAAAATTATATGTATCTCAGGATGAGATTTGTACAAAAGAATGAACCTTGGAAATCAAATGAGTAGTTTTTGACCATATCAAATCAACAACAAGAAAGGTTACATTACTATTTTGAGATCATACCTCACCTTTTCTAGAGCAATGAAAAACATATGATGAACTCTGGGATACAATACATATTCCAATGTCGGAATTAGTAATATTAGAACAAAATGGGAGAACTTCTGCTCGTTTCGATGGCAGAATGTCTAAGTATTATATCCTCGTACAGGATAGACTTCAATCGGAAGACCTCTTCTGATATGAGTGTGTACAAGATTTATTATCAAAATAAAATAATTTATTATGAGTGCGATGTATGATAATTTTGCAAAAACATTTTCAGAATCCCGACACAATCATCCTTGGCCTGAACTTGATGCCATTATTCAAGATATAAAGAAACACTCCTTTGATTCCGTGCTTGATATTGGATGTGGAAATGGAAGGTTTTTAGAGGAGGCAAGAAAAAATGAATTTATTCCTCATTCCTATCATGGAATCGATAATTCAAGTGGTATGATAGATGAAGCAAAAAAGAGTCATCCGGATTATATATTTTCTGTATGCCCAATGGAATCTATGAATATATTTCCAGATATGAGTTTTGATGCTATTATTCTTCTTGCATCATTCCACCATCTTGATACTGTAATAAAACGAATGGAAACCCTTACAGAATGCTATCGCATACTTAAAGAACAAGGAAGAATCTATATAACAAACTGGAATCTGTTTGAAAATAAAGAACTCTTTGAGCGATATCAAGATGGATACAGTGGGAGTGGGGATTTTCAGATTAAGATAGGAGAATACGATAGATACTATCATGGTTTTACCCTTTCTGAACTTACAAGATTATTTCGAGTCAATGATTTTCATACAGAAAGGCATGAAATATTTGATTGAGGGAAGAATATATTTTCTATATTGCATAAATAAAAAGAAGAGATTATATCTCTTCTTTTTTAATAGCTTCTCGTGAACAAATGACTTTTTTAATTACATTTTCATCAATCTCTTCTGCTTGAAGATGAAGTTTCCAATAGGTACCCGAAAATGTAACAATTTCCTTGGGCTCTGGAAATCTTCCAAGTTCGGATATGATTATATAATTCAGGTTTTCACCTATATACTCTTCCGGAAGTCGAATATCATGCAAGGATATATCATACTCCTCTAAGATATCATCCATCAATACGGCACCAACTGCTTGAATCTTCCCATGTGAGAGTTTTTTAATATACACTTCTTCCTTATCTTTTTCATCTTTTATATCTCCAAATACCTCTTCAATAATATCCTCCATGGTAATAACTCATGCAGTACCACCATGCTCATCAAGCACAAGGGCAATATGCTTATGAGATTTTTGAAATATTTCAAATACTTCATCCAGACATTGAGTAAGTGGCACTTGAATAATTTTCTCAAGATCCATTTCAGAAAGCTTCTTCTGTCCCAATCAAATGCTTTTCGCCTCAAATGCCTTTCGAAGCGTAATAACAAATTCTACATCATCTGATCATTCTCCCATAACGGGAAGTCGAGTATGACTGGTAGAAAGAAAGAAATCACAAAGCTCATCAATTGTCATAGTAAGTTCTGCAAATTCTACTTTTACTCGATGGGTCATAACTGATTCTGCGGTCATTTCATTGAGATCAAGAATGCCTCGAATTTGTCTATGTTCTGTAGCCTCTACTGCACCCGTATCTCGTGACATATCAATAAATGCATCAAGTTCTTCCTCGCTCATAGCTTGCCCATGAATTTCAAATTTTCAACCCGTTGCCCAGCTTACTAACTTTACAAATATCTCCACAAACCAAGTAAGCGGAAGAAGGATCCAAATTAAAATACGATAGATTGGAGCAACCATAAGTGCAACGGAATCATTGAAACGAATACCAATGATTTTTGGTGCAATTTCTCAAAAAAGAAGAAGAGTGGTTGATGTTAATGCTCAAACGCCTATAGTGAGCAATGTTTTTTCATGTTCATCCAAGTGAGTAAATATACTCACTACATCCTGAGCGATAAGACCTGCAAGCCACGAAGGTACAAAAGTTACAACAAGCGTCATTATAAGATTTGTAATAAGCAATCGCTCATTATTCTTTTTTATAAGAAGAAGTGAGTGAGCTCAAAATCGCTTTTGTCGGATAAAAGAATCCAGCTTATGAGCACTCACTGACATGAGAGGAATCTCCGTACCAGCAAAGAAGGCAAGTAAAAATACAAACAAAAGAAATAATGCAACAATACTCAAATCCACAAAAAAGATATTTAATAATAAATTGTATGGTATCCCCGACAAGAATCGAACTTGTGACTAAGCCTTAGGAGTGCCTTGTTATTCCACTTAACTACGGGGATTCAACCATGTGATAAGATAACCACATTAAACGCCAATCAGCATATAGAAAAATGGGGGGTTTGCAAGGGATTCATAAGGAAAGGTTTTGATTTTCCTAAAAAGTTTATACAATCCTTTTTATACTATTGTTAGCTTCCATATATGTTCAAGAAAAATCCACCATCACCAGAAAAATCAGTTATTAAGAATACAAGAAGAAAGGTAACAAGAATTGAAGGAAATGAGACACTTGATCCAAATGATATCAAGCATCTTGAACATCTCATTGATGCTATAGAATCGCTTGGACTTGAGGAATTTATTGAATATATCAAATCACCATGGAGACTTCTCTGGCCAAATTTTGTGGCAGGTGTAGCGAGATGATTTTGAGCCCTTATATGAGCAACTGCTGTGATTGCAATTATTGGTTGGACTCTTTCAACTATGATTGATCTTCCGCTTATTTGAAAAAGACTAGAACCTTATGTTGTAAAAGTTCAAACTGAATTCAATAGATATATAGAGCAAACTGATTATAAAAAACACTTTGAGAGTATCGAATGACTTCTTCGAGATATCCGAGATAAACAAGAAAAACTCCAACCAAAAGATACTATCATACCTCCGAATGCCTCATATCCTACTCCATAATACATATGATTCACATAGGATTTCTTGGAACACCAGCTCTTGCTGGAAGTGTTCTCACTACATTCATCCATCATCCAAATTTCTCAGTTGATTTTGTGGTTACGAATCCTGATAAACCGGTTGGAAGATCTCAAATACTCACTCCGTCGCCTGTTAAAATAATAGCAGAATCAGGAAATATTCCAGTATTTACCCCTCAAAAAATTCGATGAAATATCGAATTTTTGTCTTCCTTGCAGGATTTCCCTATTGACTACCTTATAGTCGTAGCCTATGGAAAGATTCTTCCTATAGAGATACTTTCACTTCCAAAAAAACGAGCCATAAATGTTCATGGCTCTCTCTTGCCAAAATACCGCTGAGCATCCCCTATTCAGGAGTCACTTCTTCAAGGCGATATAATTACTGGGGTTACTATTATGGAAATGAGTGAATGAATGGATGAAGGAGACAGTATCTTTACAAAAGAAATTCCGATTTCAAACCAGGAAACTACAGAAAGTTTATTTGAAAAATTTATGAATGTTTCCTGAGAAGCTCTCATTCATGCAATACAATGACTTGAAAATAATACAATTCTTCCAATCCCGCAAGATCATACAAAGGCCACCTACTGCACAAAAATACTGAAAGAACACGGTTTAATTAATTGGGATATGCCAGCCAAAAAACTCTACAACTTATGGCAAGCATACACTCCATGGCCTGGAATCTATACGTTCTACGAATGAAAGCGATTACTTATAGAGCAATGTGAATATACCAATGAAAATATCGATAATCAGACGATAGGAACTGTTATAAAAAGAAATGATAATTCTATTGAGGTTATTTGTTGAACAGGAAGACTCAAACTCTACAGTGTAAAGCTGGAAGGAAAAACAACACAAGATATACATACATTTCTCTTAGGAAAACCCCATTTTATCTGATCTCTTCTCTAAAATTATGAGTACTCTCTTCTCTCGGATTATTGCCTGAGAAATCCCATCATATACGATCTATGAAGATGAATATGTGTATGCATTTCTTGATATTCACCCTGTACAATCTGGACATACATTACTCGTTCCAAAAGTAGAAATTTCTTATTTTCCAGAACTTGAGGAACCGTATCATAGTGCACTCTTTCTTGCTGCGAAAAAAATAGCTATAGCTATTCAAAAAGCAACAAATTGCACTCGGGTTTGTACTGCATTTGTTTGATATGAAGTTCCCCATGTACACTATCATCTTATACCAACAAATTCCATAGAAGAATTTCAAACAACAACTACAAAAACACTTTCTCCTGAAGAATTTACAACTATGCAACACAATATTATTCAATATTTATAAATTTATGTGGAATATTACGCTCAATACCTATCGGGAACTCATTCGAAATAAACTCTTTTCTCTTATTGGTGTATTTGGAATAACCTTCATACTCATATCATTCCTTTTGGAAACACTCTCTCTTTGAGAAATTCAACGAATGCTCTTTGATTTCGGACTTTCTTTCATGGAATTAACTGGATTTATGATTGTACTCGTAATTGGTTGACAGATGATATTCCGAGAAATAGAAGGAAAAACAATCTATCTCATACTTTCAAAACCAACACCAAGAAGTAATATACTTCTTGGAAAGTTCTTTGGCTTTTCGATTGCACTCTTTTGAATCATACTTTTACAAACTATACTCCTCAGTGGGCTTCTTATTCTCAAATGAGCTCCTCTTGATGGTATATTTTTTCTTGCGATTCTTGGAATCTATCTTAAGCTCCTGATTCTTCTCGCTGTTACTCTTTTCTTTTCAACTTTTGTCTCTCCAATGGTAGCCATGTTCTCAACGATTGGAGTGTATATGATTGGACATGGTGCTTACTACATTATTGAATTTGCAATCCGAAAAAATATGATACTCCTGGGGTATATTGGAAAATGAGTGGCTACTATTTTTCCAAATTTTACGGCTCTCAATTTGAAAAATTTTGTATGAACTCAAGCTCCTCTTGATATAGGAAATTGGCTGATTGGCTATGGAATATGAGTACTTTATCTTGTTTGTATCCTTCTTGCTGGAATACTTCTGTTTCGTAAAAAAACATTTGATAATGCCTAACTTTCCTGAAAATTATCCTCTCGAATATAGAACTGGATGTGTTCAATTTTATTGACGGAATTTCATTGTAACTCCTGACGTTCTTATTCCTCGCCTGGAAACAGAATGCTTAGTACGAAAGGCTCGAGAAACTATACATTCACTAAAATCATGTACCCTTATCGATATAGGAACTGGGAGTGGTATTATTCCTCTTTCATGTAGTGATATTCTCAGTATTCAAGAAATTATTTGTCTTGATATTTCTTCGGAAGCACTCAAAGTAGCAAGAGAAAATGCAGAATCACTCCAGATACACGTTCCAATTACCTTTCATATTTCCAACCTTCTTGAATCGGTTTTGAATTCAAACATACAACTCTCAGATCAGCCCATTGTAATCACTGCAAACCTCCCCTATATAAAAAATGAAGACTGGAAAAATATGTCAGTCGATACTCGTTTTGAACCAAAAATTGCACTCTTTGGAGGAAAGGTACATGGCTTTGAACTCTATGAACAACTTTTTTTACAACTGCTTGAACTCAAAAAATGCACCTTACAGACTATCACAATAATTATTGAATTTGGTTTTGACCAAAATCAGATTGCAAAAGATATCCTATCTCAATATCCATGGGATTCTGAATTTTTTTCTGACTATTCAGGCATTGAACGTTTTGCACAAGTAGATATCAAATAGTTCACATACTTAATTGGCAATATGTCTAGAATCCACTCTGGAGTTCTAACATCTTTGCATATATTCCATTCTTCTTTATAAGTTCTTGATGATTTCCCTGTTCAGATACTTGACCATTTTCGAGCACAAGGATAACATCAGCTTCTTTAACAGTCTGAAGGCGGTGAGCAATTATAAGAACAGTACGATTCTCAAAGAGGGTATGAAACGCTTGGCTGATTTTCTCTTCCGAGAAACTATCGAGTGCACTCGTTGGTTCATCGAGAAGAATAATATGTGGATTTTTTAAGAAAATCTTTGCAATGGCAAGTCGTTGTTTCTGTCCACCAGAAAGTTTCATTCATCGTTCTCATATTTCTGTTTCCAATCATTCTGGGAGACTGAAAACAAAATCTGCATGAGCTTTTTCAAGAGCATCTTTGATATCAGATTCAAGAGCATATATAGTTTTTCCTTGTAGAAGATTTTCTCGAATAGTACCATCAAAAATCTGGGGATCCTGTGTAAGATATCAGATAGTAGGATAGAAAGTTGAAAGATTTACTGTTTTAAGGTTAAATCCATCTACCATTACTCTTCCTTCTTTCGATGAAAGAAAACCTGCAGCGAGTTTCATAATCGTTGTCTTTCCTCAACCTGATGGCCCAACAAGAGCATATCGTTTTCCAGCTTTGAAAATATAGGTGAAATCATTCAATATCGGATTATCTGGTATGTACGAGAAATCTACATTCTGAAAATGTATAGCTCATTCCCTATACTCAAAAGCATCTCCAGTAAATAGATTTTTTGTTTTTGGGCCATCTTCTATTTTATTCCAAAGTTGCTCGATACTTACTATCTGATCAGAGAGGTTCATATAGAGCTCTGTGAGATCAAAAAAAAGCCCATTGAGCGTTCCAGTAAGTGAAGCGAGTAATATAATATGAGGAAGTGTAATAGTACCATTCAGATATTCATGTCCCAATACCCAATAAAGAACTATTAGAATGATAAATGAGAGAATGCGTGCTCATTGGAACATAAGCATCTGAACTCCTGTTTGTAGTCTGTAAGGTACTCGATAGGCCTCATTACATTCATCAAGCAGAGTAATATTTTCTTCGAAACTTTGGTTTTGAGTAATCTCGAGACGAGATTGAATCGTTCGAATAAAATTGCGATCATACTCCATAATAGATTGTATTCTTTGCAACTTATATATATGAAGTCGTTTATTGAGGAAAAAAATAATAATTCCTCAGACAATAAGTGCTATGAAAGAGATAAGAACAATGGTCGAGGATTGTCTGATGAGGAGAAAGGTAGTTGGTATAACAAGAACAAGGAGTCTTGCTGATTCTTGGAAAATACTCTTTAGAGCTTCTGCCCAAGCCTGTCATCATTTATCGATAATTGAGAATATGCGAGCTGAACCAAGAGTTTCTGCATAGTTATTATCCAGTTCACATACTATTCTAATATATCGACGATGGATGAACTTCCAGGTTTTTGCACGAATATTAGCAATTCACGTACGTCTGATGATAATGACAAATATATAATAGAGCACCAGTGAAGCAGCAAATCCAAAGATGAGTTGTTCAAAAGCTGGAATATCTCGTTTCAGAAGAAGAGATGAAATCTGTGAAAGAAGATAACTAATCACGATGGAGCCAAAAGTAGTAAATACCCCTACCCGAAGTACAAACAGAAAGAGATCAATCTTTGCTTGACCATATGGAGCGAAAAAAAGTTTAAATCGTGATGACATAAGGTGCTATAGGAGGTGAGATAAATCAATACAAAAACTCTTATCTAGTAAGATATTTATTACTATAACCACATATTATTCGAGTTCAATACTTATTTCTCATTACATCTTTTAACTGTTTTGCAATAAAGTCAGGTATTTTTCATAAATAAATTAAGAAAAATGAACTATTATCTTATAATCTGCTCGTAAATCATAAAAACATATGTCACATATATCACCTCTTGCGTCCATACTCCGACCAATATCACTTGATGATATCATCGGACAAAAACATCTCTTTGGAACAGGAAAACCTCTCAGGAAATATATCGAAGCTGGAAAAGTTCCCTCCATGATACTCTGGTGACCACCATGATGCTGAAAAACATCAATAGCATCAGTTATTTCAAAGACTCTCGATGCTGAATTTTTTCATTTGTCTTGAGTTTTATCAAAAAAAGAAGACCTCACAAAGATTCTCACAAAAGCAAAGAAAAATTACAGTGAATGATATCAGACTATTCTTTTTCTTGATGAAATTCACCGATGGAATAAAGCACAACAAGATACCCTCCTTCCGTTTGTAGAAAAATGAGTAATCACCCTGATTGGAGCAACTACTGAAAATCCAAGCTTTACAGTGAATAATGCACTCATCTCTCGAGCTCGTGTCTACGTTCTTGAAAAAATAACCCAGGAAGATATCCTTGTATTTTTTGAACGAAATAAGGATACAATATGAAATCATCTCCCAAATGTTGAATGGAGCAATGAAAGCCTCCACCTGATAGCAAAACTTGGTGAATGAGACCTCAGAAATACATTGAATCTTGTTGAGTCTGCAGCAACACTCCAATGAAGTGGTATGGTTTCACTCGAGGCAATTCAAGAGGCAGGAAATAGACCTCTTCTCTATGATAGGGATGGAGAAGAACACTATAATCTCATATCAGCTATGCATAAGTCTCTTCGAGATAGTGATGGGGATGCTGCCATTTATTGGATAGGAAGAATGCTTGCTGGATGAGAAGATCCCAGATATATTGTTCGTCGTATGATGAATTTTGCAAGTGAAGATGTTTATGATTCACAGGCAATTATTCTCGCAAATACTCTCTATGACATATGTGAGAAAATGGGAATGCCAGAATGTGAACTTCCAATACTCAATCTTGCATATTACCTCGCTGATCTTCCGAAAGATAATAGAATCTATATGGCAATGGCCTCGATGCATGCGGATATCCGAGAATTTGGAACCCTCCCCGTTCCGATGCATATACGAAATGCACCAACAAAACTCATGAAAGATGTGGGGTATGGTGCAGGATATGAATATGCCCATAATCTCGAATCAAAAAAAAGCTCACAAGAAC
>CAKZJF010000016.1 GCA_936941205.1 uncultured Candidatus Altimarinota bacterium | reverse complement strand
CATTTGGCATTTTTGCAGTACTTTCTGCTGGATTTTCCGATGTTTTTTCTATAAGAAGAGAGGTAAGAAATCATGGAATTCGTTCTCGGTTTGGCTGTAGGTGCAATGTCTGCGGTCGTAGGCCTCAATATTCTCCTGTTCGGCGGCATTGCTGTGATTTTTGTTCTTGGCATGCTCTGGTCCATTTCGGGCGATGAGCGAAGTATCGGTTGGGCGACCTTCTGGGGTATTCTGCTCGTTGCAGGCCTGGGTGTGCGTTTCTGGCCGGAGCTGACGGTTGAAAATGTCAGTATCGGCCTGGCTGTATGGATTCTGGGTGGACTCGTATATGCGTACTTCCGCTTGAAATCCCAGTCCCACCGTCTCCGTACATTCGTTGACGAAATGGTCACTTCGGCGCTCAAATCAACCAATGGGGCATATCCCATAACCGTCCGTCCTGAAGGGGATAGCGACCGTACGCTCCGTCGTCATCGCGTCTATATCCATGTCAAGTGGAGCGGCAGCAGCAAGGAATTCTCCAATGAATCCGAAGTGCTGGCATGGTATGCTCCGAAGTTCGCTGATAATCGCGGTCTTGCGCTGAGCTGGGCATCCTTCTGGGTGGTCCTGTTCCTGCAGGATATCACGATCGATGCGATCGAGAATCTCCAGGACTGGCTGAAGAACGTGTACCAATCGGGCATGTCCGACAGCTTCGGTGCCAAGCCGAGCGCCTGATCCACCTTTCTTTCACCACAAAACCGGGGTTCATCCCTGGTTTTTTTCTGTTTAAAATACCGCGCTCGGTTTTGAAAATCTCCACTTTTCCATATACTCTCAACCGTATAATTCATTCAAATAACCCTATGCAACAAAATAACCGCACCGACGAGATACTCCACGGAGTAACACATTCTATGATTATGGATGTACTCATCGAAGTCTATGGTTTCGAGGAACTTTCGAAGCTCATCCGTATCAATTGTTTCAAGAGTCATCCGAGCAAGGAATCGAGACTAAAATTCCTCCGAAAAACCGAGTGGGAACGCTTACAGGTCCAAGGGCTCTATGTTCGTACCATGCACGAGAGGAC
>CAKZJF010000015.1 GCA_936941205.1 uncultured Candidatus Altimarinota bacterium | reverse complement strand
CTTTTCGATGAGTTTACTATAGTAGTTGGTTTTACATTTACCTTTGCCCAATTTGAGAATGTAGGGATATCAGTTATTCATTTTGGTTTCTCTACCTTTGCGTTAGGGAGAGGGGGTAGATGTACCCCCTCAAGCCATTCAAAGATATTCTGCTGCCTTTGCTTTGTATGTTGTTCGAGTAGCGAGTGGTATATTTGCATCTTCTGCAAGTTTGAGATAGTGTGAAGCCATATCAAGGTAATTACTTTGTTGTTTAATTCAGAGTGAATCACCATTTGCTTTTGCATCTGCTGCTAATCTTGCTTTTGCAATAGCAAGCTCTTGGTCGAGTTGTCTTCCTTTGAGTTCTGCTTCTGCAATTGCTGTAGCACTTCTTTGTTTCTCACCTGCATCGAATGCTGCTTGTTGTTCTGGTGTAAGTTTTGCAAGAGCAATTCTTCGTTGTACTTCTTCAGGAGTCTTCGCTCATTCAATGATAGTAGCAAATAGATTCCATGTATCCTTCGGATATCCAAGATTTTCAAGAAGATTGAGAGCAGCTGTTGTAGTTGCCTTTGTATCTGCAACTTGTTTCTCTTTTGTTCCAAAAACAAATGTTACCAGTGCTGAGTCCAGGTTTGCTATATTTGTATTGTATGTATTGTTTACATCATTTATATTTTGAGTATATGTTGTTTCAGAGATTGTCTTCTTTGCAAGAAGGTCATTCAATGTATTTGTAGCTAAATCACGAGCTGCTTTAATCTTATTTTCTGTATCAACCTTTTGTGCATAGATATCAGTAAATGCTTTAGAACCAATGTCACCTGATAATTGAACGAGTTGTTCAGGAGAGAGTTGTCATACATTGACTCATCGAGCTTGAAGGCCTTGTATGATTTGCCCTCGTACTTGATTCAATCTATTTCATTCAAACCCTGATTGAAGTTCGTTGAGCTTGTTTGTAAAGTTATCTCGTTCAGTAGTTACAGTTGATTCCATTGTTCCATATGCATCAAGTTCTTTTTTCTTTATATCTGCCGATGCTTTTTCTGAATCTGCTTTAATCTTATTCTGTGCATCTTTTTGTTTTAGTATATCTTCTTTCTTTGCAGCAATTCATAGGTCATATACATTTTCAGGATTAGCGTTACCGAGTGCATCTAATGCTGTTGGTTTTTCTATAGTAACAGGAGTTTTCTTCTCACCTGATTTCTTCATTGCAGCAAATGCAGCTTCTCGTGCTTTCTCAGGAGTAAGTCATTTCTTAATAAAGAATTGGTAGGTTCATTCTTTTGTAGATAAATCAACTAATCCAAGACGTTTTCTTTTC
>CAKZJF010000014.1 GCA_936941205.1 uncultured Candidatus Altimarinota bacterium | reverse complement strand
AAATATCCTGTCATCTTTTTATTTGATTTCAAAATATAAACGCTTAATACCTTTATTTGCATTTTTTGATTCTATGATTACATATAGGGTATATTATTATATATATGGAAAATAAAAAACAGTATACTCTCTATTTTGAAGAATTAAAACAACGGGTTTTTCAGAAAAAACTTCAAGAACCATCACATATATACTGAATAGTACATATAGTATTTACTATCGGTGCATATATATTTTGATTATATCTTGTTTGAAAGATTTCACTCATATACCTTCTTATATATTTTTATATACTAGGAGTTGAACTCGGTTTTATTTCACACGATCTTATACATAATCAATATTTTAAAAATACGAAACTCAATGTATTCTTCTCTTATATTTGTGCCAATTTCCTTATAGGATTATCACGCTCATGGTGGATGAAGAAGCATAATATTGATCATCATACTTTTACGAATTCTGATATTCATGACAGTGATATTCGTGATTATGATGAGATTTTTACAAAAAATCCTGGAAAGAGTATTTTTTTTCATACTCATAAAATTGTTTTATTTTGGTTTGCAACAAGTATACTTTATTTTAATCTCATCTTTTTATCATATAAGTATATTTTGCAGCATAAGAAATATGGTGAATTTTGTATAAGTATATGATATTTTTTCTTGCTTCCAACGGTGCTATTTCTTCAATATTGATTCTACCTTTCCTGTCTGGTTCTCATTGTCATTTATATGCTTATATGAGTTCATCTTGCTTTTGTATTTATGGTAAACCATATAGGCATGGAGATAATTGATGGAAAAATAATAAAAGAATATTCATGGCTTGATCTTCAAACTCGTACATCTCGTAATATACGAGGATGATGGATAGTGCATCACTTTTTTGGTTGACTAAATAAACAGATAGAGCATCATTTATTTCCTAGTATCCCTCGAAATAAGATTATAGCCGTTGCCAAAGAAACAAAGCTATTCTGTCAGAAACATGGGATTCGATATCATGAGGTAACTTTTCTAGAATCTATAAAAGAAATCTATTGTACACTTAAGACTTGAAATACGATGTAATGAACGTTTGAAATTATTAAAAAATCCATCAGACTTTTTTGATGGATTTTTTAGTTTACATGTATATGGCTCCCAGTATTAGAGGAAGTTCGCGAAAATATACTCAATTATTCTGGTATTATATATATTCCAAATCTCTAAATTGTTCTTCGGATTTTTGAAATTTCTATTCATATTGTGAAAATATTCAAATTTTCTTAGTTAAGCGCTAATTGGAGAAGTTAGAATAGAAATTATAAGTCAGAATTGTACCTCTGAATAAGAAGACTTTAATCGTTATTAGAAATTAGCTTGAAAATACCAAAAATTGGTATTTTATTTCGAGATTTGATACAATGAAATTGTATTTAGTATATTACTTTAAATATGGGTAATGAGTCACTTCCATCTCGAGAAATTATCAAAAAAATACCCGGATTACCAGAGATAGATATTATTGAGCGACAAAAACAAAACATAAATCTCCTCCCCTTAAAACTTACTGAAGCACTCGATAAAGAATTTGATAATAAGAATATTAATTTCGATATTAATTGATTCAAATCAAACCTTACAAGTGCTATTTCTTCAGTGTTCAGTAATCCAAATATTCCTGAAATTGCAAAAGAAAAATTCAAAACAGACCTGCTCTCAAAAATTGATCTCTTAGCCCAAGTAACAGTTGAAGATATTAAAATTCTCCAAACTCGTAGAAATACCGAATCTGTCTGAATCGAATGGCTGGAACAACGATGAAAAACCGATAAAGAGAAACAAAAATATTATCTTGGAAAAATACTCGAAGAAACAATTGGGAAATACATTACTCCTGTTGCAATCTGACTCAATGAAGCATTTAGTGCTGAAAAAATCCTTCAAAAAGACGGAGAATTTTTCCATAAAGAAACTTTTCAAAAGACTGAACAATATTTACAGAAGCTCGATAATAAATATTGATTTAACTTTTCCTCGGATGCGGCAAAATTTTTATGAAATAGAAATAATGATTCAAGAACAGCATTTCTCAAGTTGATTCAGAATGGATTACTCTCAAAACATCCAAATGGTATATGGATTGGGCAGATGATAAAAAATAGTCCAACTTCTGCACTTACAGACAAAGATTCATCATTGAGAAATAAT
>CAKZJF010000013.1 GCA_936941205.1 uncultured Candidatus Altimarinota bacterium | reverse complement strand
CTTACAATAACTAATAAACACTAAGGATCAACGAAAAAATAAGCAAACATTTCAAAAATGATGAGGTGATTGATCAGATTAATCTGTAAACGGACAAACTGGAATTGTTGTACTTGATATATGAGAAACACTATCTTGAACTATAGCAATTGATTTTTGAACGGAAAATGATAGAATAGCAACAACTATAAGTTCTTTACTTATTACCAACACAAATATAAAAGGATTTTCCTATATACCTATGGAAACAACAGAGACTTCTCTTGATGACTTCACAAATAATAACGTGATGTTCAATATAGAGAATATAGTTGATAATGTTTCTTTCGATATAACAGGAAGCTCTGGAAATAATGCTACTGGTAACTACACTATTAAATACTTAATAACTTACTAATTATGTCTACCAAGATCCAATCTTGAGCAGGAAGTACGCTTGCAACGGTTGACCCTACATATAATGCTCTACAAGTATTACCAAAAGGGGTAACAACTACAACGTTTAACCACGATGACTTTACTCTCGATAGTTTCGAGCGAGTTCGTGTAAGTAACCCAACAATAGCTTTTGAGTATTCTTTTGGAACACTTCTTACTTCTTCCGCTACAACAATATGGGAAAGTACAGCAACAGCTTCTGGAACTCAAGCACTTACTTCAAACTTATACGGAACTGAATTAAACACACTTACAACTCTCGGAAGTGGTTATTGGATTCAGAGTTACAATCATATTCGATATGCTCCTTGAATTTCAACTCTTCTTCGATTTACTTTTAACTTCAACACCGCAATTACCAATGTAAGAAAGCGTGTAGGTATGTTTACTGACCAAGGTACATATCCAAGTACGGCAGGTGATGGACTTTACTTAGAACAAGATGGAACAGCAATATCTGTAGTTCGTAGATATATGACAACAGGTGGAACAGGTGCAGAAGAACGAGTATTACAGGCTAATTGGAACAAAGATAAACTCGATGGTACAGGTGCAAGTGGTGTAAATCTTGATTGGACAATGGCACAACACCTTGTTATCGAGTATCAATGGCTCTGAGTAGGTACTATTCGATTTGGATTTGAGACAGGAACAGAATGAATTGTATGGTGTCATGAGATGGTAAGTGTAAACCAAATAGCAACTTCTTATTCTCGTACTGGTACAATTCCTGTTCGTGCAGAAATATATTCAGCATGAGTTCTTGCAAGTGCAGGAAAACTTACACTTATAAATGTATGTGTTCTTCAAGAAGGTGATGTTGCAGACTTCCGAGGGTGGAAATACTTTGGAGGTAACTCTGGAGCAACAGGAAAACTTGGAGGAACGGCAGTAGGTTTATACCCTGTTCTCTCACTTCGTGCAGCAAGTACAAACGACCTAACAAAAAGAACTCGTATAGTACCAACAAGTGTAACTATCACCGTAGCAGTAGTATCAACAGGTGCAACAAGTTTACAATGTGCTTTACTTATGCTTCCTACCCCAAATACAGCCGCTACCTTTGCAACAACAGTAGCATGAAGTCTTACAACTATAGACACTATTGCTACAGCAGCAACAGCCGTAACAGGTACAGCAATCTGGAATACAATCGTACCAAATGTTGTAGGTACTTATACATACGACCTAAAGACAATGAATGACAACGCAAACTTAATAGGATATAACGCAGCAGGTACAGTTGCAATTACTGGATCAAGTGTTCTTACTCTTGCAGCATGACCACTTACAGGTACAGCAACAGTAGGTGCTACAATAGCGGCAGCAATCAATTGGAAGGAAATTGGATAACTTTACATTTATGATAAAAGTAATAAACAGCATCTATATTAAAATTACAGGTGTTTCAATCAATGAAGAAGGAAGTGACTGAGTAGACAAACTCTATTCTATGGGAGTTCTCTACAACGAATACGCTGATGTAGAAAAAACACAATTCATATCTACAAAAACAGAAGTATTTTCACAATTAAAAGAAAACGAGCTTTGACTTATAAAAGCATACGAACTCCTTTGTTCTCGTTTACCAAATAATGAATTTGTATAATGTCTCAAATAGATAACCGCTTTACAGCATTCTTCCTAGATACAACAACAGCCCCTTGAACAGCAATCTCGGGGCTTTCTGCGACAATTACCATACGAGAAGTAAATGCTCCGTATACGGTAGTAGTAGATAATGAAGCTATGACAGAAATGGGAGGAGGACATTATATATATACTTTCTCTGGAATGAGTAACGACAAGGATTATATTTATACTTGTAATCCTAACTCACTTCTTGCTTTTGTAGAATCTGGAGTAACCGACAAGCGTATAAATAACTTAGACCAAAATGTATCAGATATTCGCTCATGAGGTGGCTTTTCTATAAACTATCAAGCTCTTAATAACCATGTAACAAACAAGACTCGTGAACTTCGTGACTACATAGATACAAAAATAAGTGAAATTCCACAAGTAGACCTATCAGAAATAAAAGAAGCTATCGACAATATTGAAATACCAGAAGTACCAGAGTTTACATACGAAGAGAAAGAAGCTAAAAAGGCTATTAAAATGCTCACTACAGTAGAGAAAAAGCTAACAAGCTATATTGACTCGGAAATGAAAAACAAAGATGAAATAATGGCAATTTCTAAGGAATTAAACAAACTCGACATGGAAGATACAATGGAAGAAAAAAGACGAGAAATAGAACATAAAAACAAAATGGAAAAAGAAATGAAAGAAAAAGAAATTGAAATGAAAGAAGAGGAAGAAGAAAATAAGAAAATAGCTGAATTATTGAATGCTGAATTTGATAAATTAGAAGAAGAGGATAGAATAGAGAAGAAAAAAGAACTTGAATCAGAATTGAAGGAAAAGGAAATGGAAGTGAAGGAAATCCAAAAAGAACTTAAATCTTTATAATATATTATGGCAACAACTCCACGAAGTACACTTGTAACTAAAGCACAGGAACTAATGAATTCTCAAGGCTTAAGTTATGCAGATGCAGCAAAGCAAGCAAGAGCAAATATAACACCTACAACTCCTACAACACCTCCAGTAACTCCACCTGCTGTTGTACCACCTGTTACACCTGTTCCTGTTACACCAGCTCCACAACTATATGAGCAAGAACTTCGTCAATGAATGTCTGGAGCTTCTTTACAAGAAAGGCAAGTTATGAGAGCAGAGATGAAACCACCTGTTACACCTACAACACCAACTCCTCCAGCTCCTGTTACTCCTCCAGTTACTCCTCCAACTACCACACCTACACCTACTCCAGTAAAACCAGTAGAAGTAAAACCAGAAGTAGACCGTAATACTCAAATAAACCAAAATCTAACAGAAGGATTTAATAATAACCCTTCTTTATTTGCGAATTATGATACTTATAAAAAGGCTTATGGATATGATGCTAAACCACAAGAAGAACGTGACCAATTAGATGCTTTCTTTCAATCTAAAATTCCACAAGATACAAATACCATGTATCAGTCATTAAAACTTGGTGGTACTATTCCAGAACAGGCGAAGAATAGTAAAGCATATACGCAAGCAAAAGAAAAGTATAATATCTTTGCAAAGTATAACTCAATGACTCCAGATCAATTATATAGCTCAATGATTTCTAATGATATAGGAACAGAACTATCGAATGATTTGGCACAGAATCCAAACTATGTACAGGCAAAGACAAAGTACGATGCTTATATTAAAACGAAAAGCAACAATGATGCGGCTATTGGTGCAGTAAACGCGGTGAACTGAGTAAAGAATGAAGTAAGTAACCCACTCGATAAATTAAACGATACTATAACAAAGTTTAAAGATGAAAATACTCTTGCTTCTTACAGAGACTATTTGGCAAACGAAGACCCAGAACTTGTAAACGATGTTAAAAAGCTCAATGAAAAAACACAGCTTCTTCAAGAGTTAGTTGACGAACGAGATGATATGACTCGTACTATTATTAAAGATACTCCTTGAATATCAAAAGGTGCAGCATACGCACTTGCAGCACGAAGAAATGAGTCACTCAATGACCAAATCCGTACAATGACATACGAACAAAATGCTTTATCTGCTGATGTTAAATATAGACAAGGTATTTTAGATAAATCGTATGAGTTTGACCAAAAAGCAAACCAAGATAGTCTTGATTTTGCACAACAATCCGCTCTCGCTCAATACCAATCTGATTTATCACTTGAAACTGACCAAGCACAATTTGAGCAGAAACTTGAACAACAGGCACAATTGGCAAGCAATCCAGATACAGCAATTCCAACATTTATAAAACAATTCTCTGATTTATGAATAAACTTTCAGAGAAGTTCACAAGAGATTATTGCAGATGCTAAAGACTTTGTTGCAAAATGAGGAAACTTTGCTGATTATATGACAAACTTAAACCATCTTGTTATGGGTTGAGATATTAAAGATGCAACAGGAAAGGTTATATCTAAAGCA
Organism: uncultured Candidatus Altimarinota bacterium; assembly: GCA_936941205.1. GTDB lineage: Bacteria > Patescibacteriota > Gracilibacteria > BD1-5 > UBA2023 > SSGK01. Next base: position 580 of record CAKZJF010000013.1, on the reverse strand, counting down.
CAAGCAAAACCAGAGTACACACAGTATATGGCATATCAGAAAGCAAAGATGGAGCCAAAAGCAAATGAATTTGGATTCTCTAATCTTTGAGGGTGAACTATTGCAGTAACAGATCCAAAAACATGAAATGTAACTTTCAAAACAGCAACTTGAACAACATCTTCTGGAAGTCCTGTATCTGTATCAGTATGAACTCAAAAATGAAATGATTTACTAAACGCTCCAGAATGAACAATAATACCTTCAAGACTATCACAAACAACAAACCCTAATAATTGAAAAGAGTGTGGTGAATATATAAATGATATTGCAGGTTCTTCATTATTTGGAAACTCAATAGAACAGAAAAAGAGTGTAGCAAATGAAGATACAGGTGCTATTGGTAAAGCTATAGTATGGCAACCTTCCAATGATGCTAATTTTAAGAAATACTGACACGTTGGTATTATTATCTGACAAAACGCAGATGGATCATGGAAAGTAAAATCATCTAATATAAAATGAGATGGTGCTATATCAGTTGATAATGTACCAGCAAGTGTAGCACTATGATATAAGACTATAGGTTGAGTAAAAGTAT
>CAKZJF010000012.1 GCA_936941205.1 uncultured Candidatus Altimarinota bacterium | reverse complement strand
TCGACAATAATCCGACTTTTTTTATCCTGTAATGGCAGTTTCTGTAAATGCTTATACAAATGCCTTTCTACTTGATGTTCTGTTTCAGCTAAAAACCCCAAGCTTACCCTATCGCCCCACAAGCCGGCAATCAAACCCATTAACAAAGCACTGATATACCAAAATGGATTCAAATAACTAACATGGGTATCTAATTCATGGATACGCTGCCGGCACCAATTGAGGTGATCGACCTCCTCTCCGGCCGCTTTTTTTAATTTTTGTTTAATTCAATTTTAAATTAATAAAAGGAAAAAATGAATAAATTCTTCATTCATACTCTTAAGAGTTCCAAATTTAATGATTGTACTTTATCAGCTAAAAATCATGATTTTTATCAAAATAATCTTTTCACCTTTTACCATTACCCTTTTTATATATGACTATTAAACCAAACTATACAAAAAATTTTACATTCAAAGTAAAAGACTTCGAACATATGAAATGAAAGTATGAGAATTATAAACCACGTTGACAAAAATATATATCTTTAAACGATGCGGATGCATATTCTATGCTAGAGTGTGACGTATGGAGTATGTTGAATAATTCACAATACCAGTATAGATATTTTCTATCTATGAATAAGGAAGACATGAAGCCAAGAACTTTTGCAAACCGTGTCAGGACTTTCATAAATTATCAGTCATACAATTATAATTTTCTTTCATATAAAGAGCTTTGATTCTCGGATAGCCAAGCCCGTTCGTGTGCTATCAGGTTTTATGTAGAAAATTATAATGCTATCAATAATAAAATGGTGGAATTCATGGAAGACTTTATACAATCCACGTGCTACAGTGAAGAGTACTTTATTGACTAGTTATACAATCATTTTACTATTTTACTTTTCCCGTATATGTATGAATTAAAAAAATATAATTCCAGTACTTATAATAATGAACGCATAAAATATATTCATCTATCCTTTGCATGAACTGTATTTATAGAGACAGAAAAAGCAATCTATAAATCACACGATATACAACGGGATACATACTTGGATATAATTGAAAATGATTATACATTCATATCATGAGACTACATTTTATGCAGTATCCAAAATGATAGACTATTAAATATAATTAAATAACCTTTTTAAAATATGAAAACCTTTTCACTAAAAGTCCTACATGATGATAGTCCGATAAATCCTTTCGCGGAATGGGATTGTGAACCACCTCTTGTATATGTATCATGAAGACCAGAAGAGACAACATACAATAGTGCGGTATGAATAGAATCAGACTTGCAAGATATAATTTTAAAAAAGAAAATCACTCTTACACTGGATATGTTACCACTTGCGAAGTATATCGACAAAGATGATATAGAAGAAAACTATAGGGAAGCATACGGAAATAATGAGAGTGATTATCTATACCAATGTATCAAAGATGAAGACAAATATGAAACGGTTTTTGATATGTTCGAGACTCTTTGCACACTTGCAGATGTTCCATATTATATATTCGAATCCCGTTGATATTCACAGGGTGATTATATTAAAGGTATATTTATTTTAACGCCTGAATATATCACACGCACAGGGATAAATCCAGAAGACAAAGACAACATCTTTACAGAATCAAGGAAACTTTTTGACGCGTACATTTGGGGTGACGTATACGGGTATAAATTAATAGAACATATTCCACTATTCCGTGAAGATGGTACACTATCCACGGAGACAGAAGAAAATATTGTTGACTCATGTTGGGGATTCTATGCACGGGATGACCTAGCGGAACAATTAATGGGAGCTATCCCACAAGAACATCATCATCTCATAATGAACGCAGTCGATAATATTATATACAGATAATCACTTACCTTTAATTTTACCATCTATGTATCTAGTTTTTATAGCATCATCTGAATGCAGTGGCTACAGTGTTGACACGTACACCACAGAAGAGGAAGCACAAGCAGAATGTACTCATGCCATGAAGTGGGCAAGCAGTGTTTTCTATATAGACAAACAGCATGCCAGATATCCAAAAGTTATATTTTAATTTTATCCTTTCCCTTTTCTTTTTATGTTACAGAAATTCCAAACATCCGCAGGTCGTATAGTATATCACGACAACATCCGCAACGTTATCCAAAGTCCACGATATCAAAATGATATCATGAAACTATCAACACTCTTTCCCGCTACATCTTTACAGCTCGAAGCTATGGAAGCAAGCGGAACAATCCGAAAAATATTTTAATCCTTACCATTTTATTATATGATACGTGAACATATTTTATTCTGTGAATGTTGCTCGGATTCTTATGTTGAACTCTTCTATATTCCATCACTTGATGACGTATATATATGTACATCATGTAGGGATAATTCTACAAAACAATTGCAAGACAATACGTTCACACGCATAAAAGATAGTGGCTCATTTTAATCCTTACCATTTTATTATATGAATTTTATACTATCAATGTCACAGTTTGGTATTGACCAATGAACAAAATTATACAAGAAAAAAGAAGTATACGAAAAACTTTGATTTTCTTTTGATGATAGATGATATCACTATGACAATCCAAATATAGAAATTAATACACTTGACGAACTGAAAGAACTACAAGATAAGGTGGGTGATGAATTGATTATTGACTTCCGCAACATGAACATAGAAATATACAACAGTTATAGAGAATAATATTATATCCTTACCATTTTATTATATGAATTACCATCTAAAAATATACACTGGCTATGATGCAAAGGAATTAACCAATCTTGCAGAATCATTTATACGTTCCAATACAGATTGTAATTCCATTGTAGAGCTACAATATTCTACCACAATTAATACTGATGATAGGGTACTACATTCCATCCTTATTATAATTAAATAACCTTTTCTTTTTATGGAAACACTACAAACAAAGTACTTAAAGTACATATCTGTACCATCTAATCCGTACAATCCACCACTAAAAATATCTCTATCACGGGAACAGAGTGACGTGCTTGACTTCATTGACAATGTAACAACAGACTATACCAAGGACTTCTCTTTCTTCTTATTCTTTGTTGATATCATTATCGACAAGATAGATGGATACACAAACTATAATACCAGTATGGAAATGCTTAGTACTTTCCTTGAAGATATGAACAACGGGTGTCAATCAGGTATCATATCAGAGTTCATATATCATTCAGATTGTAAGGAGTTTTACATCGAACATATTGACGACATGGAAACATACATGGAAGACTATGAGAGAGACAATGGCATCACACTTACCAATACTACAGGCTCACCACGATATACTTTCGCTTGTTGGTTTTGTTTCGAGAACTTTTGCAACGAACTACAATCCAGCATGGAACTAGTATCATGTATGGAACATGATAAAAATTATCACAGTAATTAATCCTTTACCTTTTCTTTTTATGCGTTGAACTTACACCGTACCCAATGAAGCGGTACCAATGATGGCGGAACTATGATACACAACAACAGAGCCAGCATGAGATGACCACACAACAGTATCCACGATGTCGAAGATAGAGTATGTAGGTCAGGATATGATGTCTGTAACCTTACTGGATGTTGTTAAATATATCTATACTACGAACAAAGATTTGTTTGATTATGTAGATGTTAGTACATATGTACGATATGGAAGTATGACTATCATAAACATCGAGATACAATCCTATAAGGCAAACATGTTTGGGTACCTGAAAGCAATGACCAGAAATATAAACCAGAGTGATATAGATGTAGCATATAAGTTTATAGATAATCTATCTACACGGTTTAAGAAGTATGCACCACTTGTACTGGAAACAAGGAACAAAAGGGAAGTACGGAATAAACATGAGGAACGTATATGATATAGTTCAATAAATTTGTACAGCTTCAAGTGACCACGGTTACATATCTATTATCCAAATGATACAGACAACACCATCTCAGTTAGTCATTCACTTTTTTTATCTTGAGTGAAATATGAAGAGGCTTGCATCTACATGGAGAACTACCGCATCATGCTCGACAAGATAAAAGAAGTGGAATGAAAGACAATCGAATCTATACCTAATAACTTTTTTAATTATGAATAAGAAAATATATAATATCATAGCAAACGAACATATCCCAACTATGACACGAGACTTTGATGAGCGTATCACAGCAATCACTGATGAAATTTTTCGAGAAGCTCTCGATGATTTTCCAGATACGTATGAACTCTGGGATGAGATTGATTCTTCCAATCCAGAATGGGAAGCATGATACTTGAGATGAGTGGAGCATGCTACCGAAACGATTAAGTTTATGTTAACCAAAGATTCATTAACCGATTCATAGTATATGGATATCACAAGCAACATAGGTTTCCTTGAAGCTCGCACTCACTACTATCACAGTAGAGGGGTATCATATAGCAATGCAATGGAGATGGCATACCATGATTGTGGCAGGAGTGATTTACGATGGCAACATGAGTGGATGAAAGATAAAGGGTGGATGTTTCAATCATGATTGGTTAAACCAATCGTTCCACGGGTACAGGATTACATAATATTTAAACCTTTGTTTGATGATATAAGAAACCTTGACCAAGAAACATTGCATGCTTCCTATGTATCACTCCTTGCCCAGCATGCACAGGAACAAGCGATGGATAGTATAACCCTTGTGAAGCAAGAACAAGAAGCCTACTATCATAAGTATGGTAGATGGTACGACAAGTTTATAACTTATCTTAAATAGAATATGCTAAACATTAAGGCTGATTTAATCAGAGAACTCTACGAGAACTGATATACTATTGACAATATTATTTGTGCGAAGATAGAGATGGTTCGAGAAGAAGACCTTGCTATATTAAAAAGATGATATACCAAGGAAGATATGGATACGTTTCTAAATATATTCGACATCACACATAGTGAACCATTTGACGTACCATACAATACTCAGTGACCGTACCCATGATATTGAAACTACTGGTTTGCTTGATATATCTGGTTGAATGATGG
>CAKZJF010000011.1 GCA_936941205.1 uncultured Candidatus Altimarinota bacterium | reverse complement strand
ACAGAACATGCCAGCGATTATGAAATGAGTGAACGAGTCGTACCATGTTCGCTCAGTGTCATGCTCACCCTCTTGATTTAGGAAGAAGATGATGGGAAGAAAAGAGAAGTCTTGTCATAGTTATAAATCAAAGTGATAATCAGTATCCAATAGTTCCTGTATTCTTTTCTTTATTTCTTCAATCTTTTCTTGGAGTTCTTTGCTTGGTTTTTCTTTGTTGTCTATAACTGCATTTAATAGCTCGTGATATAATCGGAGTATCATACTATATATGGTTGTCTATAATCTTCATAGCATTCTGGATAGTTCAATGTACAAGTATTTCAAGTTCTTCTTTTGTTATGTGTGTTGGGTGTTCAATTATTGCATCAGGTGGAGCGTATTCGTATCAACATCATTTTCTATGATCCTGAGTGATATAGAAGTGTACAAATTCAGTTCTTTCCATAATAAGAAATTATTAAACTAAACTAAGAGCAACTGTTTCCAATAAGAAAATATAAATAACAATTCATACCGTAGCTCATATTATTATCCACTTTATCCTGAGTTTGTAATGTTTCCATGGTTTGTTCTTGCACTTTAGGTACTTTCATATCATTTGAGTTATCTTATGAATAAACTTTACTGTTTCCAGTAGTATTCTATGCAGAGTATTCGATTGGTTTCTTCTTGTATCTTCTTTTGTGTTTCTTCTACTACGATATTCGTTTGTTTAATACATTCGTTTATAGTTATTCTTCCGTTTACATAATCATCATAGAGAGCGAGTGTTTTCTCTTCTCAGTGTGCCATTAAGGCATCAAGGATTTTACTTCTCATTATCTTTCAGAGATTATATGTGGATAAATAACAAAGGCTAAAGCACCATTATAAGCTATATAGAGGAGTTCAGTAGCTTCGTTTGATTGTCCATTTATAGTAAGGAAGAACATACCAAGTGATACGAGTATCGTGAGTCATGCTATACTAATATGCTGAAGGGAGTGTCATTCATCTCAGAAGACATACTCTTTACTTTTAAGTCACTGCTCAAGTGTATAAATATACGAAAAAGCGGTATAGAAATTCCAGAGAGTAAATATTGAAAGTAAGGCTAACATACTATTTAATAATAAATTTTACAATATATGGAGCAAATTTCTTTTCTAGTAAAGATAATATTGGAAACGAAGTAAACCCACTAATAGCAAGGAGTCAATCACGATACGCAGTATTATCTGGTAAGAATTGCCCAACAACATAGCCAATAAAGAATGCAAGGAAAAGATTTATTACGAACATAGAGAAGATAAATTTTTGTCATTTACTTACTAAGTATAGATAGTAGGCACTTCCACCGAAGAGTCAAACTCCTCATTGAATAGCCGCTTCTTTTATTCCATCAATTGTATTTACTGGCATAACTGTCAGGGTTATCTATTTATTATATTTATTATAAAAAAAAACCGACTTTATACAAATCGTTTTTTCATGTAATGATAATACTTTCAGACTGAAACTCATAGATAGAATATAATAGCTATCCATCGTGGTGTTCAGGTAACCTGTATAGCTTCATAGAATATATCATTTGCTCTTTGAAAGTCATATAGAGTCTTTGATTTACTGAAAAGATAATCATGAAGAACGGATCATAATATCCATCTATAATCCCATGCGTTCCAGAATGCTTTTACTATTAGAGGGGTAGATGCAAAGTTTGTTTGAAATCAATCATGTACAGTTATAAACTCACCGCTTCATTCGTATCCTACTTCATAGGTTAAATCATCAAGGAGAGTAAATAAGTTACTTTCTTTGGTTGGTATACGAACGGAGGAAAATGAAGTGAATTGTGACATATTATTCTTCTCTTAAATATTTTTTAATAAGTAGGATTCTTTTTGATAGTTTTAAGTTCTTGTTACCTTGTACCATAACAGAGAAGTTTTCTGCAAAGTCCTCGTATACATTTGTCATTCCGTATTCTCTGTGAAAGTATTTTATACCTTTTTCTTTCGCAATTATGTATTCTTTTAAGTATTCTTTCTTTTGCTTATCGTTCAAGTGATTGAAATAAAAGTAATGTCCGATTTCATGATGCTTATAAAACTCTGTATTCGAGTCTATTTCACATACATATACTTTTCCATTCGAGTAGAGTCATGCTATCTTACCACATTCGTATCATTCCACACTTGCTCAGAGTGGTAGAAATGTTATAGATATAGATGCAACGAGAGTGGCTAGAATCATTATAGAAGTTCAATAGTATAATATCTAAAGTGTACATCTGGCGCGCCTACTGTACCGCTTAATTGTGTAGTTAGTTTCAAATCAAGTGTATTAGCGGTGTTTTCTGTTCATGCTACGGCTACGGTTTGGTATTTACTTGCTTGTGTAGCACCTCATAATCAAAGTATGTTTCTTGCAGATGTAAAGTTTCATAGTCAAGATTGGCTTGTTGCTGTACTATTTTTAATTATTGCTTCTATTTCAAAACCAAAGTCCTCTGTACTGGTATTGGAAGTTATTGATAATACAGCGAAGTTTGTAGTTCAATATTTTACTCTCATTGTTACTACTGGTCATGCTGCTGCACTACATACCCAATTTCAAGATATTCTTACTCGTATTGCCTTTGTAGTAGAAAGTAAACCACCTGTAATACTTTGAGTGAATATAGTGTTTTCTACTGTATCTGTTTTAACCATTGTAGCACTAGTAGCACTCATTCCAATTGTCTGGATTCCAGAAGAAGAAAGAGATTGCCATGTTGCTGCAGTTCCACTTGTAGCGGTCAATACTTGTCAGTTTGTTGGAGCTGTAGCACTTGATACATTTATAGTTGTAGTAGCACTTTGTAGAGCGTTTGTAGTTGTAGCTGTGTCACCTGAATACATAAAGTTCCCATCTGTACAAGCGGTATCAAATTGAGCCTTTGTACCTGTAATTCATACGATACTTGTCTGGTCTCATGTGTTACTTCCACTTAGTGTTGTAATTCCTAGCTTGCTTTTTATTGTAGAAGTTGTTTAATAACCTTAATACTTTCAAAAAAGATTATTTGATGATATTGATCAAGTAAATAGTTGACGTAATTTTTAGGATTTGGTATTATTCTTTCTCCGTATGTTGTTGCTTGTGGTCAAGAGCCATAACTATCCCATGATAAGTTAGCATTCTCCCATGAGTCTGGAGCAGATAACCATGAATAATAATCTAGTATTCATGGTCTTACTGGATTGGTGTAGGTTGTTGTCGGGATTGTTCTTGTAGTAAATGTCATAACTATTGGATTACCTGATACACTACACTTTGCCTGTTGCTTCAATCTTTATCAGAAGAAGCATTAAAATCGTTGCTACTCAGGTACATTCTATTCGCTGTTATATTCGTCTTTACCCATATACTCGGAGTAGAAGTAGAAGTAATTGCTATACTTGCTCAGTCTGCGACTGTTGTGTAAGAA
>CAKZJF010000010.1 GCA_936941205.1 uncultured Candidatus Altimarinota bacterium | reverse complement strand
TCGTAATGCTTCTTGGATGCATGATATCACCGAGGTATCATTCGCTTACTATATTATGTCCTCGTAGGTTTTCCGATCCCATGCTTATTTCTATTTCTGTTGCATCCATGAGAAAAATCTCAGATTTGAGATGATGGATGTTCTTTTTTGGAGTTCCACCACTTTTTGTAATACGGTCATACCATACCTTTTCAGTTTCGATATATGAATTGATATTATTTTGGGTAGCAGTTACCATATCCGGATTAATATCACTTCCAAGTATACTGAGTATATTCATGTTTGCTGCTTCAATCAGCACCGTACCAAGTCCACAGAATGGATCATAGATTCATGGGAGATCTTCTGAATTTTTTCGACTCAAATTAATCATCATTTGTGCAAGTTTTGGTGGAAGCATACCCACAATCATGTCTCGTTCTTTTGTGGTATCTCTCCGAGAGTAATCATCAATATCTTGTGCCGCTATAGTAATTCCAAAGTAACCAATCTGAGGAGTTTGTAAAAAACAAAATTCACCTCCTTGCTTTGCAAGCTTTTCTTTTTTAAAAACAGCTGAGTGAATATTGGTATTTTCATGATTGACCAATCGAGCAGAAATTCCTTCCCCAAGAAGCATTTTTTTAATACGCATTCCCATGTCAAAAATAGGGAGTTGAATTCCATAATTTGCAAGTGCAAAAGTATATTTTCCCTCATGTTTGGATTCCTTTATGGTGAGGAGGATTTGACTAGTAAAGTGTTCAGAAGAAATTCCTTCTTCAAGTATACGTATAACACGAAGGGATCAACCCAGATGCATGAGATCAGTTTGTGAAAAGTGTGATAAGGAGAAAATTGCGAAATGTTCAGTCCATGTAATAAGCTTATTAGAACCGTATAGATTGCAAAGTTCAGCAAGGGAAAGTTTCGATTCACGCCCAAGAATAAAGGCAAAGGTTTGTTGTGTCATAGTTGGTATTATATGGGCGTATTGTATCGAAAAAACAGAAAGAAGCGAACATTTTTCAGAATATTATTGCAAAATATTATTTATTGATTATAAATAATATTGTTGACTATTAATCAATTCTATGAAGGGAGGTGTATTATGTACATCACGCTCAAGGTTTAGATGGTGTCAGCAGTTCCTACGGGTATGTAGGGACGAGGAAGGGCTGTTGACGTAAAAAATTATTCTTCCCGAAAGGGGAAAGGAGAATGTTCGTCCCTGCCATGTTGAGTATCGCTTGGGCTATCATAGGCCTGATCTGTGATGGTGTATCTACCAGAATGGACTCGACATTCCTTCAACCATAATGGGTACCTCGTGGTACCCATTTTTCTATGTTTGAATTCGGTTTGTAGGTATGAGTCTCAATATTTCAGGTCATGCAAAAGTAATAAAATTTACCCGAAATCGTCCATCTTGTGTTTTTTCAACACCAATTTGAGTCATAATTCCAACTAAAACACCATCTGTTGTATACACTCCAGATCAAGAGAGTCCACTGATTTCAGTTTCTCCATTTTCATCGGGATGAACGTAAAAATTTTCTTCTCGTATATCAAGATATATACTCTTCTCTCACCGAACTTTATCTGCTTGCTTTGAGAAGACAAATACTCACTCAAATTGAAGTTTTATAGGTTGATTATTCTTATCAGGAAGTACACCGAGAATATATCCATTTTTCCCAAGAATACTATTACTCGTAATTGTTTTATCTGGAAGTGTTGTCACTGTTTCACTTTGTATCAGAGCATCATGCATATTCTTCGGAGCTGGAAGAAATGTAACATCATGAATTGTATCTATTCCAATGCAATGACCAGCAACAAGATCACCAATTTGTTTTCCTATCTGAACCAACACATGATTACAATAGGGTTGATTTTCCGGCATATTTTCCGGCATATTTTTTCCAATTCCTATTCAAACTGCAAGAAGAGTTCCTCAAATGCCTAGTGTTAGATTTTTTTTCGAGAAAGTCATAAAATTATATTAGAGGATATTATTTCCTTTTATATGTTCATTCAGAAAATACCGTAAGAGCTTTCGTTCTGCATCAAGGACACTATGGAGTTCTTTTGAATTATTTCGATCATCATCTTGATAATTCCAGTAATGCTCGAGTTTTTTTGCCTCTTCTTTTGATAATTGTGATATATGATACCGATATTGATACGGAAGTGCATTATAAGGTATTCATTTGTAGCCAAGTCGAACTCGTTCATCCTCTTTTTTAGAAATATGTTTGTTGGTTCTTGCATTTTCTTTATTGAGTATTCGATCAATAAGAAATTTTACATATACCGTCCCTGTATATGTTTGAGGAAGATTATTCGGTCAAAGTTTTGAGGCATGTACTTCTGAACTTCTGTTTTGTTCCATATATGTTGAATTGTAAAAATGAGTATATATAAATACGATAAACAAGCACGAAAAAATAGTGAATTTTCGTAAATAGAGAATGAGAATATCTTTTATTTGCTTCCCCTTTTTGTAAAAATCCCATTAAAACTACATCGAGTTTGGAGTGAATGGAGAATTCCTTCGAAAGAAGTTGCATCTTTTCTTACTATTATACCAGTGGGGAGTTTTTCAATCTTTCATGAAGTAGAAGTGTATTCTATATCTAAGTGAATACTTGGAATATGTGTTTCCTTCTCCATTTTCTTCATAACTTTTTCAACTTTTGGCGTTTCTTTTGCATCTCATTGAAAGATTTTTCGAATACGCTTCATGACTTTATTGATTTTCTTTCCAGAAACATGATTAATAGCAAGAATGTCTATTACTTCTTGGGCAGTATCTTCTGTAATGTTAGTTGGAGTAATATCCTCTTCCGGAATCTCTATTCGAATACGATCAATCGTATCACTGAGATCTTTTTTGGCTTCTTCAGAAAATAGGATTCTTCCTTTTTCATCAACTGAGATACCATCATGATAAAATATATGACTATGTTGCTCATGACTCGGTGTAATATTTTTCAGTTTCATATATTAGAAAAACAAATAAATATATTATAATGATAAGTAATTAAGTATATTTGTCAAATACTTTCGATTCAGCATAATAAAAATCCTCCAAGAAAAATGGAGGATTTTTATTACAAGAAAAGTATTTCCTTTTCTAACTTTGAAGAATTATGCACTTACTATTACTTCTGGGGCGTCTCAAGAAACAGGACTAGCAGGGAGTATTTTTTCAAGTCCGATACGACCTTTTTCTTTGTCTACATTGTAAACTTTTACTTTCACAATTTCACCAACTTTAGCAACCGTATTGACATCGGCGATGCGTTCCTTGATTCCAAATTTCGAAATATGAATCATTCCTTCTTTTCCTTTTCAAAGTTCAACAATGGCACCAACCGTGTCGAGAATTTTTACAATTTTTCCCTCATACACATCACCTACTTCGATATCTTTGAGAATTCATTTGATAAATTCAAGAGCTGCTTTTCCAGCCTCTTGAGTTTTTGCTGTAATAGTACATTGTCCATCGTCTTCAAGATTTACCTCTACACCAAAATCCTTTTCGATTCCTTGGATGGTTTCTCCTCATTTTCCGATTACTTCACGCATTTTTTCTTCCGGAACAAAGACAGCAAGGAGAAAAGGGGCGTAAGGTGAAAGCTCTGGACGTGGAGCATTGAGGCATTTTTTCATCTCATCCATAATATAACCACAAGCATCGATAGACTTCGCAAATACTTCACGAATTACATCCATGGATAGACCAGAAATCTTACAGTCCATCTGAAGGGCAGTGATTCCAGTATCAGTTCGAGCTACCTTGAAATCCATATCACCGAGGAAATCCTCTTGAGCCTGGATATCTGCAAGTATTTCATATTTTCCTGTGGTTTCGTCATAAATCATTCCCATGGCAACCCCTGCTACCATAGCTTTAATAGGAACCCCTGCATCCATGAGAGACATAGTTGATCCACAGACACTTCCCATAGAAGAAGAACCATTACAAGTAGTGGTTTCTGAAACAACCCGAATCATATAAGGGAATGTTGTTTCATCTGGAAGAACGGGTTCAAGGGCTTTCTCAGCAAGGCGTCCATGACCAACTTCACGACGTCCAACTCCACGAAGTGGTTTTACTTCACCGACAGAATACGGAGGAAAATTATAATGATGAATATAACGTTTCGTATCTTCATCATACATGTCATCAATCAATTGAATATCAGACGGTCCACCGAGGGTGGTAATAGAAAGAACCTGTGTTACACCACGTTCAAACAGTGCAGAACCATGAGTGCGAGGAAGGATTGGTGCAGTAGCACGAACTGGTCGTACTTCACTTGGAGCTCTACCATCGAGACGGCTGCGAGTTTCGAGAACGGTTTTTCGCATGTGAGTTTTTACAACATCCTTGATACTATCAGCAATATCTCCCATTTTTGGAGTGTTTGTTTCTTTATTATATTCAAGTTTTTCTGCAATACTATCTACAAGATGATGAATAGCATCATGAAACTCAAGCTTTCCAAGATTATAGAGGGATTTAATTTCTTCTTCTGTTACCAGTGCATGAACTTTTGTAAGAACTTCTGTATCAGTATCGATGACTTTAATTTCTGTTTCAGGAAGCGTATAAACTTTTGTATATTCTGTGACGAAGTCTTTTTGTGCTTTACAAAAATCCTTAATAATTGCATGAGCAAATTCAAATGCACGAACCATTAGGTCATTGGATACTTGATCTCCTTGACTCTCTACCATAGTGATAGCATCTTCTGTACCAGCAACTGTAAGATCAAGGTGTGCAGTCTGGAGTTGTTCGAATGTTGGGTCAAAAATAAAATTCCCAGCATCATCTGCAATCACACGAACTCCTGAAACAGGAGCTTCGAACTCTTTTACTCCAGCAAGAAGAATAGAAAGAGAGGCTCCAGTAACCCCATACCAACCAAAGTCAGAAACACCACTTGAGCTCATAATTGTTGAGATAATCTGCACTTCTGTGCGAGTACCTTTTGGGAACATAGGACGGATAGGACGGTCGATAACACGACTATTCAAGATGGAAGTTTCACTTGGACGACCTTCTCGTTTCATGAATCGGTTTCCACCAATTTTCCCATTCGCATAATATTTTTCTTGGTATTCTACAGTGAGTGGGAAGAAGTCCCCATCTTTTGGATTTCCGATACCAGTGGTTGTAAGAAGAAAATTTCCGTCTTCATCCTTAATAACTACGGAACCAGTTGCAAAAAGTGCAAGGCGTCCTGATTCGAATGTGATTTTTTTTCCACCGATTGAATAGGTTTTTTCAACAATAGACCGTGATAAGGCAAACTTATCTTTTAGGGCAACAATCATAAAAATGATATAAAAAAATAGAATCCATATCACTCGTCGATCCAAAGAAAATGACACAATAAATCAACTTCTTCGGATAGGCGAGTAGTGACACGGTAGCGATATTATAAGGAAAACATATAAAAACCAAAATTAAAATTTAATTGTGAAATCATAAAAAAACCGCCCCTTATGAGGGCGGTGTAAGCATATTGGTTTGGAGGCAATATGCTTACGATGCAAAATTACTTGTCGCTGCAGCGATCGGAATCGCCAGTGATGATATCGCCAGACTTACCAGCGAAAGCATCGCTTTCAGCGCAGGCAATACCAGTGGAATGGATATTGCCGCCCGGAATGCTGGTCTTGTCACCATCAGTACCGGTTTGGCCGCCAATAGTGCCTTGCTGTGTAGTTTTCGTGTGCATCGTGGTTTTCTCCTTGAGCCTAAAAGGCTGTTGGTTGATGAATGTACTCGATTGCCCCAAAACGAATTTCTTCGTCATGAAGTCAAAAGAGCTGGCGGAATATAAGAGAAATATTTACTTTGTCAAAACTTTTTCAAATATTCCAAAATATTTGGGAGTACTATGGTTATACCCCAATATACATCGAAAGTATTACATGAAGTCCATAAGCAATAAAACAGGCTGATGGAATAGTAAGAATCCAAGCCCATACAATTCGAAAAGTAATTCCCCAATTAACTGCACGAGCATTTTTTGCTGAACCAACTCATGATATAGCTCCAGTAATAGTATGCGTAGTACTGACTGGTACTCAGAGTGATGATGCTACAAAAAGACTCACAGCACTTGCTGTTTCAGCACAAAAACCATCAATTGGACGAAGTTTTACGATTTTACTCCCCATGGTTTTTACAATCTTCCATCCTCCAGTGAGTGTACCTGCACTAATAGCAAGATATGCTCATATAATAACCCACATAGGAGGTTCAGGACTTTTTGTGAGATGAGCAGATAATAGAAGGCTTACAATTATTCCCATGGTTTTTTGTGCATCATTCGCACCATGCCCTATAGAGTAGAGTGCAGAAGAGAGAAGTTGTAGCCATCGAGATGCCCGATTTACAACGGAAAGTTGAAAATTCTTTGCTATCCAATTGCTTAGTATAAATAGGAGAAAGCCAAGTACTGCTCCTATGAAAGGTGCAAGAAATATAAAAACAATTGTTTTGGTCCATCAAGAAAGAATAACGGCATGAACTCATCAGCTTGAGAGTGCCGCTCCAAGATATCATCCAAGGAGTGCATGAGATGAACTAGTCGGAAGTCAAAACCACCAAGTGATAAGATTCCAAGATATAGCTCCAAGAAGTCAACAAAAGATTACGAGAGGGGTAACAAATGATATATCAATCATTCCTTTTCCAATAGTTTTTGCAACGGCAGTACCAACTATAAAAATAGCAAGAAAATTAAAGAAGGCAGCCCAGATAACTGCATTTCTTGGAGAAAGTACTCGTGTAGATACAACAGTTGCTATGGAGTTTGCACTATCGTGCATTCCATTGGTAAAATCAAAAGCAAGAGCAACAAGAATAATAAAAGTGATAAATGGGTATGCTATAACAGCATCAATAACAGGAACTATGAAATCCATATGAATATGTTAAAGGAAATTAGCTTGCTTTAATATTGATATTTTCAACAGTGTTGGCAGTATTTTCAAACTTATCCATTGCTTGTTCAAGGTTTTCTATAATATCTTTCCATTTTATAACTTCGATGGCATTTTTTTCATTCTTAAAAAGTTCATGAATGGCATTGAGATAGATATCATCCCCGTGTGACTCTTGTGTGTGAATAGCAACAATTATTTTATTCAGATCACTCAGGTGACGTTTTTTACTAAAACATGCCTTCATAAGTTTTATAATATTTTCATTTTTTCGTCTAAAATTTCATTCTCATTATCTTTAATTGATGATGATGATAAGGTGTCTATTATTGGTGGTGGTGTTGGCGTTTTTTTTAATACAATTTTCAACTCATCA
>CAKZJF010000009.1 GCA_936941205.1 uncultured Candidatus Altimarinota bacterium | reverse complement strand
ACAAATTACAATAGTTTTTTAATTATCATAGTGAAGAACGCTTTCTATGCTATACTTTGCAAGGGATTTTCTCGAAAAATCCCATCTATAAGTCATCTATTATTAGAGAGAATCCAATGATTGCAGAATATCAAAAAAATCTTTATGCTTACCTACCGAAATCTTAAAAAATAATCCCCATATTGGGGATTATTTTTTCCTATATCATACAATCATAAGTGGTCTCGTAAAATGCTCAGGGGTAATAAGATTTGCGCTTGAAAGTGGATATGGTGCTGGCCACTCAAGATACCTTCTTTCTACCCAGGATTCAATTCCATTTACTCCATATATTCCTGTTGGCTTCTTCCGTTTTTCATATTCAGTTTGACCTGATAAAATTGTTTCATACATCCGATGTACGTTTTCGATAAAGTCCTGAAGTGTTTCGGATACAATGAGCTGTATCCGTCACTCTGGATTCAGGTTTCAAAAATCAGAAATCTCACTTCGTTCCTTACTACTGTAATATGTACATACATCATCTCTTAGATGGAATCGTTTCTTATAAATCTCAATAACTGATTCTATTACTGATTCAGGGGGCGAATTCAATCCGAGTATCACCGAAAGAATCTCTTGATTCGAATCTGGTCTTATTTCAATCATATTTTAATAAATAACAATGTATATATAATACATTGTTATTTATTTTGTCAAAGAATTATACCACCACATTCTGTTCACTCATTCCAGCAACTCAAAATGTCTTCTTGAAAAGTTCCACTCGTTCTGGAGAACCAATAGCCTTATTTGGATTATCGGAAAGTTTTACACATGATACCCAAGTTCCATCACTTCGCTTTACTGCATCAGGTTTCACAACAACCGAGAATGAGCCAAATGGACCAAAATTTTCTTTCTCACGAGGAAATAATCCTTTTGTATTATTCGTCAATCCTGTTCCCCAACCATATGTCAATTTTCCTACCATTCCAGAACATTTATCTGTAATATCACGAATAGAACGTGCATCAAGTCCATCACTCGGAATTCCCATTTTTATTAGAGGGTCTTGACCATTTTCAAGAAGAAAATTCACATATTCAGGGATGGCAATAATCGGATCTTTGGAATCAAAACGAGTACCAATATGTCCTTCGATAATATCTCGTGGAGCATTCTTGTAGTAAAAACTCGTTCCAAATGTATCGGGGAGAAGGATGGCGAGTTCAGGAAAATGTGCCATCCATTGTCGATCTATATCATACATAGTAGTTATGATATCTTCTGGAGAATCTTGAAGTGCAGTAGGAATCATACGAAGCTCATGTGCATTCGTTCCACGTGGATTATTCTGTCCGAACTCACGAGCGAGCATCACATTCGAGGTTCCAGTGCATTGACCAGGGAGCTCAGATTGGAGGATCTCGAGCACCTGACGGTGAATATCAGTACTCGCCGCTCTGCGAGTTCCAAACTCTGAAAATGTAATACGAGGATCTGCTTTTACTGTATCTATATCGGTATAAAGCCTCCCCATAAGTCCAGTCATAATTCGATTCCATTCTACTGGAGTAATCTTTGCCTTCTTTGCATAGTTATAGAGGTAGAGACTATTTACAATCTTCAGAGAAAGAATTTCCCACATCATCGATGTGGCCCAACTTCCTTCAAAAGAAAGATTATATCCTCCAGCTTTATCAGATTCAAGAAAATAATCAGGAAGACGAAAAGTTTCAAGAAATTTGAGGATTTCTTCTCGAAGAAGGGGTCGACCAGTTACAGAAGTCATTCCTCGAAGGTAGGAAATATCAGCGGGTGATACTCATCAAATTGATTGTGTAGTATCAAGTTGTGCACGAAATTCTCATTCTGGAATAACATTTCAAAGTTTTACATCTTGATTGCGTACCTTCATCTTCCATCGTACATTGAGATTTGTATACTCGGGACGAGCAAGAATAAAATCAAGCATCAAAAATTTATAAACATCATTATTGAGAAGACTCTGCACCTCTGCTTCATCACGAGCAGGGGCAAAAGAATTTTGGAGTGTGTATGGAAGATTGGTACGCATATATAAAAAGTTATGAAGTGTAATATTTACGTTTATCTAAGAGGAAATTTTTACTCAGATTTCTGATAACTCACGAAGTTTATCTTCTCAACTTGGGAGATTTGGAACATTTACGGCTGCAATACCTGAACGGAGTACAGAAACATCAAATCCAAGTTTTCTTGCATCACGTGCTGTGGCAAATATACAAAAATCAGTAGCAAGTCAGACTATTTTAAGAACCTGAATATTGGATTCTCGAAGAATCTGTTCCAGTGTACGGGCTGATGAGGCAACTTCAAATCAAGCTTTTTCATTACCATCGAGATTATCAACTCACTCAAAACCAGAGTATCCATCATTGCTATTACGGAATCACTTAAATATCTCTGTATCAATCATATTTGAATCAATACCATTTATATATTCAGCACCTGCAGTATTTGCCACACAGTGTACTGGCCAATTATCAAAGTGAACTGTTTTTTCTGGATGCCAATCACGCGTTGCAACAATGAGTCAGGATGCATTCTTGGTAAAATTTATTTGTTGTTGTATAAATGGAACTAGTGCACGTGCTCCATTTACCGCAAGGGATCCCCCTTCTGCAAAGTCGTTTTGATAATCTACGACTATAAGTGCTTCTCGAGACATATATCGAAAGATAAATATTAAGGTGTAATTGTTACACTTATTAAGTGAGAAAATATTTAAGCCATCTATTGGCCTTTCTTTTATTAAGTGTTGTATTTACACTCGTAAATATATGAAAATACTTTTTAATGTCAAAAAGAAATTGTATTTTTTACACTTTATATGAGTCCATATTAATTGAATATAGAAAAATGACTCTTGTACTATTCTATACTATTTCTCTCCCCTGTTTGATAATTTCGAAGCATATATTTCATTTTATTCTTCTGAATGTATGTTCTGAATCTTTTCTTTTATACGTTTATAATAATCTATCCAGGTTGCTAATGAAAATGCAGCTCCTCACCCAAGAAGCCATGTACCAATTTCACGAATATGTTGGTAGGTTTCTGGAGTTGTAATAAGAAGTGAGAGTGCCCCCATTTGTACTGCTGTTTTTACCTTTCCGATGGGACTTACATCAAACATTTCTCCGTGATGTTCTAATTCTATTCCCATTTTAAAAAGATGTGCATCCCTTAAGGCAAGAAGACAGGAGGATGTAAGGAAGACTCACTGTGCAATTGGGTTATTACTTGAATATGCAAGGCCCCAAAGTGGGAAATGAAATGATGCACTATCTACAATTGGATCAAAACGTTTCCCAAAACGAGTTTGTTGATTCAGTTTTCTTGCCGCAAATCAATCAAGTGCATCTGTGAGCATTCATACGGCATAATAGGCTCCAGTTTCAAAACTTGGGCCATCATGAAAAAGTCTGAAGGTTACATATCCAACGACTCCTGCCCGAATCGTTGTAAGCGTATTTGGAACATTACAAATTTCACGGAATCACTCATGAGGCGGATGATGATTTGTATTTTGCATACAAAAAGAGTTACAATTAATTATTTATAACTAAATATATTAAATTTGCAATAATATTTCTCTTTCAAAAAAAAGCAGTGAAATTTACACTGCTTTTTTATATTACACTGGATGAGTTGCTTCCTTATTTTTCATAAGTTGATGCATAGCACTATATCGTAAAAGCTCGTATTCAAGTTGTATTAATTTATGTGGATCATCGACTGATTTCCCCTCAAGAACAAATGCATTTTTTAGATCTTCTGCTTCTTTTTTTTGTGCGATTATATATTCCTCATCGGTTAATGAATCTTCATTATGAACAATATCTGCTATAATTCTACAAATATCATCTGAAACATGAACTACTCCTCAGCCAATTACGTAATTTGGGGTATAAATATGTTTTCGTCCGTAGGAAATGGTAAGGATCCCTGGAAGTATCGCTGATAAGATTGGTTCATGATTTGGAAGAACCATGATTTGTCCATCATGAGTAGGAATCATCGCTGAGATAAAATCTTCAGTCTCAAGGACTTTTCCATTTATTGAAATAAGTTCGAATCGCATAAAAGTAATATCGTAAGGAAATGGGTGAATTACGCAGCAACAGTATCTTTTTGTTGCTCTTTTTCGTATGCACTAATTACATCATCAATAGAACCCTTATACATAAAGAAGCGTTCAGGAATATAATCTGCTTCTCCATCAATAATAGCTTTAAAACTACGAACTGTATCAGAAACCTTTACATATAAACCTGAATTTCCAGTGAATTGCTCAGCAACGAAAAATGGTTGAGAGAAGAAACGCTGAATCTTACGTGCACGAGCAACCATAAGCTTATCTTCTTCTGATAATTCATCCATACCAAGAATAGCAATAATATCTTGAAGCTCTTTATAACGCTGAAGAATACGCTGACAAGTACGAGCCACTCCATAATGCTCATCACCTACTATTTTTGGAATTAAAACGGTTGATGTAGAATCAAGTGGATCTACTGCAGGGTAAATACCAAGTTCAGAAATAGGACGAGAAAGAACCACTGTAGAGTCCAAGTGAGCAAATGTATTTGCAGGAGCTGGATCAGTAAGGTCATCAGCTGGAACATATACTGCCTGTACAGAAGTAATAGAACCATTACGAGTTGAAGCAATACGTTCCTGAAGTGCCCCCATATCAGTTGCAAGAGTTGGTTGGTAACCTACTGCAGAAGGAATACGTCCAAGAAGAGCGGAAATTTCAGAACCTGCTTGTGTAAAACGGAAAATATTATCAACGAAAAGGAGAACATCACGTTTTTCAACATCACGGAAATATTCAGCCATAGTAAGACCAGTAAGAGCTACACGAGCACGAGGTCCTGGAGCTTCATTCATTTGTCCAAATACCATAGCAGTCTTATCAATAACTCCTGAATCTTTCATCTCATGGTAGAGATCATTTCCTTCACGAGTACGTTCCCCTACTCCAGCAACTACTGAATACCCTCCATGTTCGCTTGCAATATTATGAATTAATTCTTGCATGATAACTGTCTTTCCTACTCCGGCACCACCAAAGAGACCCACCTTACCACCCTTGAGCATTGGACAAATAAGATCAACTACCTTAATCCCTGTTTCGAAGATTTCTGTTTTTGTAGAAAGCTCTTCAAAAAGTGGAGATGGGCGATGAATCGGCCATGCTTCATCCGTTTTTGGATTTTCTTGATCATCAATTGCATCTCAGAGAACATTAAACATTCGACCAAGAACATTTGGCCCTACCGGTACACGGATAGCTGCTTCAGTTGCAAGAACAGAAAGTCCGCGTCTTACTCCATCAACCGGGTTCATAGCGATCGTACGAACAATATTATCACCGAGCTGTTGTTGAACTTCAAGAATAAGTTTATGAGGAGCTCATTGGACTTCAAGAGCATCATAAATTTGAGGGATATATCATTCATTAAATTCAACATCAATTACCACACCGATAATTTTCTTAATAATTCCAATTTGTTGTGCCATAGGTAAAAACAAAAAACAAGTAAGGTCCTTCTTTACAAGAAGGAAAACGGCGTAATTATATGAAAAATATACGGAAATCAAAAAGAAAAAATAGTGAGACTGGAAGTCTCTGATTTTTATGAAGAAAAAAGCCCATTTTATTGATTAACTCGTGATTTTATGATACAGTGATTTCATGCGAAATAAATGAAATTTCAACATCCACATATATTTCAACCAAGAGCGAGAGAATGCTTGACCTACAAATATAAAAACAAATCCAGAAAGTGAAAAAGCTCGAGTTCTTCTTGGGCAGGTTACAAAAAACGTAATTGATCAGATTTTTAAGCCTGAGATGACCCGAACAGAAGCAATAAAAATACTCTCCAGATCTGAATTTTGACTCAGCAAGAGCCCTATTTTAGTTGCAGCACCAAAAGAAACAAAGGTATTTTTTGAAATGATACGACTCTATATTCTGGGGAAAGATATCTTTGATGATACAGGAAAATATCAGAAATGAAAAGCGGTAGATGGTATATCTAATCTCATATGAGCTCTTCAGAAAGAAACTGGCACACCGATTCGTATAGAGGTTCCAGAATTAGACAAGGAAAAGGTAGAAAAATTGAAAAACCAACAAGCAGAAACAAAAAAACAGAATGAAATCATAGAAGCAAATGATTTTAAGAAAAAATATCCAATAGAAAAATTCAAGGATGATATTATAAAATACAGTTTTGACCATCCTCAACTCGCAAAATGAGGAAAAGTAATGGATTTCTTATGAAAAATTTCACATCGATGAGAAACAGTAGAAGAAAAAGCTAAGCTCCCAGCATGAATCGATAAAAAACTCCTTCCAGAACATTATGCAGTCGTAGAAACTCTTCGACATGCTATGCAGGATGATATGTGGGGACGAAACACAGGAGTATTTGATCAGTTCTCTCAAAGAGCAAAAGAATTTATCCGGAGTGATAAAAAACGAACCTATGAAGAGTATGAAAAAACAATTCGAGCCTCAGTCAATGAAGCAGTGAAAACAAAACAAATGGTATTAACTGTTTGGTGAGATAAGAACAGTTCAGGACAAAATAGCTATCAAACACTCTCTCTTGAGATTGTAGCCAAACGTGCCTATAATAATCCAGCATCTCTCAATAGCAATGCTATAAAAGTTCTCACAGAGACTCCATGATGGGAACAACGAATCTCAGAATATCTCCCGGCAGAGGGGCTTCTTGGATTAGCCATGTATTTTTCTGGAAGAAATTGGAATTCTGATATGTTGAAAACAAAAGATGGAAAGATAGATAATGAAAAGGTTAACTTCTTTACATCCATATTAAAAAATAGTAATAATAAATTTGAGACTATAAAAAGTGAATCAACTGAATCTCTCTACAATGATATACCATCTCTTAGAAAAGTCATGAGTCTATCAGAGTTTCGGACAATGACAAAAAATGGAGAAATCGATATCGAACAATTTGCAAAGAAGATACTTGGAAAGGATTCTGGAAGCAACGAACAGTCTAGTATACTTGATACCCCTGCTATAATAATGGAGTTTCGAACAGAATTTAAAGAAGAATTAAAAAAAGCGATTCAAAAAAATAAAATGGAACAAAAAGAACATAGGGAGAAAATACCAAACTCAGCTACGATGCAATCATCATTTCCGTGAATCCGAACCAAGATTATAGAGAAATCAATAAAATAACTAACTTTTGATGAAGTAACTATCGCACTTACCGAAATCTACACATACAAAGAATAGAAAAGTAAAAAATT
>CAKZJF010000008.1 GCA_936941205.1 uncultured Candidatus Altimarinota bacterium | reverse complement strand
AACTTACAATGACCTCTACATTATATCAGGTACACAAAAAGAGCCTGTTCGTGTAAATCTTGAAGCAAATACAAACTCTCGTATATTCGATTGATATATGAGCATTAGAGAAGATATTGTATATATATCTGGTTGACTCAGTTGAGAAAGTGGAAACTATTGAGTTTATACATACGGTAATTACTACCCTTGAACATCAAAGAGCTTAGTACAAAGCTACTCTCATAATAATACACATAAAGTATTGTTTCATGTTCATGATGCAGCAAGTTCATACTTTGCCACACAAGATGATAAGGTATATCAAATTAACCATAATAATCCTCCTACATATCACGCAGTATCAGGATATGGAATATCTCATGTTTATGAGGGGAATCAATGGGAAGAATATATTTTTGATAAAACACTTATAGCTTTTGAACTTCAAACAGGAACAAGTGTAAAAATATACTATCGTAAGAACATAGGAGACTCATGGTGACTTGCAAAGACTATAGACTATGCAACATACTCTGCAAAGTGTATGTGCGTTCTATCAGCCAATGAAGTGACAACCGCTTGAGTAACATTATGAGTATTTTCTACACTCCAAATAAAAATAGAACTCATTTCAAATAATGAATTTACACCAAAAGTAAAACGAGTTACAACATTCTTAAAAACTGTAAATCAATAATATGGACGATAAAGTAAAACTCCCTGATACAAACATCGATGAGTCACTTCCTTCTTATTATAGTGATATTTATTCTCCATGAGAGACAAAGGAACAATTAGAAATAGGAAAAGAGGTGAAAGGAAGTACATGAAGTGGAAATATAGCTATTTGATACGGAAGTAGAGCTTCTGGCTCTGGAACATGAACGCAAGCAATAACAGGTGTATGATTTACTCCTAAACTTATTCTAATACAAGCAGTTTACGCAGCAAACGAAGGTGCTACAAGTGAATGACAAGCTACCAGTATCACAAATGAATACTGTAACTACACATACAATACAAGCGGAGGATACTACCAATGAGCAAGTTATGATGCAAGTAAGATAATCTTTATCCAGAATTATACAGGCTCTGTTTCCAGAGCTTGAATATCCTCTTTTGACTCAGATGGATTTACTCTTGACTGGACTACAATGTGACCGACTGTAAACTTTAAGTATCAGTGTTTCGCATAGCTTGATAAT
>CAKZJF010000007.1 GCA_936941205.1 uncultured Candidatus Altimarinota bacterium | reverse complement strand
GGTGATGTTGGTATAGGTATTTCAAATCCTCTTTATAAATTGGATGTAGGAGGAAATTCACAATTTGCTGGAGATGTTTTCCCATCAGCATCAACTCTTTATGACCTTGGACTTAATACGAATCGCTGGAATAATCTTTATCTTGGTGCGAATATTGATCTTGCCGCTGCCTCAAGAATCACTGGGAATCTTACCCCATCAGCAAATTATACGTATGATCTTGGGGCATCGTTAGCCCGTTGGAAGACTCTATATTCTTGAACTGGAGTATATGGAAATTACCTACTTATATGAAGCAATACTCTATCATCAACGAATTACAAGCTTGATATTTTCTGAGGATATGCGAATTCCTCCAGTGGTTTCTGTATAAATGGTTCATGTGTAGCTAGTTGGACTTGAATTTCTGCATGACCATGGAGTATCAATGGTACAGGGGTCTATAATAACACAGGTGCTACAGTAATTATAGGATGAACTACCTCTTCTTCAGGATGATATAAGCTTGATGTAAAGTGATACGCAAATTCCTCTAGTGGACTTTGTATTAATGGATCTTGTCTTAATTCTTGGTCTGCCATATTGAGTGTACTTCAGGGATCAGGGAATTATATACCAAAATGGAATTCTGCAGGTACTGCCATGATTCCTTCACGTTTAAAAGATGACGGGGTTGATATTTCTATAGCTACGTGATCCCTTCAATTGGTGAATATTGATATTAATAATCAAAGTCAGTATAATCAAGTTCTTATATCTTCCACTGGTATTTTGAAACAATGATTAACTCAGAGAGATAAACTTCGTATCTTTGCATATAGTGCTTATGGTGCTAATGGCGTTCAGGAAATGTGTCGATCAGATTCAACAGGAACGGTAGATTGTGGAACTAATTCAAATAATCATACGAATGTAATGAATTATAATAATTTTTATCCTACAACCTTTACAGGTTGAATTGGTAATTACATACCTGCATCAGGAACCAAACCAGGATACTTTGTATCGAATTTTACAGGAACCTATATGGTGGTAACGAGTTATACTTTTGAATCTTGATCATTTGATTTTATGACCGGTTGATGTAATTTTTATCCATACTACAGTGTCTATACCAATTCTGGAAGCTTGCCTGCATTGCGTATTAATGATTGAACAAATCCAGCACATTATACTGTGCAAAGTGATTGAGTTATTACAGCTTCTGTAGCATCAACGAATCTAAATATTCCTGATTATAGAACAAAACGTCTTTGAGTGCAATTTGTTGCAAATGTTTTTCTTCGTCCTAAAGAAGTACTCTTGATGACTATGTGATTTCAGGATGCATGATCTGTGTGTTCTTGAGTAAGCGATAGAAATGTTGAATTAGTAACGAGTAGTCAGAAGAAAATGAATATAAGTATTATAGAACTTTAATTACAATACACTTTCCATTACCGTCTACCTCTTTTCCTAAACTTTCCTTTCTATTTTCTGTTTTCTTGTACAATGTATTCAATATGGATTAACTCTTCTGACATGCTTGTTCGCACCCTTCAGAAATCACTTTTTCTTTTGATTCCTCTCTTTTGTTCTATTTGAGGATTTTTTCTCATGTCTTCAGAAGTTTTTGCTGCCTATCCATCTCCTCCTTTTGTTGGTACTTTTTCCGGATGAACTATTTCTGAATACCTTCGTCGGATGCTTGTAAATCCTACTGATTCTACCAGTGGTACTGTACTGAAATGACAAACCGTTTGACTTGAGGCTACTGGTGTTGTAAATCCAATTCTCTATGGATGGACGGATGGTGTTTCTATTGGTACGAATAGTGATAGTGGATATTCACTGAATGTTCTCTGAAGTGGTTTTTGAACAAGATGAAAGGTAAACACTTCACATGGATATTGTATCTCAGGAATGTGTATTAGCTCTTGGGCTGAAGTTGCTATTGTTTGAATGGGAAGTGGTACTCAGTATTTTGTTCCACTTTGGGCATCATGAGCTATGCAATTGGTTGACTCTATTATCTTCCAGACGAACTGAAAAATAGGAGTTAATAATATTAATCCATTAGAAATGGTGGATGTTGGTGGAAATGTTCGTGCAAATGGTTTTTGTATATGAATCGATTGTCGTCTTTCTTGGAATGATGTAAATATTTGGTGACTGAATTGATCTGATGCATACTATACTGGATGAAGAATTGGTATTGGTGTTACTTCGCCAACTCAAATGTTAGATGTTGCTTGAATTGCTAAAACTACAGGTTGATATTGTATTGGATCCAATTGTATTGCTAATTGGCCATCAGTTGCTCCATATTTGTCAGGATCTGATATTACTTTTTCTTGATCCCCATCACGACTGGTGAAATGGAATTCAACATGAACTGGGTTTTCGTATTCTGGTATAGTGTTTGATAATGGTATTGGTATTTCGGTTGGTGGATCATCAGTAACAGCTGGTTACATACTTGATATCATTGGTCAATCACGAACTCAGTGAGATATTCACCCTTGAATGAATAATATATACGATCTTGGTTCTTCTTTGTATGCTTGGCGTAATGTGTATATTGATGGACAAGTTCTTTCTGATTCTGGAACTTCTTCATCATGAGCTCCTTCGTATACATGGGAAGGTGATCAAGATACAGGAATGTTTCATCCATCCGTTAATACGGTTGCATTCTCGACAAATGGATGAGAAAAAATGCGCATTAATGCTCTTTGAAGGATTGGAATTAATACCACCGCTCCAACTCAACAGTTTCACGTAAACTGAACTATTCGTGCACAATGAATTATCCGATGAAGTGATGGAACTGCTGCTGCACCAGAATATACCTTTGAATCAGAACAGGATGTGGGTATGTTTCGTCCGTGAGCGAATATATTAGCATTCTCTACCAATGGGAGCGAACGGCTTCGTATGAATAATGTATGAAACATCTGAATCGCTACTACCTCTCCATGATACCGTCTTGATGTTCAAGGATGACAAGTAAATGCTGCCTCATGATTCTGTATTAATGGTTCATGTATTAATAATTGGTCAAGTGTAGGGGCTTGGACACTCAGTGGAAATGATCTCTTCAATAATGTAGGTACTAATGTAGTTGTAGGATGAACAACATCTTCATCATGAGCATTTGCATTTGAGGTACAAGGATGATATATAAGTGTGGGAAGTGGATATTGTATTGGATCTGATTGTAAAACCTCATGGTCACAAGTAGCGACCTCTATTACTGGAAATCCAGACTATCTTCCAAAACAAAATGGAGCAGGGAATGGATTGATCAATTCGAATATCTATGAAACTTCTACCTGAGCTGTTTGATTCTCATGAACCCTTATTCAATGAACGATTCCATGGGCTCGTCTTTCTAATGTTCCCAATGCAAGTACTCTTGGTTCTGGTATTGTTCGTTTGACCAATTCCTATGTAGGAACTTCAGCAACCCTTGCTCCAAATCAACAAGCAATCAATAATCTCTATACCTATCTTGTTGGATATACGGATAATGCTATTGCCGGACTCTCTTGGAAACAAGCGGTAAAGGCAACTACTACTGGTAATATTGCACTGAATGGTCTTACGGTAGTTGATGGATATACCCCAAGTGCCTGAGATCGTATCTTAGTAAAAGATCAAACAGTACAATCTGAGAATGGTATCTATGTAGCTTCTGCTTGAGCCTGGGTACGTTCCAATGATACAGATTCTGGATCAGAATTTCCATCCTTGGCGGTGTATATTCAAGAATGAACTACCTACAAGACAACTGGTTGGGTACTCTCAACTCAATGAACTATAGTTCCTGGAACAACCAATCTCACTTTTTCTCAATTTTCAGGAAATGGTGCCTATGCATGAACTCTTCCTATTGTGGTAACAGGGAATAATATCTCTATTAACCAATCTAATACAACCACCAATTGATATCTTTCTTCTGGTGACTGGAATATATTCAATAACAAAGAACCAGCAATTACAGCAGGAACAAATCTTCAATACTACCGTTGAGATAAAACATGGCAAGACTTTGCAGCCACTCTTACGTGAACTCTGAGTTGATGAGCTATCTCTCCTATTCTTACTGCTAATCTTGCTACAAGTCGAGCATTGATTTCAAATATTTCATGAAAAATTACCACCTCAGCTACTACTGCTGTTCAAATTTGATATCTCAGTACAACAACCAGTGATGTTCAGACTCAATTGAATAATCGTATTTCTTCAACGGGTACTGCAAACTATATTCCAACATGGACACCATCTGGTACTGGACTTACTGCAACATCTCTCCTCTATGTTACTTCCACAGGGGTTTGAGTTTCTACTACTTCTCCATGATATCGTCTTGATATCCAAGGATGACAAGCAAATACTTCGTCTGGATATTGTATTAATGGCGTGTGTGTAACGAGTTGGACATGAGCTTCTATGGGGCCATGGACACTCAGTGGTACAAATCTATATAACAATACTGGAACAAACATCTGAATCGCTACTACCTCTCCATGATACCGTCTTGATGTTCAAGGATGACAAGTAAATGCTGCCTCATGATTCTGTATTAATGGTTCATGTATTAATAATTGGTCAAGTGTAGGGGCTTGGACACTCAGTGGAAATGATCTCTTCAATAATGTAGGTACTAATGTAGTTGTAGGATGAACAACATCTTCATCATGAGCATTTGCATTTGAGGTACAAGGATGATATATAAGTGTGGGAAGTGGATATTGTATTGGATCTGATTGTAAAACCTCATGGTCACAAGTAGCGACCTCTATTACTGGAAATCCAGACTATCTTCCAAAACAAAATGGAGCAGGGAATGGATTGATCAATTCGAATATCTATGAAACTTCTACCTGAGCTGTTTGATTCTCATGAACCCTTATTCAATGAACGATTCCATGGGCTCGTCTTTCTAATGTTCCCAATGCAAGTACTCTTGGTTCTGGTATTGTTCGTTTGACCAATTCCTATGTAGGAACTTCAGCAACCCTTGCTCCAAATCAACAAGCAATCAATAATCTCTATACCTATCTTGTTGGATATACGGATAATGCTATTGCCGGACTCTCTTGGAAACAAGCGGTAAAGGCAACTACTACTGGTAATATTGCACTGAATGGTCTTACGGTAGTTGATGGATATACCCCAAGTGCCTGAGATCGTATCTTAGTAAAAGATCAAACAGTACAATCTGAGAATGGTATCTATGTAGCTTCTGCTTGAGCCTGGGTACGTTCCAATGATACAGATTCTGGATCAGAATTTCCATCCTTGGCGGTGTATATTCAAGAATGAACTACCTACAAGACAACTGGTTGGGTACTCTCAACTCAATGAACTATAGTTCCTGGAACAACCAATCTCACTTTTTCTCAATTTTCAGGAAATGGTGCCTATGCATGAACTCTTCCTATTGTGGTAACAGGGAATAATATCTCTATTAACCAATCTAATACAACCACCAATTGATATCTTTCTTCTGGTGACTGGAATATATTCAATAACAAAGAACCAGCAATTACAGCAGGAACAAATCTTCAATACTACCGTTGAGATAAAACATGGCAAGACTTTGCAGCCACTCTTACGTGAACTCTGAGTTGATGAGCTATCTCTCCTATTCTTACTGCTAATCTTGCTACAAGTCGAGCATTGATTTCAAATATTTCATGAAAAATTACCACCTCAGCTACTACTGCTGTTCAAATTTGATATCTCAGTACAACAACCAGTGATGTTCAGACTCAATTGAATAATCGTATTTCTTCAACGGGTACTGCAAACTATATTCCAACATGGACACCATCTGGTACTGGACTTACTGCAACATCTCTCCTCTATGTTACTTCCACAGGGGTTTGAGTTTCTACTACTTCTCCATGATATCGTCTTGATATCCAAGGATGACAAGCAAATACTTCGTCTGGATATTGTATTAATGGCGTGTGTGTAACGAGTTGGACATGAGCTTCTATGGGGCCATGGACACTCAGTGGTACTATTATAATGCCAAATAATATTTCTTGGAGAAT
>CAKZJF010000006.1 GCA_936941205.1 uncultured Candidatus Altimarinota bacterium | reverse complement strand
CTATAGTCCCGAGGTTCAAGAATATACAAAATGAAATGCACTCTATGGAAATCTCTTGCACATGCATGAAATGTTCCATACTATTGCAGAAAATCTCGTAACGAAGTTGCAAAAAAAAGAGATAACAAAAGAAGAGAGGGAAGAAGTCAATGCTATCATAAAATGAGAGCTTTTAAGTTGTGCAAACATGGTGCTTCATCTCCTTACGGAACTATCAGAAAGCTTATAATAGAGAAGATGCAGAGAAGAGTATAAAAAATCCCCCCATACGAATATGGGGGGATTTATTGTATTATAAGATGGCAGACTAAAGCATCAAATAAAACAAACAAGATAAGCAAGAGGGAAGAGAAGGAACTTAGAGAATGAATAATAAAAATGATTAATAAATGGAAAGTATATACGAAAATATTTAGTATAAAATAAGTAAATTCTTGCATATGTACAAATATACTGTTATTATGTATAATACATAATATTAACTTTTATTTATATGAGAACATTCGCCTGTTGTATTAACTACTTCTTTTTGATGGTATCTATTATAGGAGCGCTAGGGTCATTTATTGAATTTAATCCTCAAGCACTTCTTTGATCGGCTCTATTTGTATTAATATCTATTCCAAATCTTATTTATATTCATCAAACAAAACCTATTGATTTGGAAAAAGAAAACCTAAAGAAAGAAATTGAGGATTTAAAAAAAAATATTCCTCTTAATTAACCTCAAACAATACACCTAATTCCATCTTTTTTTTCCTCTTAACTAGCCCCTGGCTAATACATGAATCCCCATATCGTTCCTTTATCTTTGTAAGTGCATTTGATATTTTCTCATTCTTCATATGACTCTTGTCTGGCATATCGAATACAGAGAGTTGCTTGGGAGTAAAAGAAGAAAGCTCTATGAAAGTAACACCCGTTGTTCTATATATCACTCCTGGAGTGTATACTAATTTAAAAAGTGTTCGAAGTGATTCGAGCATTTTTTGTCTATCAATGTTCACTTCTCACATATCAATTCATTGTTGCATTCTTTGGAACTCTTTAGTTCGAAAGAGGAGTCATATCACTCTCGCTCATTGTTTCTCTGCAAGCATCGTCTCATAGGCTCTTTCAAAGTTGGAGAGTATTTCTCTCCAGAGCATATTAGGATTATCTGTCATTCCATGATTAAAAGACCTACTACATACAATACTCTTTCTCTTTTTCTCAGTATCATGAGGAAGCCAACTATCTACTCAGTGAAGTTCTAACCAGAGAGTCACACCATTTCTTCAGAGAATTTCCTTTACAGTCATCCCATCCATACTATAGAAATCAAATACGGTTTTTACTCCATAGCCGAGTCTTTCACTGTTTCATCGTGCGATATAGGGAACTTCCGTTACAGGGAGTTCTTTGAAGAGATTTTCTATACTCTCACGAGCAAATGATACATAACTACCATATGGTTTATTAATATCTCAAAACATCTTAGCACGAATACGAGTATTTGATATTCCAATAGAAACTGGGATTCATATATCATGGTATATTTCTTCTTTCAGTTTCTCAGCAAATGCACTGTATGTCTTTGTACAATGAGTAACCTCAGCAAAAAGCTCATCGATAGAGAATACTTCCACCTTTCATAATCGTTCTGAGAGATAAGAGGTAAACCGATCAGATACTTGTCTATACCATGCATGATCGGGAATACGTTTTACGAGTTTCTTTCCAAGTATCCGTTCTGCTTCCCACATAGGAGTACCTGTTTTTATTCAGAGCTTCTTTGCTTCGTAGCTTGCAGCGATAATGAGCTGATCTCAAACACAAACACATTTCCCTTTGAGAGAGGGATTTCGTAATACTTCACAGGATGCATAAAAAGAATTGCAGTCTATATGTGCAAATACCTTTTCCGAGGATCTAAAGTACATATAAATATATTCGTTTAGTGATACTTACGAACCGTTCCACATACAACTCCGAGTATCTCACATGGTCCATTAACAATGATTGGTATGTATGACTCATTCGCTGGAATGAGTTTCAGTTTCTCTCATTTCTTCTCAAAGTATTTGAGAGTAACATCGCCATCAAGGGATGCTATGACGATATCACCATTCTTTGGAGTAAGAGAGCGATCGAGAATAACAATATCTCCTTCTACGATTCCAGCATCTTTCATGCTATCTCACTTCACTCGAATAAAGAAGGTAGAAGCAGGGTGTTCAATAAGATATTTATCAACATTGATATGATTTGGTGGATTCGTTTCTGGTGTAAATGGAAGTCCTGCTCGTACCGATTCATAGAGTGGATATACTATGAGTTTCTCGGTTGGAATATATTGTGTTCCTTGGAGTGAAAGGATTCCATCGTTCAGAAGTTTCAGAAAGAAATATTTTACTCATGCTTTATTCGTATATCCGAGGATTACCGACATCTGGGTAAGTGACTCAAATACTCAACCATTCCGAAAGAACTCACGAAGAGTAGTAATCTTTGCACCATATGTTTTATCTGTTCTCATAATTTATATATTTATACGTTCGTATAAATATATATGGAAATTCATAAAGAATGCAAATGAATATTATCATTTTAGTTATAACTCCTGAAGAATTATAACTTATAAATTATATATCCCAGTTTGCAAAAAATACATTCAAGAATGATGGATAATTTAAT
>CAKZJF010000005.1 GCA_936941205.1 uncultured Candidatus Altimarinota bacterium | reverse complement strand
TAAAGGCAAATACGATTGGAACGCTTAATACTGCAATGTGAGTACAAGCTTTAACTGCAAATACAACTGGGCAAAGAAATACTACGTATGGTGCACAATCTC
The DNA here is from genome assembly GCA_936941205.1 of uncultured Candidatus Altimarinota bacterium. Classification (GTDB taxonomy): domain Bacteria; phylum Patescibacteriota; class Gracilibacteria; order BD1-5; family UBA2023; genus SSGK01. The sequence continues at coordinate 11,351 of CAKZJF010000005.1, read as the reverse complement.
TCCTTTCAAATACTACCTGATATGCAAATACTGCACTTGGATTTCAGTCATTAGGATCAAATGTATCATGATGAAATAATGTTGCTATTTGACCACTTACTCTTATCAATAGTACTGGAACTTGAAATACTTCTGTGTGAGCGGAATCTCTTGGAAATGTTACAAGTGGAAATGGAAATACTGCCATTGGATTTCAGGCGTGATTTGGAAATACTACTGGTTCCAATAATACATATGTAGGTAGTGGCGCCACCGCATCTTCAACTAATCTTCAAAATACAACTGCTATTTGATATGGCGCACTAGTAAACGCAAATAATAAAATAGTTCTTGGAAATGTTTTTGCTACTACCGTTGGATGATATGGTCTATGGACAAATTATTCTGATAGACGCCTTAAGGAAAATATTACCTATACAGACCGTCTCTGACTTGAATTTATTAATCGCCTGAGAACAGCAACATATAATTATATTTGAACAGATCCTCTAAATTATAGGAGAGACGGACTGATAGCACAAGATGTGCAAGAAATCATGAAAGAGCTTGGTATTCCATTTAGTTGACTTGTTATCGATGATGATGAAAGGAAAACTTTGAATCTCTCCTATGAATCATTTATTATTCCGTTGATTAATAGTGTACAAGAGCTTCATAAAAACCAAGATGTACATATCAAGAAAATAGAGTTACTTGAGCAGGAGAATCTCTCTCTTCGAAATCGTCTTGAGGCTATAGAAAGGAAGCTATGAATTCAGTAAATATATTTCTTTTCGCTCAATAAATAATCCCTCACAACTTGTGAGGGATTATTTATTGGATGATCATTTATAGTGTGTATTGTTCTTCGAGATTTTTGATACGTTTTTCCAGTGCAGGATGAGAAGAGAAGAGTTCAAATGCTTGTTTTGATGATATCTTAAATGCCGCTAGATTTCCATCATCATGAGCATTGGTTATTTGTGTAAGTGATTGGAGTTTTCGGAGTGCACGAATCATTTTATCTTTTCCTACCAATTTTGAACTTCATTCGTCGGCATGATATTCTCTATGACGAGAAAACCCCATTACAACTATTGATGCAAGAATACCAAATATAATCTGAAGAACCATATAAATTCCATGATACACAAGAAAATTCATTCCACCTTCCTCATCATCTTTTGATAGGAAATTTACCGCAATTTTCGCAACAATATGAGAGATAAAAATAACGAAAGTGTTCATAACTCATTGAAGAAGTGACATGGTAACCATATCACCATTCGTAATATGAGCCATTTCATGTCCAATGACTCCCTCAACTTCATCATGATTCATCGCATTGAGTAATCCAGTTGATACTGCTACGAGTGAACTATTTTTTGTTGCCCCCGTTGCAAAAGCGTTTGGGTCTATACTTTCGTAGTATCCAACTTCTGGCATGGTAATTTTTGTTTCCTTTGCAATCCGTTCAACGGTTTCATATACTTTTTGTAATTTTACATCCAATGAGTGAATGTTAGATTTATCTATAAGTATAATTCCATATGTTGTTTTTGCCATCCATTTTGACAGGAATAAACTCACAAAAGAACCAAGAAATCCAACAACTGCAGCATATATAAGATAGTAGCCATTCCCCCCGAGTAGAGTTTTAATATTTGGGAAAAATATCTCAAGAACCATCATTACAAGACCTATAAGTATCAGTACGAGAATGTTTGTAAGTAGAAAAAGAGATATTCTTTTCGCTATTTGAAACATAAAAAGAGAGTTATAAATATAAGTTTACCAGCATAAAAACCAGCAAGATACTATGGTACATAATTTCATAAAAAAGCAATAGGGATTTCTTTGTAAAAAAACGATATTATAGTATAATCGTATAAATCATACTTTTCATACTTTTCTATTCTCTTTCTATCGTTCTTATGACCCATTCATGTGATATGAAAATGTTTGGTTCTGTAACCGTTTGAAGCAGGTGACAGGTGGTAATTCCAAAAGAAGTTCGAGATATCCTCTCTATTAAAGAGGGTGACCAGCTTATGGTAGTTACAAAATACTGAAAGGCTATTTGACTTCTAAAAACGAATGATATTCAAGAATTTATTCAAAATATCGAGGCAGAAATGCGCGCATAGTACTATTTATTATTTCTTTTTTTATGTATAAATTTACAACTCTTTTTCTTGTTTCTTCATTTTTTCTTGTTTCTTGTGGATCTGAAGATCAAGCAAAAATAGATTCACGTACACCATTTCTCGTTGAAACAAGAACTATTCGATCTATGGTGTGATATCAATCTATAGAAAAGCCTGGACGAGTTGTTGCAAATTCTACACTCTCTCTCGCTTCTGACGGTATTTGACAAGTTCAATCCATTGATGTGAGGGAGGGGGACTATGTAAAAAAATGAGCTACTCTTGTACGACTCAAAGATACAAATGGAATGTATGGGATACGCTTGAAACAAGCTGAAAATGCTCTTCGTGGTCAAAATGTTGGTCTTGAAAGTACCTCTGTAAATGTAGATCGTTCAATTCTTGATGCGCAGGTAGCATATGATCAAGCAAAAAGAAACCATACAACCCTCCTTTCTGATATTGTTGAAAGAAAGAAAAAAGCTGAAAATGATTTTTTTAATAGTAATCCATTGAATTCTGGATCTACCGCAGCTATAAATGTAGAAAAAATCCAAGTAGATTTAAATAAGGCTGATATAGACTATAAAAACTTGATCACCAATAATCAACAAACTCTCACCAATCTTGATTCAAGTTATCATGTCTTTGCCAATGATATAGAGAAGATGTTAAATCAGATAACATTTGAATGAGATAAAATTTTAGGAATTTCAAATGCGAATCAAAATGCGAATGATGGATTTGAAGCGTATCTTGGTGCAAGAAATTCAAGTACAAAAACCCTAGCTGAAAATTTATATGCTCGGAGTGAAAAAAATCTCATTTCAATTTTAGAGAAAAAATCTGTTCTTCTTACTGAAGAAAATGCATTAGTAGAAATGCAAAAGCTTATTGTCATTTATCAAGAGACTCGCGATTATATTAATAGTATGGTCAATCTATTTGAAAATACAGTTCAGTGAGGGACTTCACTTTCTCAGACACAGATTGATGGATGGAATACAATATGGAATGGATTTAAATCCCAGATGCAACTCTCAGAATCCTCTTTTGTGAGTTTTAAGAATCAAACCATGACTTTCTTAAATACTTATAAAAATACAGAATCCAGTTCTAAAGCATCCATAGAATCGCTTAAGAAACAGCTTGAATTGGGAAGTAAAAATATTTCAAATGGTGACAGTGATGGTACTATTAATTATAATAGAACACTTATCGGATTTAACGATCAAATAAAAGCGGCAGAGCTCCAATTAAAGCAAGCAGAAAATGCATTGAATGTTGCAAAAAAAAGTAAATGAATCTCTCTGGATCAGGCAGATGTTGGAAAAGTAAATGCAATGATTTCTCTTGAACAAGCTCGCCGTGATTATGAAAAGTTATTCATAATAGCTCCAGTATCTGGAAGGGTTACGAAGATACTTGCATCACCTGGTCAAAGTGTCAATGCAGGTACTCCAATGGTGGAATTCGTTTCAGATAAGCCGGAGGTTGTTATTGATCTTGATGGATATCTTGCACAATCTCTTCAGAGTGATGATGAGGTTACAATTATATCAAATGAATGAGTGGTTTATACGGGATCAATCCTTTGAGTTTCATCGGTTGCAAATTCGAATCTTCTCTATACAACACGAGTCAGTATTCCAGAGGCTACAGATATCCTTGGTACAGCAGTGAAAGTAGTATTTTCATTGTATCAAACTGAAAATCAGGTATTTCTCCCTATTTCATCTGTGCGTCTTGTAAGTGAACAGGAATGAGAGGTATTTATTCTTTCCGGAATGACACTTACTGGATCATCTCTTTCTTTTGTGCCAGTAAAACTTGGGAAGGTTCGATGAGAAAATATAGAGATACTTTCTTGACTTATTCCAGGAAATGAAGTGATTCTTTCAGATGTTACGAATTTTGATCCTGTTAAGAATGTATTTAAAAAATAATAAAACCAGTTCGAAAAATAGCTTTTTACTAATTATGTATGACATTTAATATTGAAAAACTCAGAAAACGTCTTGAATCTGGTTTTTTATGATTCTGGGTGCGGCAATATAGAATTTCCTATTTAGTAGTTATTACGATAATTATCATGGGTGGGCTTGCTGCCATGAATATACCGAAAGAGTCGAGTCCAGCTGTAAAGCTTGGAATGATTTCAATTACTACTGTCTATCCATGAACCAATCCAATTGATATGGATTCATTGGTGAGTGAAAAAATATATAAAGAAGTAAAGGATATTGACTGAATTGATAAAATAAATTCTAATTCTTCCCTTGGAGTTTCATCTCTCACTCTCACTCTGAAGACATCGGCTGATGTGAAAGATGTTATGAGTGATGTTCGAAATGCTGTTAGTAAGGTTTCACTTCCAACTGATGCTAAAACGCCAATCATTACTGAAATTGAAACTGACACAAATCGTGCATTTTCTATTTTTTTATTTTCTAAAATACCAAACTCTAGTCCCTCTTTCTTATTTGATCGTGCCATAAAATTACAAAAGGAATTGGAACAGGTATCATGAGTGAATAAAGTTGATCTTTCCGCCGGATGATGACAACGTCCAATTGATGGGTGAGGATGAAATGATTCCACCTATGATGTTCAGTTTATAATTCCTGATGAAAAACTTTCAAGCTTAGGTTTGAGTCTTTCAAATATCGCATCGACTATTCAATCTTATAATCGTGATCAGCCAATTGGAAATTTTGCTATTGGTGAAAAAAAATATGATTTTCGTATAGAGGGGAAGAATCGATTGAGTTTTGATTTTCTGCACATTCCAATTGCACTTCCAAAATGATGAAATACTACACTGGCAGAAATTGCGGTAATAGAACGAAAATATAAAAATGAGGCACAACGACTTGTAGTTCCTGGTGGGGATACATCTAAGTCATTTACATATGTATGACTCACGGTAAATAAGACTGATTCGATCAGTATATTTCAAGCGAGTGATGCTGCCAAGAAGCGTGTAGAAGAATCTTTTCAGAAGCCAGAGTTTGAATGATATGGATATATGTATGGTATAGATGTTGCGGAAACAATTCGTGATGATTATAATGATCTCTTTCATGAGGCTCTCACAACATTGATACTCGTGTTTATAGCCATGTATTTATTTGTATGATTTCGAGATTCACTTTTTGCATCCCTCACCCTTCCTCTTGCTTTTCTCTCAACATTCCTGCTTTTGTATTATGCTGGATATACCATGAATTTTCTTACCAATTTTTCTTTGATTCTTTCATTTGGTATAGCGGTTGATACTATTATTGTAATTGTTCAGGCAGCAAGTGCGAAGATACGAGTTGGTTATGAACCACGGACAGCTATCATGCTAGCCCTTCGTGAGTACTCGGCTCCGATTATAGCTTGAGTGATGACAACTATTGTTGTATTCATTCCCATGATGACACTCCCAGGTATTCTTGGAAAATTTCTTTCCTATATTCCTATTACTATCTTTGGCGTACTTGCAACAGGTCTTGTTCTTGCCTTAACGGTAAATAGTGCTCTTTATCTTTTGTTTGTTCGTCCAAAGAAAGAATATGTAGATAATTCTCATGCGACTGAATATGCAACGGATGATGAAAAGGAACTCCTTATTATCGAACGACAATGAAAAATTCGAATAGAGGATGCAAAAGTTCCATTGAGAATTCGTACCATTCATTTAGTGACTGAATGGTATAAGAAAACCCTTAGGAATTTTCTGGAACATAAGAAAATTAGGCGTCTCTCTATTTTTCTTCCCGTCATATTATTAGTTTTAAGTTTTATATTCCTTGCTCCGATTGTCGGATTAGAAGTATTTCCAAGTGATGACAATAATATTATTAATATTACAGTGGAATGACCAGTAGGGCAGAGAACCGAAGTCATGGCAAAAAGTGTATCTGGTATTGCTGAGGTTTTTTCTGGATATTCAGAAATAGATTATGTTACCATTAATACAAATCAAAATACAACTTCAATATGAGTACAACTCACGAATAAGAAAATCCGTAGTGCAAATGGGGAAATGGATGTTTTTACGCTTGAAAAACTATTTCTTGAAAAACTTCATCCATTTGAGGAAAAAGGACTCAAGGTAGTTGTGGAAGTTCAGAAATGATGACCACCAGGTTCTCAATCTGTTTGACTAAAGTTGGTAGCTGAAGAGGCAGAGGATCTTTCTGAACTTATTCGAGTTTCAAAAGTATTTGAAACTCATCTAAAAACTATTCCAGGAACCAAAAATGTCTCTCGATCATCCAATGATACCCCATGACAGTTTATATTTACTCTGAAGAAAGATGTATTAACACAGTATAATATTCCTGCAGCGATTGTATATTCGACTATTACTCAATTTATGAATGGGGTTACCGTATGAACGGTTGAAAATAATGGTGAGGATATGAATATAGTTCTAAAAACATCACAGTTCCAGGATGAAGTTCGACTTGAGGATATTCTCTCTATACCACTTACCGTAGGGAATACGGTGTATCATATTGGTGATTTTATTGATACAACTGTTACCAATGCTACGGCACGAATAAGTCGTGAAGATGGAAAGATCCAAATTACTGTTGGATCTGATCTTGATTTTGGTATCGATAGTGTGAGTACTCAGTCAAAATTTGAAGAATTTGCAAAAGCCTATGCTTACCCGAAAGGAATATCATATATTAAATGATGAGAAACACAGGAAAATAGTGATTTGATTCGTGCAGTTCTTTCTGCATTTTTCATATCTATTATTGTAATATTTGCTATACTGACTCTTCAATTTAATAGTTTTGGTCAACCATTAATAGTGCTTTATTCTGTTATCATGAGTTTACCGGTTGTAATGCTTGGATTGTTACTCACAGGAAATCAATTTAGTCTTCCATTTGGTATTGGTTTTATTGCCTTTACTGGTATTGCTGTAAATCACGGAATTATTCTTATTGATGCCATCAATCAAAATCTAAAAAAATGAATGGAATGAATTAATGCTCTTGTAGAAGCAGGTTCATCTCGTCTAGAGCCAATGACTCTTACAACTCTTACAACTGCGCTTTGAATGCTTCCAATTGCCTTGAAAGACCGATTTTGGTCTGGTATGGGGTTCACAATTATCTTTGGTATTATTACCGCTTCTTTTCTTACGCTTTTTGTAGTGAAAGGATTATACTATGAACTATTTATGAAGAAAGAGGATGCACTTGATAAATAGTGTTCTATAAAGTGAGCAGCGTCTTTTTACTCACTATTCTTTAAGTGTACTTATTATTTCTATGAATAAATCCTCAACTCAATATTTACCGCTCATCTTAATTACTGCATTTCTTGATATACTTGGATTCGGTATACTTATACCATCTCTTCCTGATATTATAGCTGGATTTGCTATGAATGGATCTTGGACAGCATATTCACAAGGAATATATTCAGTATGAATGTTTTTTGGAGGTTTGATATTTTGAAGAATGTCAGATATCTATGGTCGTAAAAGAATGTTAGTTGGAACTTCAATAATTAATTTTTTGTGATACGCAGTTTTGATGAGTTCATTATTTTTTGCAATACCAAAAGGTGGATCATGAGTGTATTATCCCGATACTAATATTCTTTTTATAGGATTTTCACTCTATTTATTGTCTCGATTGGTTGCTGGATTTGGGTGAGCAGGATTTTCTGTTATTCAAGCTTATATTGCAGATATATCTTCACCAGAAAATAAAACGAAAAATATGGGACTTATAGGTGCAATGTTTTGAATGGGTTTTTTGGTGTGACCAGCTATTGGATGAATACTTGGAGGGATGGGTATTTTTACGGTAGTGATAGGCTGTATGACAGTAATACTTATTAATATAATTTCTATCATTTTTCTTTTATCTGAACCAGAAAAACATCAAGCAAGCAGTGAACTTTCTATCGATATTCATGAATCATTTCGATTTTCCCATGAAGTACGTTGGTTATTGGTTTTCTCATTTTTTACAGCTATAGGATTCTCTTCTATTCAGTCAGGATCTAATCAGTTCTATGCAGATAAATTTGGATTTTGAACTGATGGAATAGGATATGTTATGTCTTGAGTTGGGTTTATTTCAATTATATATCAATGATGGCTTGTTCGTTATATTCGTTTGTATTTTAACGAAATACGTATGATTCAATTCGCATTTGCCATGCTTCTTATAGGGTTTCTTCTATTCTCTCTTAATTCCAATCCTTGGTTTCTACTTGGTATTATCCCATTCTTTCCAATAGGTATGGGCTCATTTAATCCATCTGTGAGTGCTCTTTTATCTATGAAAGCATGAAAAGATGTTGGAAAGGTAATGTGATATAATACATCTGCTATGAGTATTGGTTGAGTGATTGGACCATTTCTTGTTGGATTTTTTTATGTCTATGATATTTCCTTCCCATTCTATGCATCAACTGTTTTATTTTGTATACTCTTCGTTGTATCTTTATGGATTTTTCAATCCAAATATAATTAATATCTTCTCGTTATGAAAATTATTGCAATTGCCGCTATGGCAAAAAACCGAATAATTTGAAATCAATGAAAAATTCCTTGGCATTCCCCAGAGGATTTTAAGCATTTTAAGGAAGTAACCATGGGGGCTCCGATTATCATGGGGCGCATTACCTATGAATCAATCGGGAGACCACTTCCTGGAAGAAGAAATATAGTTGTCTCTCGGGAAGATTTCAACTCTGAATGAGTTGAAATATATAATGATATTACAAGATTACTTTCAGCATTAGAATCTCAATGAGTTGAGAAGGTATACATTTGTTGAGGTTCTCAAATATACACGTATTGTTTTGAAAATAGTTATATAGATGAAGTTGTTCTTTCTATCATGGATGGAAATTTTGAATGAGATGCATATTTTCCTATATTCGAAAATGAATTCATCTCCACAACAGTCTCTCAAAGAGAATGATTCTCCATTCATACTTTCTCAAAACATCTATAATTTTGTATAAAAAAATCTCATCCAGTTTTATTGGATGAGATTTTTTCTTAATGAAGAATTGTATCAAGAATAGATTGTTTTAAAGATTTTTTGAGTGCATTCTTTTTTATGTTTCCATCGATTGATATAACGTGTTTTTCTGATGAAAAGACTTCTTTGTATGTGTTGATTATTTTCTCTTGAGCATTTTTTACAAAAAGCTTTTTATCTTCTCTTGTCATTTTTTTACCGTCTGGAGCATACACAAGAAGATTAATAAAGTGAAGAGAAAGAAGTGTTCATTCTGTTTTCTTTGCTTTCTTTCAGAAAGATAATTTTTCTTCTTGGGCTCTTTTTTGAAGACGAGTAAGTGATTCTTCGAGAGAGATACCAACGTGAACTGTAATAGCTCGATCAAAAAGCTCTTTATAGATACTATTTCTCCACCAAAGAAGTCCATATCGAACTTGCTCTTCGGTCATTCCTATCATAAGACCACGGACAATAAGGGTATGAAGACCACGATCCATAATAACTACATGATTTTGTTTGAGTGCAGGAATAATTTCACGTTCGATTCTATAGAGAAGATCCGCAGCCTGAAGAAAAAGATTTGTTTCAGGAAGAATTTTTTCATCCGTTTTCTTGAGTGCTTCGTTCTGATCAAGAAAACTTCCAATAACTTTGGAACTTTTCCAATCTGATACGGTTACTTTTTTTCCTTCTTTCTCAAGAAGTTTCTTGAGAATTTCAATTTGAGTTGTTTTTCCTGATCCATCAGCACCATCGAATATAATGAGAGTACCAGGAAGCGCATGACAGTTACTAATATTTGGGCGCATAATATTGGGGGTGAATAAGAAATGAATAAAAGATATTATCGAGAATAGTGTGGTCCCATGAGACGTACTTCATATTTTCTTTCAAAGTAATCTGCAATTTTCTCAATAAAGAGAGGAGTTGTCTTATATACTGGTGCGGTACCATCAATAATGTACATTCCATTTTCTTCCGAAAGAATATCGTATCACTCAATAACTTTTGTTTGAAAAGCCTTGAAACTCTCAATAATATTTTCAGAATAACGAACATCGAGACCAGCCTCATAATGTTTAAGAGGATTACGTCCTATTGCACGTTGTGCTGCAATTTCTACAGGAATTCTAAAATAGAATGCAAGATCTGGAACTGGAAAGTATAAATCATAAAATGGTTTCATATCTTTCATTTTGAGTCCACGAGCATATCCACGTGCCATGGCAGTATACATATATCGATCACACAGTACTACCATCCCAGCTTTAAGTGCTCCTCGCATTTCAAGAATATATCGTTCAATAAAATCAGATGCATAGATAGTATCAAATACAGCTGCTGGCATATGAAGATCAGACTTCTTCATATTTTTTTGCATTTCATGAATTTTCATTGAAGAGTTCCATATACTATGTACACAGAAAAACCCATTTGATTCTAGGAGATTTTTTGCTATGAGGAGTTGAGTTGATTTTCCTGAACCATCTGATCATTCAACGATAATAAGAGTACCAGGTCGAACATCGGTTGAAAAGAATGGAGGTTCCTTTTTTTCAATTTTTGAAGTGGTGGGGGTATGGTTCTGAACTTCTGCCTTTTCAGACTTTTGTTCATTTTGTACTTTGCTTTTCGCTGTCATTGGAAAGTGTTAATAATGATTAAATTACTTGATCATAGTAACACTTTTAGAACTACTCGTCAAAGAAAATCAATATTTTTCTATAGCATATTGTATATGTTATTTTCCTATTAATATTTTATACATATAGTATATCAATGTTTTCCCTTTATAGAGCAATTTTTATGAATACTTCATTATATCAATATTTTTGCCCATATAATTATTGATTATTTATTATTATAATGCAATATAATAATAATAGTCTATATACCTATGAGGGTATATAGACTATTTATTTCCTATAATGTGATAAAAATTGTATCAAGTATATATCGGGGTGAAGTATTTGAACTTGAAAGAAGAAGGATTGATTCTTGTATTTTAGTAAGTATTTCAGGTGAAAGAGAATGTTTTCATTGTTGAAAATATTCTCGAACAATGGCCAAAGCCATAGAACGTTCATACTTAGTTTTATAGAGAAGTATAAGGAGTGGACCTTTTTCTCCTTGTAAATAGCTACTAATTGCAAATTTGAGCTCATCTTCAAGGGTGATTTGACTTACAACATTACTTGATAGGAATATGGTTCTTGATTGTATAGTATCA
>CAKZJF010000004.1 GCA_936941205.1 uncultured Candidatus Altimarinota bacterium | reverse complement strand
TCCATGGGGTACGACCGCAAAGCGGTTGATCGCATCGTAGATTCTATTCCAGACACACTCACAGGACTCCAGGAAAGGATGGTATACTGTATCAAAAGCCTGGCGAAGTAATTTAAAATTGTCATTCTGAACGAAGTGAAGAATCTACCGCTGTAAATCCCCAATATCAAAATGTCCTATTTTGTCTATATACTCACAAATAAGAGCAATTCCGTTCTATATACGGGAGTGACAAATGATATAGAACGGCGCATATACGAACACAAGAGTGATATTATCGAGGGATATTCAAAGAAATATCAAACGCATAAATTGGTTTATGTAGAATCTTTTAATTCTCCAGATGAAGCCATATCGAATGAGAAGAAAATCAAATGATGGACCAGGAAAAGAAAAATCGGTCTTATAAATACTCATAATCCCACTTGGAGCGATTTATCAAGTTTGTCATAAAAGAGATTGACAGCGGTAGATCCTTCGTTACACTCAGGATGACTTATTTATTGATTTGTCATTCTGAGCGAAGTGAAGAATCTACCATTGTAAATCTCTCATCAAATATTTTTAAAAAACAAGCATTCATGCAAAAAAAACTCATCCATAAGCTTTCACACTTCTTCTTCCAGGTTCTCAACTTCATTTTCGGAAGTATTATCTTCGCGCTCACGGCGATTGCTATATTCAAACCTTCGCTCATCGAGCAGTTCATCGGTTGGATGGAGAAACAAATCCAGCTTCTCGGGAACTGGAACTATCTGATTGCTTTCACATCAAGTATAGTAGAATCATTCCCGGTTATCGGGGTACTCGTCCCTGGTCAGCAGATTATGCTCTTGGTCGGAGGATTCTTCGGGAAACTTGGACAAATTCAGCTTGGATATATGATTATTTTCGCCATTATCGGGGCACTAATCGGAAATGCTATCGGGTATTTCCTCGGAAAATGGTACGGACATGATTTCCTCGAACGTTACGGGGACTGGTTTGGACTCGGACGAACGGAGCTCAAGTACCTAAAAATGGGTATGCAGACCGGAAAATTTTGGATATACAACATCATCGGCTCCGTTCTCTGGGCAGGAACTATTATCACCCTCGGGGTGGCATTTGTGACCTACTACAAGACGATTCTCGCCTATTTCTCGTACATATTGATGGGAATCATGATATGCACAATCATCTACATCTATTTCTTCAAAAAAGAAGCTTTTGTAGCCTATATAAAGGAAAAAGAGAAAGAGATTGAGGATAAAGCGCGCGAAGCAAAGGAGAAAATGGAAAGAAAATAAAAAGAAGTACCAAAGTACTTCTTTTTGAAATGAACAGAATTGTTATATAA
>CAKZJF010000003.1 GCA_936941205.1 uncultured Candidatus Altimarinota bacterium | reverse complement strand
AACAACCTGTATATCAGACGATGCTCAGTTTACTCAGCTTACAGAACCAAGCACTATAGTATTGGAAGCAGAGACAAGAGAATTCGCTCAAAGAGCGGTGGAGTTATCGTAGTTTCAGGTATATGAAGTTGCATAGTAACCAAGGAAGGTATTCCGATTTCACGTGACCGTTCATGAATTTCACCAAACAGCACTACCAGCAATGATTCATAAAGCAGTATTCCCCATTCATATAGTATTTTTATCAAGGGAAAAAGCCCCATTGGCGGTATTATTATATCAGATTGTATTTAAGTACAATGAATGAAAACCATTTGCAACATTAAAATATCCAGTACTATTAGTTATAAGTGCTTCAACTCCAACAGCAGTGTTTGAATGTCAGCTTGTATTATAATACAGTGAATAATTTCAGAGAGCCGAATTACTATATCATGTAGCATTAGAGTAGAGTGCACGATATCCATGTGCAGTGTTACTATATCCAGATGTATTAAGGTAAAGGGCAAGAATTCCATTTGCAGTATTGTAGTTTCAGGTAGTGTTTGTAGAAAGTGCACCATTTCCTACTGCAACATTGGAAACCCCAGTTGATGGAGTTCCAAGAGTTCAATAAAGAGCCTGATATCAAATGGCCACATTATCATAGGCCGTATTATTCTCAGGAGTAGCACTCCCGCCATAGAGAGATTGAAATCCAATGGTCGTATTTGGTGTCGATCAACCTGAAGAAACTATACGGTAGGATGATTCTGATCAAATAGCAACATGATTAGATCAATTAGTATTTGATGAAAGAGTAGCAAATCAATATGCAGTATTTTTTTGTCCAGAAATATTTGAAAAAAGTGAATTCCCTCAATTTGCAAGATTATATTGTCCAGAAGTATTTGAAAAAAGTGACCATCATCCTACTGCAATATTACCATTTCCAATAGTATTAGAATAAAGAGAATTTGGTCAATTTGCAAGATTATGATATCAAGTTGTATTTTTATTGAGGACATTATTTCAAACTGCAATATTTTGATATCAAGTTGTATTATCATGAAGTGTACCATTCCCTATTGCAACATTTTCATAACCAGTTGATGGGATTCCAGGAGTCCCATACATAGATTGGTAACCAATAGCTACGTTATCATAAGCAGTATTTGTAGATGCGGTTCATGAACCTCCATAGAGAGATCGATATCAGATAGCAATATTGGGTTGAGCTCAACCATTGGAGACGATTCTATTTGCCGCTCCCGCTCATAGGGCAACATGATTTGAGCCTGATATATTAAATTCCATCGCAGATTGACCAATAGCGGTGTTGTAAGAGCCAACTGTATTTTCACTTAAGGCTGACTGTCCAAATGCAGTATTCGCATCACCAATTGTATTATTATATAATACTCATTGCCCAATTGCAGAATTTAATTCACCTACTGTATTATAATACATAGCCGATTGACCCACTGCAGTATTATAAGAGCCCGTTGTATTATTATAGAGAGCAGCCTGACCAATCGATGTTCCATTATTTCAAGAAGTATTCTGAAACATAGCTGACTGTCCAAATGCAGAATTTCAATCACCACTTGTATTCCTAGCAAGTGATAGATTTCAAATAGCCACATTTTGAACTCATGTTGATGGGATGCCTGTTGTACCATACATTGATTGATATCCTATAGCCACATTATCACTCGAAGTATTAGCTGAAGCAGTTGCAGATCAGCCATATAATGATTGGTATCAGATTGTAGTATTTGGAGTTAATCAACCATTAGAAACTATTCTATAAGATGATTCATATCATACTGTTGTATGATTAGTACCGGATGTATTATTATAAAGAGAATAATACCCAATAGAAATATTATTATTTCAAATAGTGTTATTATTCAAGGCATTCATTCATAGGGCAGTGTTATTATTTCCTGCTGAATTATTCCAAAGAACTCATGCACCGATGGCAGTATTAAATTCTCAGTTAGTATTAGAAAAAAGTGCACTAATACCCATTGCAACATTTTGACTTCCATTCGTATTATTTGCTAATGACCAAGCTCCGTTTGCAGTATTATATGTTCCCAAATTATTATTAATCAAAGCTTGATATCCAATGGCAGTATTATATGTTCCCGAATTATTAGAAAGAGCCCCCAAACCAATAGCTGAATTGGTAGCATTTCATTTTCACCTCCCAATTGTAATTCCATTCACCAATAAATCTCCATTATCTGAATCAGCCCAACCTGTACCAGTCCAACGAAGAGTATTTCAAGTTGATACAGCATTTGGAATAAAAGTTCATACTTGATTCCATGCTGACTTACAATCTCAGTTGATACAAAATCCGCTATTTGAATTTACATATCCTCATGTAACATCGATTTTATAAAGTGAGTTAATAGTTCCTGAAGTGTACCCAATACCAACTGGTCAGAGAGCATACATGCCTGAAAGAAACTTTATTGGATCTGTATTATACATCCATCCATCATCAAGATTCTTATATTGATATCCGTAAGAAAAATTTGGAAAAAAAGAAAAAATAAGCCCAGTAAAAATTATACCGATTGAGACTATCATTGAAATCCTTTGCTGGAGGAATATATGCATATAAAATATATGAGAAATTTGATTTCTGAAATTATATGGAAATATATGTAAAATCAATGACAAGGAAGCCAAGAAGCTGGAAAATATGATGACAATTTATAATACCATCGTATAATTATACGATGGTATTATAAATTGAAACTTATTGCGTTAATATTTCATAACCACTCTCTGTTACGAGTATGGTATGTTCCCACTGAGCCGATAATGATCCATCTTTTGTTTTCACAGTCCATCCATCACTGAGAAGCTTTGTTTTATATTCACCAATATTCACCATTGGTTCAATGGTGAATATCATACCTGGTTGAATTTTTGGTCAACTATTTTTTGGTGCTTTATGATATACATATGGCTCTTCATGAAATTCAACACCAGTACCATGTCAAGTATATTCTCGGACAATGCTATATCATTTTAACTCTGCGTAGTCATTAATATAGTATCCAATATTTCAAAAATAATTCCCTGGCCTCACTTCTGCCAATCATATATCAAGACATTCTTTCGACACTTGTATGAGATCTCTTGCCTCCTTGGAGATATTACCAACAGGATACATTCGAGATGCATCACCAAAATACCCACCAACAAGACTGGTAACATCTATATTTATTATATCACCTTCTTTGAGTATCTCATTTTTTGATGGTATTCCATGACAAATCGTATCATTTGATGAAATACAAGTATATTTCGGATATCCATGATATCCAATACAGGCAGATTTTCAGCCATTCCTAAGAATGAATTCATTACAAATATGATCTAACTCTTCTGTAGAAACTCATGGTTTCACATACTGTCCAATCATATCAAGTGTCATCGCTGTTAAGTGCGATGCTTTTCGAATTCCCGATATCTGGTCAGGAGTTTTAATTATAATACCATTTTTTCTATTCATAGAGTGATATAATACCATTTTTCTATAAAATTCAATATTTTCTTGTATTTTATAAATACTTCATATAATAAATATTAATACATTAATTAAATAATATGTCAAATATTAGAACTTGATATTTGGAAAGGATACCATGAGATTACTTTGATTTATGAAAACTTGATGCAAGCGAATACCATGCAATGAAGCGAGAAATTAATATAGATGCCATCTATATATTTTTTAAGGAACGAAGTAGAATAAATGCAGAGTTTCATTCTGAATACATATCTGAGTGAAAGGAACTTCTTGAGAAGCTATTTTCAGATAGGCAGATTGGAGTATTGAAATATCTCGCTACACATGATCAAAGTATACTTCATGGCTATTCATTAGAAGAAAAGAGACAATTACAGGCAATAAAAACGCCGATTTGGTTTCAGGCTCTAGCATGAATACGCGTTGCAGAATATTATCGTGACAATATACCAGAAACAACCAATTTATCACAAGAAGACAATAAAAAAACTCAACAATATTTTGAAGAAGTCTATACCCCTTCCATTGAATTTTGGAATAAAACACGTGAGAAATATGACTATCCAACCATAGATCCAAAAATCAATGAAAGTGAGGCAGTACGAACGATTGAATGAACACTGAATCTGATTCATGAATTCTTTGTAAAAAATACCAATAATCCATCATGACTCGATACAACAGTTGCTGCACTCTGTGCAAAATGCTATGCTCTTTTGCATACATTTTGAATAACAAAAAAATTACCTCAAAAAAGTCACACGAATGTTGCAAACGTTGAACGTATTTTTGAATATATAGCCCAAAGAGGTCAAGATGGATTGACATGAAAAAGTAAAATCCTATGAAAAGAAACCTATGCAATACTGGCAGAAATATCTGAAATGCTTGAATCTCATGAATATTATATGAAACGATGGCAACGATATAATAAAATGTGTCGATATTGAGAAATAGACAGCATTACTCAAAAAAGTATACAAAAAATAGCAAAAGATGAAGCATCGACAAGTGAATATCTTCGCTACTACGAATGAACCGTCCATGCAATCATCTCCACAGAAGCAACTAATCCAGTCATCGAAGCTCTTAATTGTATCAAAAGTGATATACCAGGTGACACTATAGATTGACTCCTTCTTTTACAAGCCAACCCAGATATTTTAAAATACATAGTAAGTGGTGAAATCAATAGCTTAAGAGGTGAAAATTTCTTTGTTCCTGAATACTGTACTGTAGAAGAACTTCCAGTATGGATAAAAGATTATGCTTCTATACTCCTCTATAGAATTTACAAAAATTTCTCTGGACTTGTTTGAGATGATATAATATGGGGAAACAAGGATGATGAAAAAAAATGAAGACAATATTACAAGGAAATCTATCTCCCATATATTCAATACAGAGAATCTGCTGGTGATACAATAAATCCAACAAGTGGATGAATCATGGCAAGTGAAATGACTCGTTTATTTGCTATGCGACTCTGAGATCACTGAAATACAAACGCACCCTCAAATTATAATAACTACTCATTTCTATTTCTAATTGAAATAATTCATCACTTATCAGAACTCTGAATTGATGTTGACTATAATTTTGGAAAAATGGAAATACAAGCAAATTCACTTTCTAGCTTTGTATATCGAATGCTTTCCAATGAAACTATTCTATCTGGCCTTAGATCAATCACGATAGAGAATTGAGTTCCAGGAGATGAATACTGTTATATGATAGCAGATATAATACACGGAAGAGAAATATCCGAAAGATGAGGAATTCACATGGAAGAATCAAGAAAAGAAATATCTCGTATACAAAATAATAGTAGACATACCTGATGATTCAATATATATACATGGATACGGCAATTGAATGGAAAATAATTCAATATACACTATCCAATAATCTCTCGTGGTTTTGATCCATCAGCTGGGCCAACAATTCCCATTTCTTCAAGAATATCTACTACTCGTGCTGCACGCCCATATCAAAGTTTCAAATGCCGTTGAAGCATAGATGTCGAACACTTTCCACTATTACGCACTAATTCAATAGCAGCTTCTACGACTTTTGGATCTTCATCAAAATTTCCACCCGCAACTGCTCATTCAAAATTTCATCGATCTCACTGAACAATAGAAGCATCATAGAGATCTTCCAACATCTCTGGATCAATGGTTCGTTTGATATGATTCACCACTCGTTCAACCTCATCAGTCTCAACAAGAACTCATTGGACTCGTTGAGTAGTCATAGCTCAAGTTGGAAAATAGAGCATGTCCCCTCTTCCAAGAAGATCTTCCGCTCCAACCTGATCAAGAATGGTTCTACTATCTACCTGAGAGGCAACGGTAAAGGCAATACGAGAAGGTACGTTTGCCTTGATGAGACCAGTAATAACATCTACAGAAGGACGTTGAGTGGCAAGAATTAAATGCATCCCGACTGCGCGAGCTTTTTGTGCAATACGAGTAATGGCTGATTCAACTTCTTTTTTATTTCCACTCATCATAAGGTCGGCCAATTCATCGATTACAATTACAATCACAAACATCTGATCTTTTTTATTCATTTTCACATTATACTCTGCAAGATTTCTTGCTCATACCTGCTTTAAAAGTGAGTATCTTCTTTCCATTTCAGCAACACTCCATTTCAAAGAATTGAGTGCCTTATCAGGAGAACTAATTACAGGAGTAAGAAGATGAGGAATTCCATCATATACTCATAACTCAACTTGCTTTGGATCCACCATAATCATTCGAAGTTCACTCGGAGTATTTTTATAAAGAAGTGAGAGGAGAAATCCATTCATTCAAACAGACTTCCCTGACCCAGTTTGACCTGCTATGAGAAGATGTGGCATTTTAGCAAGATCACCAACAATATAATCACCATTAATATCCTTCCCCATAGCAAGGGCAAGTTTTGATTTATGATTAATAAAATTTGGATGTTCCAAAAGTTCACGAATTCCTATTGTATCACGTTTATCATTTGGAACTTCAACACCCACCAATCAGAGTCCAGGAATAGGTGCTTGTATACGAATAGATTTAGCCTTCAATGAAAGGGTAAGATCTTTTTTGAGAGATTCAATCTTAGCAAGTCGAACTCATTCAGATGGACGAAGACGGTATTGAATAACGGTTGGACCAACTGATTCTCCTTCCATAGTTACATCGATATTGAACTGAAGAAGTGACTTTTGAATACGAATAGATTTTTCTTCTATCTCACTTGCATCTACTACATCAATATGTTTTATCACATTTAAAAGTGTTGTCTTTGGAAAATCCCAAGTTCAAAAATCAATGGTGCTCTTTTTAACTTCATCTTTATCTCTCTGATTGATAGATCCAGATTCTACACGAATTTTACGTTCCAGGGCTCAAAATAATCCTCAAGAATTCGGAACATGGTCATCTATCTGTAGTTGAACTGGCTTCTTTTCTATACGCCCCTTATCGCGCTCACGTTCTTTTTGAATTCAAGCAAGTTGCCTTTCCAATTCTTCGGCTTTCTTTTTATATTCATTTGATCCTTTTCATGAAGTTTTTCGTTCTTCATAATCACTCCTCTGAGGGGATACTGTTTCACGAACATCTCGAAAACTTGGAAGTGATTGACGAGCCTTGGAAAGAATGGCTCGATATGATATACGGAGTGTGAGATATAAGGAGGAGAGAAACAAAAAAACAAGAAAAATAATAGCTGAAGTCTTTCAAACAAGATTTATTAACTTTATGTGGCTATCAAAAAAGGCAACTTTTATGTCGGATCAAAAACTCAAAAGCGAAACAACTGATATCCAAAATAAAATAACTCCAAGAAGACGCGAAATACTCCAAGAAGCCTTCTTTACAACAATCATTCATCAAAGAGCTACCAATATAGAGGAAAAAATAATCCTATAATATTCTCAGTAAAGTTTCAGTCAAAATTGTGAAAGATAATATCATACTGTGGATGTTTCTTGGGCAGAGAAAAACATCAATACTCCTAAAGTAATACACAATCCTCCCATAATCATATTACGAAAATCTTCAGTAATATGTATATGAGGAAATGATGTTTTCTGTGTTTTTTTCTTTTTTGGTGGCATAGTATCGAGTATAGGGAAAATGTTTCAAAGTCAATTCTAGAATGGAATTTATAGCAAGATATTTACATATTCATTTCTTCAAAAGTACGCTATCAAGAAAAGAATACATACTCTCAATTGTATCATGGGAAATAGTATATCCCCCGAGGTTTTATCTATTGTCATTTATTATAAAGTTTGTATAGAAATACTGTCCTAGAAAAACCCTCTTTTTGCTTTGACTTTACAAGGAATCGTACATAATAATCACGTATATTGTAACTTCTAATATTATGCGTTTTATCTTCCTATTCGTAAGTATTCTCTGTATTACTTCATGAGTATTTGCAGAAACTACTACTGATAATCAACTGATTGATAAAGAACAAACAGAGTGAGTCATTACAGTAACTCCAATTTTTGAAATTAAAAAATTTAAAAATTGTACTGATATGGAGGAAACTATGGCCAAAATTCTAGAAAACTATCAATGGCAGATGCCCTACTACTATGGAAGACCAATGCCCATGATGATGGAAAAAGCAGTCGATTCACTTGCTGGGGTTGCAGATACAACCAATTCAACAAGGCAGTCAAGTTCCAAAGATGAAGCATATTCAACCACCAACATACAAGTAGCCTGAGTGGATGAAGCAGAGATTATCAAGACCGATGGAAAATATATATACTTTTTTCATGATGGAACCAGTAATTGATACTATCCAGTTATGTATAGAGAAGATGGAACTAAAGATGATTCAAAACCACTTGGAAAGAATATCTTTATAGTTGAAAAAGCTTCTATGAAGATAATTAAGAAGATTCGTATACCGAGTACGTATATTGGAACAGAACTTTATATATCTGAAGGAAAAATAGTTATTACTGCCACAAAATATACAAATATCGGTAGTAGATGGTATGGATGGTATAATGGTGAACAAAAAGCAATCATAGCCATATATAATCTTTCAGAAATAAATAATCCTCAACTAGAAAGATATATCCAATTTGATGGATCACTTATACAATCACGACTGATTGCAAACAAACTCTATACTATTACTCAGAATGCCATAAACATACCACCAATATATGCAAATGAAAAAGATTATCTCAAAAAATTTAAAGAAACATTTTCTATAAAATCAGTCATTCCAAGAGTGCGTGATACACTTATGAAAGAAGCCACAGGAAAATACAGTCAAGAAAATAAACCTGTTGCTAGTTGTGATACTATGGAGTATATTCTCCCTGATAAAAAAACTTCTCAGAAATATCAACTTAATCCCGCATTCTCAACTGTATCAATGATAGATATAAAGAATGTATGAAGTGTTATAAAATCAAAAGTTCTATTTTGAGATATTGGTGAAATACATATGAGTACAAAGTGACTCTATCTATTATCGAGAATTTGGACAGAGGGGAAAAATAATAATTGTCCTCCAAATGCACGATGTTTTGCTCCTACATTTGGGCAAAATAGTACTCTTATCCACAAATTTACACTCGATAATAGTCCAGCTTCCTATATTTATACAAGCCTTGTAAATGGAAATCTTCTGAATCAATATTCTATGGATGAAGATGGGAATGATAACTTTCGAATTGTTACACAGGAATATTGAGTGGGTGAAGCTGGTGGAAATACAAATTATACAACACTCAGCATACTCGCAAAAGATGGAACACTTACTGGTACATTAAGCCATATTGCTGAAGGTGAAAATTTTCAATCATCACGATTTATTGATGATCGACTCTACCTGGTAACTTTCAAACAAATAGATCCACTCTTTGTTATCGATATCAAAGATCCAACCTACCCAAATATTCTTGGTGAACTTAAAATTCCTGGATATTCAACCTATCTTCATCCCTATGATACAAATAGACTTATAGGAATATGATATGATGCATTTGAAAATCAATGGGGATGAACACAAAATGGGGGGATAAAAATTGACCTTTATAATGTCGAGGATACAAAAAATCCAAAAAGAGAATCAACCATTACTATAGGATGAGCCGGAAGTTCAAGTGATGTTCTTAATAACCCAAAACTCTTTGTTTGGTATAAAGAAAAATGACTCCTTCTTATGCCTGCTATAATAATGAATGACCAGAAAGTACAGATATCAGAAGATGAAACAAATACAGGAAATTCTTCGGAAGATGAAGCATCTTGAATTGTAGAAAAAAGAATAGCTTCAATTCATTGACCAAGTACTACTTGGCAAGGAACACTCATTCTTTCAGTGAAACCAGCTGGAATAAAAGAATTATGACGAATAACTCATATTGATGGGAAAAATTTAGAAAATAAATGGAAAAAAGAATGTGCTAGTTATGGAAAAAATACAATACAAAAACCAAAATGTTATAAACTCATAGGGGGATGAGAATACTGTGAACCAATTAATCAACAATACGTACCTCCTTATTGTTATGAATGATCTTCTATAGATAACTACTTATCTCAAAATATCTGGCAACTCAATAACTCATTTATTATAAGAAATCTGTATATTGGGGATACTCTCTATACGATTAGTAATGAAAAAATGCTTTCAACCAACATAGAAAGTAATGAAGATACATGAGAGATTATTTGGAAATAATAGTTCTGTAAAATCAAGATTACTATCCTTGATTTTATGTACTTTATCGATACATTCTTACAACATTTATTAGTGAATCTCTTATTATAACTATGCTTAAATTTATTGAATTCGTTCGTTCTCGTCCAAGTGATGGAACTATTCGGATAATACGTCTCATTTTCTGAATACTTCTCACTACGATAATTATATTTGATTTTACAGGATTTGAAGTTCAAATTGGATCATACCTATTCCCTGTTTGGACAAAATACATTCTCTGTATTATACCGGTCATCAGTATAATACGTGGAGCTATCGATCCAGGAATATTTCGTAAAAAAATATGGAAATGGACTCAGATCTCTCTCGCGATATTTATGATATTAGTTGGATCAATTTTCTTAGAAGATACAACCAAAGAAGCTTCATGAGTAGTAAATACTACAACAAGTGGTAGTTTATCTATTAAAGATTTAAATATCTCAAATACACCTACATCAACAGAGATATCAGCACCTTTTTGGTATATTCTTTTCTGATGGCTATTACTCATTGCATGAATAAGTGGGAAAAATATTACAAAGAAACGAGAAAAATATGGAGAAAAAATAAAGAAGATACGCGTATAATTGACAATATTTTTTATTATTGTACTAAATATTTATTCATACACTAATCCGCTATAATAAGCGGATTTTTTCTATTATTCATAGAATAACGAAATATATTTTGACAATTTATAATTATTAATGCATAATATCTATGTCTTCTCCTAGACACGGTGAACTTCATACACCATATAAAAACAAATAGTATCTCATCCTCGTTATAAAACAAAAAGGATGAATACATAAAAAATTGATACGGAAACTTCCTATCAAAAAAAATGTAGAATACAAGTTCTACAAAAACAAATAAAGAGGTTCTCACACATAAAAATTATTATTCCAAAAAGGAATGGTACGAGCTGGTCATACTCGACAAAAGACCAAATAGGAGTAGACAAGGTTATAATATATGAAGTGTATTATAACCACAAAACATAAATCCCTTCATAGGCTTTTTTCTTAAATATGCCACAGATACATGAAGGGATTTTTTATTTCTATTATCCTCAAAACTTAAACAACATAATATCCCCATCTTGTACAATATATTCCTTTCACTCCATTCGAACTTTTCATTTTTCACGAGCCCCTGACCAACCACTACAATCTACCAAATCTTTCCAGTTTACGGTATCTGCTTTAATAAATTTCTTCTGAAAATCAGTATGAATAACTCCTGCAGCTTCTGGTGCAGACCATCATTTTTTTATAGTCCAAGCCCGCACTTCTATTTCACCAGCAGTAAAATAATACTGAAGACCGAGAAGGTCATAACATTTTTTTATTATAATATCCATAGGATTAAAATCAATTCCCATATCAGAAAGAAACATCTTTCTATCTTCTTCGGAAAATTCTAGCATATCCATCTCAATTTTTGCACTTACTGGAAGTACAGGGATTTTTATATCTGAAATACCAGTAATCTCTCGGAGTTCATTTTCAGAAATATTTATTCTATCTTCAGTAACATTCACCGCATAAATAAAAGGTTTTGCTGTCAGGAGGTGAAGATCTGAGATGGCAATTTTCTCATCATCAGTCATATCCATAATTGATGCTATCTTTCCTTGTTCAAGATGTTCTTTAAGTCGAGCATAGATATCTTCTCGAGATTTTGCCTCTTTATCACCTGCGCGTACTTTTTTTTGATTATCGCCAATTCTCTTATCAAGTGTATCAAGATCCGAAAAAATCAATTCAAGATTAATGACTTCAATGTCCCGTTTTGGATTCACTGAACCATTCACATGATGAACATTACTATCATCAAAAGCACGGACAACTTGTAATACAGCATCCACATTTCGAATGTGTGATAAAAACTTATTCCCAAGTCATTCTCATTTACTTGCTCACTCAACAAGACCAGCAATATCTACAAACTCTACATTTGCAGGAATAATTTTTGCGCCATTGACAACGATACGAATCTGTTCAAGACGCTCATCATTTACATTTACTATACCCGTATTCGGCTCAATAGTACAGAAAGGAAAGTTTGCCGCTTCTGCAGCATATGACTTTGTAAGCGCATTAAACAGGGTAGATTTACCAACATTTGGAAGACCAACAATACCTACTTGCATAAGAAAAAAAATTAATATTGACTATCTGGGGCACTCGTCCTCTTTCCTGATTGAAAAAGCATTTTAGAGCTCGTATCAGAAACTATCATATAGCTTCCAAAGAGTGTAATCAAAAGTAAAAGAAGAAAGAAAAATCGAGTGATGGGAACAATATAGGTGCTATACTCACGAAACTGTCGTATGTGTCTCAGGACAAGAGCAAGAAAAACGAACATCCCTAATGAAAATATCCAAAATATACCAAGAATAAGGAGTTGAAACTTCATACCAAATCAAAAAACATACAAGTATATATCGGAGAATATATATAAATAAAAAAAAGACAAACAAAAAAACTATTCCTCTTCCTCTTCTCTGGATTGTTTGGAATTAAATCCAAGTTTATTAGCCAGTTCAGAAACATTTCAAACACGAACCACTTCAATTCAGGATGGAATCTTTCCATCATACGAAGTAGGGATATACATTTCATGAAAACCGAGTTTAGCTGCTTCCTGAATACGACGTTCAAGAAGGAATACATTTTTTATAACTCCGGTTAATGATACCTCACCAAGAAAGAGTGTTCTTCATACCGTCATATTTCTTCGTGAGCTCATCATTGCAACCATACAGGCCATATCTATTCAAGGTTCATGAATCGAGAGTCCTCTTCCAATATTTATATATACATCATAACTATCGAGTTTTGTATTGCTATATTTTGTTAAAACAGCAATGAGCAAATCAAGTTTCCCTTGGTTAATTCAACGACTTGATCGTTTTGGATATCAGAATTTTGTATACGTTGTAAGTGCTTCCAATTCAATTAATATAGGTCGATTCCCTTCCATGGTAATGGAAAGCGCTGATCATGAAAGTTTTGTATTCTCCAAACTCACAAACTCCATTCCAGGATTCTGTATATCGATCAATCCATTTTCTGTCATTCGAAAAAGTCCTACCATATCAGTTGGACCAAATCGATTTTTATACGATCGAAGAATTCGATAGTTTTCATATCGACTCCCTTCCAGAAATAAAACAACATCCACTAAATGTTCAAGAGCCTTCGGACCACTTATGGCACCATCTTTTGTTACATGGCCTATCAGAATAATAATTTTCTGTGTTCGCTTTGCAACCTCCATGAGAGCCTCTGTCATGGTTCGTATCTGAGAGATACTTCCACTGCTTCCTTCAAGATACTCACTTCACAATACAGATATAGAGTCAATAATAATGACTCATTCATCTCCACTCTCAATGGTAGAGATAATATCTTCGAAAACTCCAGTAGCTAATATGCGTATATATTCATTCTGGATTCAGAGACGTTTTGCACGAGAAGCTATTTGTCCTATGTGCTCTTCTCAGCTGATATAGAGAACTGGATGTGATTCTGTTCAGTACCAATCAGACATCTGAAGTGAGAGAGTTGATTTTCAAATTCATGGTTCACCCGAGAGAAGAATCAAGCTCCCAGGAACAACTCCATCCCCAAAAACACCATCCAGTTCAGAAGAGGAGCTCTTCATACGAATAGATTCGACTGCTCACTGGCTTGAGAGAGTCTTTTTTTCCCGAACCACTCCTGGAGATTTTTTATTTGATTTTCATCATCAGGATGGAGCAGACTCAATAAGAGTATTCCATTCTGAACACTGAGGACATTTCCCAGTCCATTTTAGCACAGAAGTATTGCAACGAGAACACGTATACATATGAAAAATTTATAGAGAGAGTATACTTATATGAAATAAAAAAGAAAATTATTCATCGCCGGAAAGCAGTGATACAATATCTTTATATAAAAAGCCTCGTCTTTGGAGAAAGAGAATATATTTCTGTTTTCCATTTCTCTCGGTGAGATTATATTTATTCTGATATCTTATGTGGATAGTTTGAAGATTTTCCTTATCAGAAGTTGGATTGCATGTCAAAAGTGAATCGATTTCATCTCGAAATATTGGATATAATCATACCAATTTTCACCGAAGAATAGCTATTGATTTTCCTTGCCGAACTCAAGTATCTATAATAGATTGTATTCGTATTTTATACCCATCCCAATCAGTAAAAGATTCATTGTATGATTCCATAATTCGTTCAATGCTCTCCTTCGGGAATTTCTTTTGATAAAGCTTTTGTTTTGTATATTGAATCGGCTTAGCAAGCGATATATAATTTCGTATCCATAAATGGAGCATAATATCTTCATCATATCATAATTCATCAAAAGAAATAATAAATCACTTCCGTGTTATATATTCTTGTAAACGAATTTTGGATGGAGCAAAACGGGTTATATACTGATGAATTCGTTCAAGTGAAGATGCCATGAGTTTTTAATAAGTCTGCTTAGAGTATACAAATAAATATACTTTCATTGATTCATTATATATTGACTTAAATTAAATTATAGTGTATAATATTTAAGTAACTTAATATTCCTCTTATGGCTGACGTAGATACCCAGAATATGATTCCATATTCATGCCGAGCGCATGCTATTGCAAGACAAGAATCTCGTGAACATGCCCTAGCTGAATGGTATGGTAATAAACCCCATACTCTCACTGTTCAAGAAGAAAAGAAAGAAACATCTGACACTTCAGATGATTCATCTACAAGATAGATACTAATAAATACATACTACTAAAATACCTCTCTTAAAAAGACCAATATCTGGTCTTTTTATGTTGAAAATTCTTGCAATTTATGAACTTTCCCTATAATGCCATCGACGATAAGTAATTGGCGCCATGGCAGATCGGTTATGTAGGGGCCTGCAAAGCTTCGTAGCCCGGTTCGACTCCGGGTGGTGCCTCCAAAAGAAATATGAAATATCCGTCCGAATGGACGGATATTTTTTGATTCTTGCTCTGGAGGAGTTGAAGAAAGATACAAGTAATCTATGAACTTTGATTCATATTGACTATGAAGTGTAACTAATATAATAGATTGCGTGAATATAAATTTGACATTTTATTATACATATGTTTAATGATTTAAATTTTAATCATTAAACATATGTATATGAGGAATCACTCAGACAATTGAACAGCCTCGATTAAAACCGGTTCAGCGGAGAAGCCAGAACTCACATTTGATAAAATTCCACAAAATTTTTCTTGTGAATCAAGTATTGAGTCAGTTCTGAAAAATGCAAAAACTACTGGGATTATTTTTGATTCAATGGAGGAAGTTGAACAAGCGCTCAGGGTTTACAATGGTGAGATTTCTGCTGATATTCTTCGTTCAAATCAGACCACTACTCAAAAGGCTGTTGACAATCTTTTACAAGACTCTTCTCTGCTTAGTGCTGGATTATTTGTAGCAATGGGAAAAGTAGTAAATGGAAAGAAAGATTTTGTTGGTGAAATAATCAAAGTAGCAACAGCTTCAATAGAAGTTTGATGAACATACAAGGAAAGTTGGGACTATAACGGTATGGGGACAAATTTTTTTAAAACTGGGATAGAAATTCAAGAAATTGGGAGTAGGTATTTGTTAAATATTAATGCGGCATACGTTGGAAATAAGCCAGAAATAGAACTTTGTGAAGAACTTAAAAGAGAAGCTGGGTGTATTTCTGCGTCTGTGGATGTAAGTCTAAGCACTGTTGACCAATATTGGTACAATATCAACATTCCAGAACTATCATCAAGATTCCCATTCAATATAACTAATATTGCCCAAGATCTCATTTCCCAATGAGAAAATATAGAAGTATTAGTTGAATTTAATTGAGAAATAATTGCAATGAATGTAAGACTAGAATTGCCTGAAAACCCAAAATGAAAAACCCCCATGGATTCTTTAGAGGATATAAAACTTCGAGAAATTCGCGATAAATATGTCGTATGAGGTGCTTGGAATATAAGAAAATACTGATCGGGTGAATCAGAAGTATTTCAACCGCATTTGAAAATATCTTTTCATTTCCCCCAATGGGAATGGGAGAAAGAAACGGAGGAGTATTCATCAAAAACTGTTGTAATTGTAGATGAAAATAAGTTGAAACTGCTGGGTGAAATTCAGGAATATCTTGCATCGTTCATAGAATTTCCACAAGGTAACCAAGATAAAAAAATAACTATTCTAGATAATGAGAGGATACAACTGCACCGAAAAATAGCTCTTGAAAACTCCAGAAAACATTTATCTCGGAGACAAATAAAACAGCTTTCAGAAGAATTATGTAGGGCTATTAGATATAGGGGATTGAAGGAGGTACAAATTCTTATTGATAAAGGTGCAAATGTTAATTACCGTGATAAGGAAAATGGAAATACCCCTATTTTTAATGCGGTAATTGAAAATAGAACAGAAATAGTAAAATTGTTGATATCTCATGGAGCTGATCTACATTTAAAAGACCATGAAGGAAACAATCCTCTTTGGTATTCCTCGAGTGATGAGATGGATGAAATACTACATCCTCACTTTCATGAACAAGAAGTTAAATTATTATCTGGAATAAATCGTGAAATATTTCGTGCTATACGAAGTGATAATACGGAAAAAGTTAAAGAGTGTCTAGATAATGGAGCAGATAAACATTGTATTGATGCAGAAGGAAATACTCTACTGCACGTTGCCTGTGATGAAGAGAATATACAAACTATTCGACTACTATTCGAATATGGGTTTAATAAGATTGATGAAATAACCAAGTGATTAGGACACACCCCTCTCATGAGGGCTGTGGTTCGAAAGAATCTACAGATAGTAAAAATATTAGTTGAACATGGCGTAAAATTGAGCCCAACTAATGCATATGGAAAGACAGCTCTTGAAATGGCTAGTGGAAATCAATTAGAATGAATAATAAAATATCTAGAAAGTGCCCAGAAGGAACTTAAAGAAGACATAGTTGATAAGGTATCGAGTGAAGTTACTAAAGTTGAGTTGAATCTATCTACCGATAAAAACTCTCGCCTAGTTCAAGCCGCTCTAAATTGAGATCTTGATGCTATCAAGAAAACTTTAGATGAAGGAGCGAATATTAATCATATTTATTTGATTGGGGATGAATCCTACACCGCCTTAGGTGCTGCATGCTCAAAAGGGTATATTGAAATAGTTACATATCTTTTAGACTGTGGAGCTAATATAGATGTACCAGATAAAAATGGTCACACTCCACTATATGAAGCCAGTGCGGAGGGGCAAACAGATATAGTACTATTGCTTCTGAAAAAAGAAGCTAACCTTTTTGTAAAAGATAAGGATGGCCATACAGCGCTACATTACGCTTGTTATAGTGGAAATGAGACTACCGTAAAACTACTCGTCGAAAATGGTATAGACCTATCTATAGAAAATAATTACTGAAATTGTCCCATTCATTTGGCTGTTTTATACAACAGAATTTCGATAGTAGATACACTTTTACGGTTGGGAGACTCTGTGGAAAGAAAGAGTGGCAAATCTAATACCCCACTAGGGCTAGCGATCAATGAGAATAATTTGGCTATGTGTAAATTTTTAGTAGAAAATGGAGCCCTAGTAAACTCTTTCTATGGGTTAAAATGAGAAACACCATTGCTAATAGCAAGCTGACACCGTAATCCTGAAATGGTTACATATTTACTTGATCATTGAGCCGATATAAATCTCCAAGATCAAGATGAATGGGCACCTATTCATCTAGCGTCTTGTATGCCGAATAATGCAGCTGTAGTACAAATTCTTATAAATAGAGGGGCTAATGTAAATTTACTTAATGGTGGATCTAACGCACTTCATTTTGCTTGTTTGAATAATTGTACTGAAATAATTCAGATACTTATAGATAATGGCATTAATGTAAATACACCGAGCCTTGGAAAGATGCGAACCCCATTGAGCTTCGCTGCTGGAAATAATCTCGTAGAGATTGCTCAAATATTGATTCGAAACGGAGCTTTAGTTAATTTAACTGATATAAATGGGGATGATGCTCTTAAATATGCAACTGAATATGAATTCAGAAAAATGATAAAAATACTAAGGAAAGCCGCGGAAAAAGAGTTAGTATTCAAAAAATAAGAAATAGTTTGAAAATGGAAAAGACTATACTCACATTTTGAATCGTATCAGGACTATACAGATAGCTCAATACCTCCAATCGAACTTCTTTTCATATTTTTTCATTACCCTCTAAATATTCTCCAAAAAAAGGTCAAACACTACTATCGTCTATTAATAAAAAAGAGCTCTCTAGAGAGCTCTTTTTTATTATTTATTTTATACCATAAACAAATATTTCTCGAGATTTCCAACAAGGATATAGCTCTCTTCTTTTTTCTAAAAAAATGAAACAGGAAACTTTCTTTTCTGAGAACTCCTTATTTGGATATACTCACCTTTTCATGAATCCCCTATTTCCTATTCTAGATTACATTAATGCCCAATACTTTCCAAGAGAAGAACGATGATATAGCACAAAATCACTACATACACACACAATTCATGAACAATTCCCTTCATAGAGAACATGTATGCTCGGTAGCAGCGAGTCTCGGTGATATGCATACTTCATGTTGTATATCTATCTGCATTCCGGCATATCAAGAATGAAGTGTCATCTATAATACTCTCGAGCATTACACGATTTGGCAGATAACTCCAGATGGAAAACCGCTCCATCCAGATATGTTTGAAATCAATATACTCATCAATCGACCAAATCCTACCACTCCAATAGACATAAGCATGCTCGAGGAAATTAAACGATTTCAAACGCTTCATCCAGAATACCATATTCACACGGCAGAAGTTGTCTACGATTTCGGAATAAAACCAAAAATTGGGCAAATTTTTAAAGATATCGTAGATGCAGTAATTCTACGAAATACAAAAAGAACAGTATCTACAAAAGCAAAAGAGAGGATAATTATCCGAACTGCTGGAGCGGATGTTGAAGCCCTCAATCCTCTACTCCTTTCTCGCACTATTAGTATATTTGAAGATCAAACGGTTATTGCTCATCGATGAGAAACCCATTTACCACCTGAGCTTCTCCGTAATTTTCCTTTACTTGATATTATTCAAACCGCTTCTATTTTTCTCCTTCGACAATATCATGGCCCACATATTATTAATGGTCCATTTTCTTATTTAGCTGAAGCATATGCTATAGTTTGAGGATTTGATGGAGAAAAATACGTAGGAGAAGAAATGGATTTATCGGAACGGATTCATGCACATGCAAAAGATGCCGATGGAGAAAGAACTTTTCGACTTGATCGTGTAAGTGATGTTCTTAATAATCCTCGTAGACAGGTACAATCCCTCCTGCAATGATCTGGCATGGCTGGACGGTATCAGAATTTCTGATGTGAAGATAATGAAAATGCGGTACGAAATATGTCACAGTCATGGCGTACAATTTCCAATGAATCTCTCCCTGATTATTGTAGACTCAATATAGAAAATCTCTCACGGGAGATATCAGAATATTATCGAGTATATATTCGAATTGCCGCAGGAGAAAAGATGGATCTATCTGTGGCTCGTGAACGTATTAATCCTTTGTTTCTTCGTGTGCTAGAATTGTACGGAATACAATCATACAAATTTCGAAATGAAGAAACAATTGCATCTCATCAGATTGAAATTTCTGATATGACTCCAATGACTCAAAAGATGAAAGATCCAGATTTCTCTTGGAGAAAAGCATTTTTCGGTGAATCTATCTAAGGGATATGAGTATATTCTAATAAGAAATATATCTATCTTTTAGAATATTTTACTTATTTGTATATACTCAAAAATAATATCATTCAATATATTCAAAAAATATGCTACCAAATACACTTCGATTCAAGGGATCATCCATCAAATCAAGCAGGTCTAAAATAAAATTTTATGGAAATTTTAAATGAGAACTCGATAAACTTATGACTCGTACAGAAGAGTCTATAGAAACTGAATTTTGAACAAACTATGGGATTGATTCGGTTGTTGCTACCGGAAATAATATAAAAATACGCATATACGATGAGTCACATGGAATCTCTCAGATTATTCATTGTGTCTTTCGCTATGATAGAGAGGATGAAAAAAGATGAGAAATACATATAGAGATTAACTCTCAGGAACTTTCAGAAAAAATCAAAACCCATCATGTCTGAACTTTTCAAATAAAAGAAGGGGTAAAAATACACAAGAAATTACTCGAAGACTTGAGAACCTGTATGCAGGTTATTCAATAATTTATAAAACGAATAAAAAAAGCATAGTTTTTGAAAAAAATACAATTTTGATTCTCGTCACAAATATATACACTATTTGTAATTGTTTTCATCTCTCCTATGAAGCATCAAATTAAGGGATTCACGCTGGTAGAGCTCATGATTGTTGTGGCAATCATAGGAGTTCTTGCTTCTGCCCTTTTCCCCATGGTTCGTGTGTATCTAGAAAAATCTCGCGATGCAGCTCGAATTGCGAGCCTGTGACAACTGAGAACGGTTATACAATCTTTTCTTCAAGATATAGGATATCAACCGCTTATTGGTTCAGGAATTGCAAATAACTGTGTAGGAAACCCCGATCAAAGCGGATGAGATATTTCACCTTTTCTGAATGGATGAAAGGTACCACTTGATCCTATCAACCTTCGAACAACTGATCCATGTGGACTTACGGGTCCAGGTGGGAGATGACTTTTTTGATACGCAACTGGTGCCATAGATGATATTGATTTCGATAATAAACCAAACCCTGCATTCTTCGTAATTGCTCATGTGGAAACATCTGCTATGGCAACGACTGGATCTACAGTTTTTACTGGTTCCAATATGCCTCTTGGTATGCGATCAGTTGATGCATTACTCCAGATTAATGGGCAAAAATGAATAGCACTCGATACAAATCCACTGTTATGAACAGGATACTCTGTCTATGTTGTCGGTGGAATGAATTAAAAATGAACCATAAAAAATCCCCTTCAATTTGAAGGGGATTTTTTATTGATCCAATGTTTTATCAAATATATATTTCCCTATTCGCAATTTTTCCTCTGCATCTTTTGCTTGTATAGCATGTCCTGATTGTAATCATGTACGTACAATATTTACCAATTCATCGAGAGTATTTATATCCATCCATTCTCGAAGAAATCCTCATTTTTTATCACGAAGTTGTGGAAATCTCCTCTCCAAGCGACGTATATCGGCAACATGGATTCGTGACATCTCACGGAGGATTCCCTCTATTTCATGAGTATTTAATGCGGAAAGTTCTCTTGTTCCAAACTGCTTCTTATACCATGTTCGAAAGTCTTCACTTGTTTTTTGGATTTCATCGGAATTCAGTTTACCATATACCATATCTCCCATATGAGCGATTCTCTCTTGTACTTTCTTAGGAACGACAAGAAGAAGAGAAGAAATGGAAAGATCAGGATTTTCTATAACCTGAAATCAAGCACCAGCACGAATCAAGTCAGAATCAGAAACTGTACGGCTATCAGTCATATCCTGTATCATTCGATGTGAATATCCCATAAGAAAAATGAAAAGAAAGTAATATATTGAACTTATACACAAAATCTATAAGAAATCAAATCAGCATAAAGAAAAACAAAAAAGATTTGAAATATATTCTAAAAACTGAAAAAGAATAGAGAATTTTTGAAATTCTGTTGACTATTATGACGAGTGTGTTAAAATATCCGCAATTTAATCCTTTTTATATGGGAACACCTCTCGCACAACTTGGATCTGCCATTGCACTCGGAGTAGCTCTTGCTGCTGGACCAAGTCCTGCACTTGCTGAAGTGACAGGAAAGACACAAGAAAGAACAGGAATACTCCTCGCACAAGCAGGTGCAGAGAAACAGGAGTATGTTGTCTACGTACGACAAGTGGATACGAATGGAAATCTGACTGATAAGACAGTGGAAGTGAAATATACGAAAGAAGATGGGACAATTATCCCTCCTTTGGTTACTAATGGAAAATTATTGGATTGAAGTCCTGCAAGTGGAAATATAAATAAAGATGAACGGGCAAACAGAAAAATTATTGGACAATACGATAAAGATAAGCAGATTGTTCTTGCTGCGATAGATAAAGGCGACATACTTTGAAAGGCAAATCTTACATTAAATAGCTTTATCAAGAAAGTAGAAAAATGAGATCAGATTTCTATAACTGACTTATCTGAAGCATATACCTCACTGTTTATCAGTAAAAACCTAACTGAATCACAATTAACAAAGGTGAATACTGAAAAAATATCAAAAATGTTCCAGTCACTTGATGCTATTGGAGAAAAAATACTGAAATTGAGAACTTCTGAAATTGAGAATATAAAAACAAAATCAAAAGAAGAAGCTCAACGACGATGGCAATCAGTGACTCGTTCACTCGGATAGGCAGATTTTTGCAATACAGAGAAAAATACGGTATTATAGACTTATACCGTATTTTTTATGTCAGAGACAGTACAAGAACCACTTTCGTCTCCACTGCCAGCAGTAGAACAAAGTACTACATCCCCCAAACAAACAACCGAATTACCAGAACTCGGAAAAAACCTCTCACTCCCTGACGAGGTTATTTGAAAAATTAATTCTCATAAAAAAGAAGGATTAATTATTGAAGATTTACAGGAAATACAACTAGAAATCCGAAAAGCAGGATATACGAAAGAAAATATACCTGAGGATGTAAAGAAAAAGATAGAAAGTACTCTTGGGGATTATGGCATAATACTAAATAATGTAACTCATAAAAATTGAGAAATCACAAATGGTATAGATAGTAAGTTATGAGAAATCACAAATGGTATAGATAAAAATTCTAAGCAATTACAAGCAATCTTCGATAATTTAGATGCTGTAAAAAAACTTGATTCAAAACTGGTAGACGAGGAACTCAATGCTCTTAAAGAAAAATCTCTCCTTCCAGATGATGTTGCAAGCAAGATTGCAGCGAAAACAGGAAGTACCAAGGAAGAAGTCCTTCAGTGAGGATGAAAGAATGCATCACAGGTACAGAATCTCGTCGATGCGTATTACCTATCATCCGATACACTTGCTAAAAATATTATAGATAAACTCCCTACAGAGAAAAGACAAGATGCAGATGCCAAGTTTCGAAATCTCCGCTCTTCTATGAATGATGGGGAGATTCCACTCTATAAAGGAGAAAGTACAAAAGTTACAGAACTTATACCCGATAAGAGTCGTGCGACTCAAGAAAAAGTGACAACAATAACAGAATGAATCACTCAATGAAAAAATGTTCCAGTCGTTCGTGAAGGAAATAAGCTCTCTTATCGTGATCCAAATAATCCAAACCTCGTCACTCATGAGATCGAACTTGGGAACCCACCAGTTCTCAAGAAGAGCCTATGAAATCTCGAGATTAAACGAGAGATGAAAGAGAAACCAAATAACGAACGCATGAAAGAACGTGAAGCTGAGAAAGAGAAAATTCTGAAGTTTGGAAGTGGGATGAGTGAGTTATACAAAGATGCTACAAAACTCGCTTCTTGGAATCCAAGTGAGACAAAAAACCGTGACGGAACCGATATATCGATTTCTGAGGATGAAATGGAAAAACTCGATGCAATCAAGGATACAGAGGAACTTTCGAAGAAACAGGAAAACATCAGCAATCTTTTAAAGTCACCCCCTATTAACCCATCTCTCATTCGACAAGAACTGCAATCCTATAAGGCTATTGTAGAAGGAAAGCAAGTTTCTTGAAATGAGTATATCCTTGAGGGAATAGCCCTGTGAGATGGTATTGGCTTCCCAGAAAGTATGCAGGAAGAGATACGTCGAAGGACACTTATTGATACTCCCCTTTCATATCTGAGTGCTATACATACTCAGATTGAACAATTAGAAAAATCCCCACTCCTGACATCTTCTCCTTCTTCGAACCCATCATCCGATGAACTCGAAACAAGTACAACCCAGTTTGAACAAGCTGCATCAGCCAATCTATCATTTCTCACCGAAATAGGATTTGATACACTCTGACAACAGAATCTTGATACAATTATTGGTGGTATGAAGGAAAGAAAGGATCTTCAGTGAAGTGGTATCGATGCAACACTCAATACAGAACTCACATGAATCCAAAAAATGGAGCTCCTGAAAACGCTTGGGAAGATAGTAAGAAAAGATTCTTTGGATGTAATAGAACTCTGGCAAAAATCAACATGAGTAGAATGGAAGATGGACCTTGAAGCTGCAAGGGATGGAACAAAATCAAAAACCCAAGAAGGAAAAGACTTCAGTAAAGATGGAAGATTTGAAAATGGACAGATTCAGGAAAGTGCAGTATCAGGTCTCTTTTCCAATGAGAAAAAACAAGATACAGCACCATCACAAAAATGAAAAGGTATATCACCCGAGTCAAATAATAAATCACCAGAACAACCGACATCCTCCAATCCAGTATAATACAAAACCTCTAGAACGTTCTTCTAGAGGTTTTTTAGAATTCAGAAGGAAAATGAGTTAGTTTCCCATAGACATACCACCATCACCATTGGACATACTATTCCCATCCATATTCATTCATCCATTCCCACTCGACATACTATTCCCATCCATATTCATGCCATCATCGGAGGTTGATTGATCTGAAGTGCTATTTCCCATATTCATACTACCACCATTCATATTCATAGAATCTTCTGATGATGAAGTATCACCATTGGACATGGAACCTCCATTCATATTCATACCATCATTGGTCATACTAT
Organism: uncultured Candidatus Altimarinota bacterium; assembly: GCA_936941205.1. GTDB lineage: Bacteria > Patescibacteriota > Gracilibacteria > BD1-5 > UBA2023 > SSGK01. Next base: position 10,963 of record CAKZJF010000003.1, on the reverse strand, counting down.
TTCCATTCATATTCATAGAGCCATTTCATTGAGTAGAAGCAGGTGAATCATCTGGAGTGGAATCATCCATATTCATATCGCCCATATCCATGTTCATGTCACTCGTATCTTCTTTTGCATCATCGATAGCATCCTGAACAATACTGTCTATCTTTGTCATCTCTTGCGTCATAGTTGGAACCCCCTTGGTGGCATTTTCCACCGTTGATTGCACTGAGTTCATAGTATCGCTGATGATACTTTGAGTCATTTTTTCTTGATTCTGAAGAAGTGTAGACATGTCTTCATTTACTTTCTGGAGATATGATCGAGTCTGCATCATGGTATCAGAAAGAAGTTTTTCCTGTTCCACGATAACCGAATCCACCATAGAACGAGTCTGATCAAGAATCTGTCCATTCATCTTCATGAGAGACTCATGAAGTTTTTCCTGATCAAGCATAACACGATTCATATAGGATTCATATTGTTGCATCATAGCAGAATATTCCTGTGTTCGCTCCTTGAGAGCTTTATCGGTTACCTTTCACCAATCGGTTACTGATGTATTCTGAGTAATATCAGTAACATCAATGCTTGTTCCGGAAAAGAAAGTTGCAAACTCTAAAGTTCCAATAGAAGGAACAGAAGAAAGAATTTCCTTCTCAGCTTTTACTATATCAACATCACCCGAGTAAGAAACAATTGCATCTTGCATATGAACGATATCTTCCTGCGTACTTTTCAGTGCAAACACATCATTCTTATATGCTTCTGAAATATTCATCGCTCGTACCGTACTTTCCGTAGTTAGAGTATCAATCCACTCATTTTCTGGTTTTACCTGAGTTACTTTTCCACTTCCATCTATAACATCGATTCATGCTTCTCATGAAACAACAGAAGAAGAATCAAATACTGAATACTTCGTCATAAGTGGAAATTTCATAGCTTCCAGAGAAGTTCCATGAACCAATGCTTGAGAATCACCAAGAGAAATTACAACTTTTCACTCACCTCCAGCACTTCCGAGGATACGAGCCCAGAGTCGTCATTTTGTAAGCGTAATAACCGTATTTCCTTGTGGTCATTTTTTTACCTGAATATGTGTGCTCGCATCAAGACGAACAATGGATCTATCTGGAAATATAACCGCGAGCCGGGATCCTGTAGTTGTAAAAATAGTATTTATATCTCCTGTAAGTGTTTTTCCATTCTCAAGAAAAACATCTTGAGAATTCAAAGTAGCAAATGTACTTCAAACGACATTTGAAATAGTGAGGGATTGAGTTGGTGCTTTTTGAAAGTAAGTAACATAACCAAAATATCAACCAACAATCAGAAGTACTGATAAAAGAATCAGAACTATTCATCCTGCCGAACCACGATTAGAAGTAGAAAGAGACATACTCATAGGATTAATAAGTTAACACAAAAATTATATAATATTTACCTTCAAAAACAAATTTAGTGAAAATAGGAATAAATACATTCCCAGTCAGTAAACTTTATGGCTTCTGGTCGGACTCGAATATCATATCAGAGAGAAATCAATAATTCTTCGATTCATTTATTTTCCATATCTCCATGATATCCTCGAAGATTGGTGGTTAAGAGTTTTCTAGGGAATCGAAAAGCATATTTCCAAAAATCGATAAGCATTTTCTCTTTTGCAGTATCTCGCCCTTCCTTTACCTGAAATAATAATACAATACTATCGACTTTTGGTGGAGGATTAAAGGCAGTATTTTTTACTATTCTTATTATCTCTATTTTTTCACAACGATATTGCATACAGAGTGAGAAAAAAGAATTATCCACCTTTTTTCCATTTTTTGGAACTATTTTTTCCCCCACTTCTTTCTGCATCAGAATAACCATTTCCTTGGGTGAATACTCGATATCATAGAGAAAGTGGAATAAAATAGGTGATGTTATGTAATACGGTATATTTGCTATCACTGAGTATTCTCTATTTTCAGGTAGATATTTCAGAACATCTGTATGATGAAGTCTACAGGGAATATCTTTTCTCCATTCAGATTCAATACGCTGTTCCAAGATATGAATCATATCGGTATCGAGTTCTATCATGTCGAGTGAGCTCGGATTTTGAGGCAATATACATTCCGTCAATGCACCATACCCTGGACCTACCTCGATAATATGCTTTCCAGATACTTCGATACTATGAGATATATCATGAAGTGCTTCTGGATCGATAAGAAAATTTTGTCCAAGTGATTTCTTGGCATGAATATGATGAATATCTAATGGCATGAAAAATTATTTACAAAAAACAGAGCAATTGTATCGCTCTGTTTCTATTATACAAAAGAAAATATACTAAGCATAGAATGGTGGAGTTCCTGCTGTATGCTTTCCTGCCTTGAGTGAAACCATACGTTCAGCCACTCATCCCGTATCCGTTGATGAATCAATAATACTCACTTCTCCAGTAGCAGAATTTGGAGCTCCTGTAGCGATGGCTACATGTTTTACTCCATTTTCTCCATGCCAGAAAATCAAATCTCCCTGGACAATATCTTGAAGTGGTTTTGTTTGAGTTATACGACGAAGATCACCAGATACTCGGTAAAATCCATCTGTAGCACTTCCTGTATCAACAAGTGCCTTACAGACGAGATGGGAACAATCGATTCATCTCTTTGAACCTCATCCCCATGCGTAATCTACATTTAGATATTTTCTTGCTGATGCAATGAGTTCGGATGGAGTCGTACGTGCAACAATCTCTTCTGGATGTCGCTTATACGAAGCAATCATATCATATCGATTCCAGATATTTTCAGCTTTTGCTACATAACTTGGATCAGTTGCATATCCCGAACGGATCACTTCCGTAAGAAATGCCTTTGGATCCTTATGAGCAAAAGCTCATTTGTAACGATTATTTTCAGTAAGAAGCTTTGCATAGTCTTCAAAGGATTCTTCCATACTGGCATATCAACGAAATGAAGCATTCACTGTTACCTCTTTTCCATCGATGACTTCCTTGGTCTGATAACTTCCTCATTTTCCCTTGATACCAAAATAGTTATTATCAGGAACATTTTTTCCATATCCAGTTTCGAGTGCTGTCTGTGCATAGGTAACCTGCCAAGGAATATGGTATTTTTCTTCGATTTTTTTGGCAAGATCAACTGCCTTTTTTTGAAATTCTTGGCGAGATTCGATATCCCATGGAGTAAAACTTGCGTCCATCGCATCATACCGACGAGCAATCTCGATAAAGGTATCTTTGCTTTTTTCTTCGGATTGGAGGTTGGTACTCAACACAATACCTGGATCTGAACTTTCCAAGTGAGTTTTTACCTCTTGTGCTCGCGGGATCTCGATAGTATAGTTATTATGGATAGCGATATAACCATTTTCATCATAGTATCCTACTTTCATGCCCTGGATACTTCGCTTCCCTGTGCGAGTATTGCCAGCAGCATCAGTAATTTTCGCAACTTGAATATTGACCGGAAGCATATCACCCGCTCCGATTTTACTATCTGCTGATCGGTTCTTACCAAAATCAATAACGATTTTATCGCCTTCTTTTACACTCGCCGTTTCAAGAGGTTCCTCAATAATATTTCCATCTACTTCCGTTTGTTTGTAAGCAAAAATCTTCGAAAGAGCATTTCATCGCTCCTTTCCATCCTTTTGTGATATTGTTTTATCCTTCTCTAGAATATCAGCTGATGAGATGGTATCAATATTAAAGTCTTTATCAGACTCGTCTCGAAACAGTAATCACTGATTGAGTCGATTCATCTCGCGTTTCATACGGTTGATTTCTGAACGTGCCAAACGTTTTTCTTCTCCTGAAAGCCTTTCGAGTTCACGATTCTTGAGTTCGATGGCTTGCTGAAGTGAGTCCATTCGCTCGGAAGATATCGGCTGAAGTTTCTCTGGTTTTCTTTCTGAAGACTTTGGTCCTCCTGAAAGATTTTCATGAATCTTGTAAAAACGAGTAATATGAAACATTGATGGATTTTTAAGATTATTCCCTTCTATTTTAACATATTTTTATATAAAATCAAATCTTGTCAACAATTCTCTCTTTTCAACCTGAAATATACATATTTCCTCTGTATAAAAGAAAGAAAAGACTTATAAATATTTTTGACTTTTTATATATTGCTCATATAGTACACTCGACTTACGGGGAGCCAAGAGTCATAAATAGAAAAGGAGATACTCATGAAAACACAAACACAAAGAAAGTATGATATAGGAAATATGTTCGGACCAGAAGTCTTTGCTGATACTTGGATTCTTGTCACAGATAGTAATAACTGTGACGTTCAGGTAACCATCGATGATCTTATGGAGGATATACCAATTTCACAGGATGGAAGATATGAAAAAGTCTTCTACGATGGACAAGTTTGGTGGATTCCAAAGGAACTTCACTTCCCTATGTAAGAAAGGCTCATAATATCAGAAGTATTTGGTTATTATAAGCAAAAAAATCTGGTTGAACTCATGTGCGAATGTTTGGATAAATTGTTTTATTAGAAACTACTTATCCAAGCGTTCCATGCGCAGTCCGCATCTCGCACATCAATCAGTAAAAACCCTCGAGCATTCGAGGGTTTTTTCAATAAAAGAGACTCTCCGAATCGGAGAGTCTCTTTTATTGTATGCGGAAATCGCATGTTATGTGAAACGCAGGCAACATGGTCTGCGAGCTCGGTTTTCAATGGCTGGGAATGAGGGATTCGAACCCCCGATGCCGGATTCAGAGTCCGGAGCCTTACCACTTGGCGAATTCCCAAAAGAAGTAAGAAATTTATATAGAAAAGATGGATATTTGCAAATTTTTTTAAGACGGTGCCTCTATTATGGAGGAGAAGTCAATCACATGATAGGATTTTCTTGCATTTCACAGGAAAAATGTATTATGTCTATTGAAAGAATGTATTTTTCTTATTTAATACAATATGCTAGTTACCAGAGTTCATATAGCGCTTTTGGCTGTTATGAGTGTTTTTACTGGAGTTATTGCCCCGATCACCCAAGTAAATGGAGTCTATATACCACTTCCTATGACGAATATGCGAATGTTCGCATTTTCTATACTCTTTCTTATGGTGATAGCATTTATCACAGGAGCAAGACAACACTGGAAAATATATAACTCTATAGCTGGCATTACAACCCTTCTCATAGGAGTGATACTGGGTGCGTTTATTGGATGATTCCTTACAATACAAACTCCACCGTATGCACATGCGGAAATATGGAGTTGGGGATGGATATTCCTCTTTGGATGAGTTGGATTTTTCTTTTTACAGAGTATAACAAAAAAAGAGCCATTTGATGATAGCTTCGGAATACACTATAGCTTTGATCTTATCATTGCATATACTGGTGGCTTTACTCTTCTTGTGCTTACGGGAGTTATTATATTTGCTTCTATCTATCAAAATAACAAATCGGAACATTCTTTTTTCCTCAATAGTATCTACGGAACTGGGATTAAAGCACAATCAGGAATACTAGTAAGTCCAGGATATGAAGAAATCGGTGATATCTATTGGGGTGCAAATGCGGGAGAATTCGCCTTTGCATATAAAAAAGGTGAAAAATGGAATGTACAAAAGGATAAAAAAACCATTGCTTGAGACCTCAGTAGTATTTCCCATATTGAACTCCAAGAAAATACCAATCTAATAATCTGAAAGGCTGGCGAAGAAACCATCCTACAAGTGAATACTGGAGTAACACGATTCTCCAAAGATTCTATGCTTTCATTTCTTACAAGGGACAATGCGACTATTGGATGGATAGTAAAGACCAGTTCTGGATGGGTAATCTCCCCGATTCGAACACAAACAAAAGAAGCGATAATGGCTGGATCAGGGAAGAATATTCCGATAATAAGTATGAATGGTGAGTGAGGACGATTTCTATGGTGAACAACACAAAATAATTCATGGATACTTCGTGACTCAGCACGAAAAGAATCAATCACTACAGGATCTGGGGAGCTCATTCAACTCTCCATGACAGAAAATGGAGCCTATTTTACAGCACTTATCAAAAATATGAGTGGAAGCTATGAAGTAGTGAATGACAATAATAAAGTACAACCATTATGAAATAACCCATCCATCATTGGAAGTTATAAATCCAATGGAAAAGAGTATGCATATAGCATAAAATCACTTTCTGGTGAACAAATCTTTATAAATGGGCTTCCATTTCAAAAAGAACTATTCCAAGAAATCAGAAATATACTCGTATGAAAAAATGGGAAAATAGCATTTTTCGCAAGAAATATGGGTGAAAAAAATTGGTGCTTCTATACAGAAAGAGGAGTAAAACAATGTGATATCAAAGGATATATGAATCCGCGTTTTACCCAAAGTCAGAATACTGTATTATTTGCTGCACATACTGAGAATTCTTGGAAAATATATAAGGATACCTCTGTTCTATCATCGACTGACTATAGCGGGTCAGATGATATATCTAAGGACTGGTTCTTTATCGATACCACCTCTGGAAAACATCATATATTCTATCAGTATGACTCAAAAGATGGGAAATATGCAATTATAAAAGACGGGAAACGTATCGAAACCAAGTTTGATGATGTTGGTACGGATGTTATATTTCTCCCAAATTGACATAGTATCATCACTGCAAAGATCAAGAAATCTTGGCATATTGTAGAAATCAAGTAATACTTGATATGACTTATATTATACCTCTCAAAAGAACATTTTCCGAAGATGTTCTTTTTTTTGTGGATAGAGACGTGCTAGAAAAAGCTCATCAGAAATATCACGATGTTGAAAGTGAGAATCTTCCGAAAGAAGAAGAAATTCATCAAATGAAATCATTTTTAAAGCTATTTTCTCCCCCGAATCAGGGGCAATATCTTGGATATGCTGACAATTTCTCGCAATATAATAATCACAAAAGGATACTACACTCATGTTATAGTCTGTTGTTTTCCAGTGAATAAACTCATCGGATATATATCCTGTCTCTTCTAGGAGTTCTCTTTTTGCTCAAAATAACGGATCCTCATCTGTCTCAATAGTTCCCCCTGGTAATGAGATAAATATTGGACGTAATGGCTGTTCTTGATGGGTAATGATTATTTGATTATCAGGAGTACATGCCACAACAAAGGCACCATCAATATGTCGAATCCGTTCAAATATCTGAGTACTTCCATCGTACATTTCTTGATCCCAGTTATAAACTTCACAACGAATACCGTTAAAAACTTTCCGGGCTTGGGATGGGATTTTTGGATGAGAACGCATATGCTTCAGTAAAAGTATTGGCACGATTGTATGAATTTTTAAAAAATGGCAAAATAGTTTTGACTTTCAATATTAGCACGTATATAATTTATGTGCTAATTTTAGTTAGCAACGATGAATATTATATAACATACCATACTTATGAATAACGAAAACTTTACTATCGCCACTCAAAAAAGACTCGCTGAAGGTGATGGCCTCCGTATAGAAAGAAATCATGCAAACTTGGAAACTATACACCTATTATTTGTAATCCTTTCATCAAAAGAGAGTATCAATATTCCCCTCCTTGAAAGAATTGGAATTGACCCAAAAAAGTTGCTACAAGAAAGTGAATCATTCCTCTGAAAAATGCCTACGATTTCTGGAAATATTCAGAATGGAAGCATTTCCTCTGAACTCCAAAACATTCTCCGAGAAGCACAAAAAATTGCACAATCTATGGGTGATCTCTATATAACCGAAGAACATCTCTTTCTCGGAATACTTTCAAAATGAACGAGTATTGCTCAATTGTTTCAATGATGTTCTCTTACGTATGAAATGTTTGAATGAGCTGTAAAACAACTTCGAAATGGGAAGAAAGTAACATCCAATACTGCTGAAAATCTCTATGAATCTCTCAAGAAATATACAACAGATCTTGTTGAGATGGCTCGAAATGGAAAAATTGATCCCGTTATCGGTCGAGAAGATGAGATCAGGCGAACTATTCAAATTCTCTCAAGACGTACCAAGAATAATCCAGTTCTTATATGAGATCCTGGAGTAGGAAAAACGGCCATTATAGAATGAATTGCAAGAAAAATTGTCGAAAAAGAGGTGCCTGATATGCTTCAGAACAAGCATATACTTACCCTTGATCTTGCTGCGCTTATTGCATGAGCAAAGTATCGATGAGAATTTGAAGAAAGATTAAAAGCAGTACTAGAAGAAATTGAAAAATCAGAAGGAGATATTATTTTATTTATCGATGAGCTTCATACTATTGTAGGGGCTGGAAATGAAGAAGGATGAGCCGATGCAAGTAATCTCCTTAAGCCTGCACTTGCTCGCGGAAGAATTAAAATAATCGGAGCAACTACTATTTCAGAATATAGAAAATATATAGAAAAAGATGGTGCTCTTGAGCGAAGATTCCAGCCAGTGACAGTAGATGAACCAAGCAAAGAAGATACTATAGCTATCTTACGATGACTTAAAGATCGGTATGAAACCTTTCATGGAATCCGCATTACGGATAAGGCGATTGTACAAGCTACTGAACTCGCAATTCGTTACATTCCAGATAGAAAACTTCCAGATAAGGCGATTGATCTCATAGACGAAGCTGCTTCCAGTGTAAAGATATCCACCACTTCAAAACCAGTAGAACTTGATAAGATGGAGAAGGAGATTCGTACACTCGAAATAGAAAAAGCAGCACTCAAACAAGAAAAATGAGAGCAAAACCGACTTGAAGCTATTGAAAAGGAGCTCACAGAAAAGAATGAATCCTATAGGAGAATTCTTGGAAACTGGGAACAAGAGAAAAAGAAGATTGATCTCCAAAAACAGCTAAAGATAGATATAGAAACTCTTTCAACGCAAGCACTTGATGCAGAACGGAAAGCAGATTATTGACTCACTGCAAAGCTTCGATATGGAGAAATTCCAGCAAAAGAAAAAGAGCTCTTACAAGTTGAAAAAGAACTTAAAAAAATGGAGCGAGATGGTTGATTTCTCAAAGATCACGTAAGTGAAGAAGATATTGCTCGTGTCATCAGTAAATGGACAGGCATTCCTGTTGGAAAACTCATAGAAACTGAACAAGAGAAATATATTCATCTTGAAGAATCATTGAGAAAAAGAGTAATAGGACAGGATGCTGCTCTTGAGAAAATTGCAAGTGCTGTTAAAAGGAGTAAGGCAGGTCTTTCTGATGGAAAAAAACCGATAGGAACTTTTCTATTTCTCGGTCCAACTGGAGTTGGAAAGACAGAAACCGCAAAAGCACTCTGTGAAACCCTATGGAATGATCCACATGCCTATATACGCATCGATATGAGTGAATATATGGAATCACACTCTATCGCTCGATTGATAGGTTCACCTCCATGATATATAGGTCACGACGAATGAGGACAATTAACAGAGGCTGTACGAAGAAAGCCATATTCTGTAATACTCCTTGATGAGGTAGAAAAAGCACATAAAGATGTATGGAATATATTTCTTCAAATCTTTGATGATGGAATAGTGACTGATGGAAAATGACGAACTGTTAATTTTACAAATTGTATCATCATCATGACATCAAATATAGGGAGTCATTTAGTCTGAGAAGATATGACGACTTGAGAAAGGGAAATAAAAACGCTTGAGCTTCTTCGATGATATTTTCGTACAGAATTTCTCAATAGAATTGATGAAATAATTATCTTCAATGCTCTTGAGAAAAATATGCTATGAGATATCGTATCTCTCCTTCTGACGGAACTTAATATTCTTCTTAAGACAAAAAATATAACACTTACATTTACTGAGAATCTAAAAGATACAATTATACAAAGGGGCTATGATCCTGAATTTTGAGCTCGACCATTGAAGCGAACGATTACTCGAATGATTACAAATCCTCTCTCTGAAGCGATAATACAAAATACTATACAAGAAGGGAAAAACTATGAGCTTGATATAGATACAAATGGTACTCTTACAATCTCATAAAAAGAGATGAAGAGCATAGTAAAAAGCTATGCTCTTTTTTTATTTATTTATTTATTTATTTATTTAACTACTTCTGTAATTTTCTTTAAATCTTTTAAGAATGTCTGAGAGATAACCTTGGCAATTTCTGAACGAGTCATCGCATCATATGGACGATAGATTCTCTTTCCATCCTGAATTTGTCCGTCAATAATACCATATTGAGTAAGGGATTCTATCGATCCATGGAGATTCTCTTGTTCAGAAACATCTATATACGATGTGCTCTTTTGTGAATTTTCTACATGAAGAATACGTCAGAGAACAGTTGCAACTTCCAATCTTGAAATCGGAGCATTTGGACGAAAATCTTTCTTTCCATATCATTCAATCCATCCTTCTTTTTCAGCAAATGCTATATATTCAGCATACCAAGCATCATTTGCAACATCCACAAATGAATTTTCAGTTCCAACATAGGTGTATTTACAAGCAAGTGTACGTACAATCATCTTAATGAATTCCGCACGAGTAAGAGAACGATTTGGTTCATACGCAGCATTATTATCTACGATACCATAACGTTGGTTATGTCCAATCTGAGAAAGTGGAATTGGTGAAATATAGGTCGTATCTGGCGTATTTATATCCTTTCCGCGATACATAATAAGATTCTTAATATATCATTTTGCCCAGGAGGTATCAATATCACTCGCAAATATATATGATTCATCCCATACTTTTACATATGAATTACAAGTTGTATCAGAAGAAGTTTGTGAAGAAGATACATATACGTTTACTTTTGACTCATCTGGAGCAGATGGAAATATAGTATTGACTACATCTTCAATCCATCGAGTAATTCATCCACCTGAAGAATCGGATGAATTAGCTCATGTAGAAACAACAATGGGTGCATCAACGATAAAGGTAGTAGATGATGGAGTTGCATCGGTATTCCCTGCTTCATCGGTACTTCGAACATCAAAGGTATG
>CAKZJF010000002.1 GCA_936941205.1 uncultured Candidatus Altimarinota bacterium | reverse complement strand
AACTTCAAACTCAAGATCGGTATGCCAGTTGGTATGACTGTTACTCTTCGAGGAGATCGAATGTTCTTCTTCCTTGAGAAACTCATCCAAATCATCCTTCCTCGTGTTCGTGATTTCCGTGGTATTTCTGGAAAGTCATTCGACGAAAAGGGAAACTTCAACTTCGGTATCAAGGAACATACTATTTTCCCAGAGGTTCCTCAGCTCGATGTAGTTAAGACTCACGGTCTTCAGATTACTATTAAGTTCAAGGCAAAGGATAAAAAGGATACTCGAGTTCTTCTCGATGCACTTGGATTCCCATTCACAAAATAATCAACTACTTTTTATTAAAAATTACTATGGCAAGAAAGGCTCTAGAAGTAAAATGCAGCAAGGCTCAAGCAAAGGCAACTCGTCTTTTCCAGGCTGGAAAATCTATAAAATTTTCTACACGACTTTATCATCGTTGTGCGATCTGTGGACGTTCTCGTGGTTACATGGGAAAATTTGACATGTGCCGTATCTGTGTACGTGAACGTGCGAATGCCGGAGAATTGATGGGAGTACGTAAATCCAGCTGGTAGTCCTTTTCATATAACATTTCCTACTAACTCTAATTTTTTAACGTAATCTTCTATGATTAATGATCCAATTGCAGATTTGCTCACAAGAATCCGAAATGGATATCTTGCACGACTTGCAGTTGTAAGCATTCCTTACTCTGCACTCAAAGAAAAAATCGTTTCTATTCTGCAGAAGAATGCTTATATTGTATCTTACACTGTAAGTGCAGATAAGAGAGAAATCGTTGTAACACTCAATGATGTTCGTAAAACCAAATATCTTCCTTCTTTCCGACGTATTAGTCGACCAGGACAGAGAATCTATATCAAGTCTGCAGATGTTCGTAAATCACGAAATGGGCACGGTATTTTCATCCTCTCTACTCCAAAGGGAATTATTACTGGATACGAGGCTCACGCTCTCGGTACTGGTGGAGAACTTCTTTGTGAAGTGTACTAATTTAATCACTACTCATTAATCACTATTTTATATGTCTCGAATTTGAAAACTTCCCGTTACACTTCCTTCTGGAGTTAATGTGAAGGTAGATGGTAAAAACGTTACCATCTCTGGACCAAAAGGAGAGCTCAAGTATACTCTTCAGGATTGTACTTCTCTCGAGCAAAAGGATAACACTCTTGTTGTAAGTATTGCAAACGAAGAAAATACAAAAGAAAAAGCTATGTGGGGTCTTACTCGTGCACTTATTGCCAATATGGTAGTAGGAGTATCGGAAGGGTACAAGAAATCTCTTGAAATCCAGGGGGTTGGGTACAAATTCGAAGTTGCAGGACCATCTAAACTCGTTCTCGCTGTTGGATTCTCTCACAAGGTTGATCTTCCTGCACCAAAAGGTATCACTATCTCTGTTGATGAAAAAGAAAAGAATATCATCCATATTTCTGGAATCGATAAACAGCAGGTTGGTTACTTTACAGCACTTGTTCGATC
>CAKZJF010000001.1 GCA_936941205.1 uncultured Candidatus Altimarinota bacterium | reverse complement strand
ATAAAATAATACCCAATATGGGTATTATTTTTTAAGATTTCGGTAGGTAAGCATAAAGAGTTTTTTTTGAAATTCTGCAATCATTGGATTCTCTATAATAATAGATGACTTATGAGTAAAATCAATGTAAGCAATTTTATTATTATAAATCGTCATCGAGACATTTTCATCAAATTCATCGACACTTCTTGGTATAACCACGAGTTCACGTTCAAGGCGCGGAGCTTTTGCTTGTGCCGCTTTTGATCCCATGATAACATATCGTTCGAGCGATTTCTTATCACGACGCTCACGATAGTCTTTTGGAAGATGGGTATTTGCCTGTTCTACATCATCCTCTGCACTCACGCGATAGAATACTCCATTTTTTGGAAGAGTTTCGATGATATCATCAAATACTCGTGCAATCGCATTCTTTCCTTCTTGATAGCTTACGGAGATGTCACTCGATAGATTTTCATACTTTTGACGGAGCTCCGATACTATTGGAGCATTTTTTCGTTCAAAATCTCGTATGAGTTCCTCGATTCGTTCAGGGGAGAGGGCTCGATAAAGAGTGCGTTTTCATTTTATAGTGCCTTGTATGAGTTTTTCTTCCTCAAGAAGCGGAAGGGCTCTATATACCTCAGGACGATGGAGATTTCATTTGTTACAGATATCAGAGATTGATAAGGTTCCATGCTCCAGGAGAGTGAGATAGATGCGAGCTGTTTTCTCAGGTATTCCGAGTTTCTCGAAGAGTTGTATATATTTTTCCATAGTGTAACAAATAATTACATAAAAGTATTCTACTATAATTGTCTATTTATTCAATAAATTATGAATGTATGCAAAAGAAAATTACAGATGAATGTAATATTAATATTAAAATTTTTATCTCGATTATAGTGTCTGTGCTTATTTCATAACACTCTCTCATATGATAACAGCACATGAAGCAAGCGAAAAACTTGCGAGTATGTCTCCGCTCGAACGATTGGAAGCCTTGAAACATAAGGTTTCCGAATCCACTCGAAATGCACTCGATGTAAAGATTCGAGAAACAGTCGCTTCTTATAGCCGAAAGGTGAATATATCCCTCTTAGGAAGGGTTTGCCGTGATCCTGATAAGGATATCGAAAATCTCCTGAGATGACTCGGATATGTTAATGTGAAGGTTACCTCTGACTTTCCATCGTATGATGAATGTTATGAAGGTTCCACAACTATTAAATTTGAAATCCCCTGAAACACTGAAGCACTTCCACCGAATTTTATAGCATACGGTGATTAATTTTTCTAACCATTTCTTTTTATGTCACTCTCTCAATCTCTCGATAGTTACCATTCACTCGAATTCGATGCTCATCTTACAATGGATGATATCATTTTAAAGGCAGTTCAAGAATCCTATGAACTCACTGAATCACTTGAACAGAATGATGGTCCAAATAGTATTAAGGAAGCCAATGATCTCCTTATAAATATTCTTTCAGTTACGAGTCGGCTTGGTGATATCGAGAAGCTCTCACTTCATAGCATACCAGCCAATGGTATGTGAGATATCAAAAATATACTTCCCATTTGGCTTCGTGATATATCGGCTCGTCGAAAACGATACAGTCGTGACACATTTGATGAAGCGAGTTATTTGAAGAATCTTTCTCTTTTGATAAATACACTCTTTCGATTCACAGAAAAAGAATCATACACTCATGTGGTTGATGATGCTACTCGGAAGTTTCACTCTCGCATATTTGCTTATCTTCCAGAGATACAGCTCGAAGAATATATACATGCCTGTCCTGATTTTCCAAAGCCTGGAATCCTCTTTCGAGATATTGCACCACTTCTTTCTGATCCTGAAGCTCTGAGATATGCCTGTTTTGAACTTGCAAGAAGAGCGAAAGATGCAGATATTATTGCCTGACTCGATGCACGTGGATTTATCTTTGGAAGTATGGTGGCACATATTCTTGAGAAACCATTTGTTATGATTCGCAAGAAGTGAAAACTTCCATGAGAAACCGTCGGAACGGATTATTCGCTTGAGTATGGAGACAATAGTATCGAGATACAAAAAGATGCTATCGAAGCAGGGAAGAAGGTGGTTATTATTGATGATCTCCTTGCAACGGGTGGAACGTTTCTGGCTGCTGCTTCACTCGTCGAGAAAGTAGGTGGAAAGGTAGAGAACCTTCTCTCACTTATATCACTCGATGATGAAACTCTCGTCTCACATCCTTCGAGAAAATCCCTTGCAAAGTATAGCATAGAAAGCGTTCTTCACTATGATAATTAAAAAACTATTGTAATTTGTACACTTTATATATAATGAGTGTGTAGATAACACTTAAAATATTTCATAACATATAATGAATATGAAACAAACAATCCTTGGACATCCTCGTTTTGATTCTTTAGTAGATACGGTTGTAGCAAATAATCCAAAGCGATTTGAGAAGGGAAGTGCCGAGTTCCTCCGATTTCCTGATAACACCCCGAATCTCCGATTTCCGAATGTGAAAAAGGATATTGAACATCGTGATGTGACCTATATTGGGGATTTCTCTCAGGCTGATGAACTCTTTGAACATTATAATACTCTCTTTAATCTCGTAAAAAATACTGCAGATAAGGTTCGTATTATTCTCCCGTATTTTCCGATGGGAACTTCTGAACGGGTTGAACGAAAATGAGAGACAGAGACAGCACATGCCTTTGCCCATCTTATCTCTTCACTTCCTTCTGGACGTGATGCAAAGAATTCGGTCCATATCTTCGATATCCATGCACTCGTAGAACAATCACTCTTCAACCCTGATCGCATCAATGCAGAACTTCATACAACGACTGGATTACTGAAACTCAAAAAAGGCGAGGTAATTGCATTTCCAGATGATGGGGCTGCCAAGCGATTCAAGGATATATTTCCCGATGTTCCTCGTATTATCTGTGGAAAGATTCGAGATGGTGAAAAGCGCATTGTGACTCTCAAAGAATGAGATCCAAAATGAAAAAGGGTGATTATTATCGATGATCTTATCCAAACAGGAGGCACTATTATTGAAACGGCACATATGCTCCGTGCTATGGGAGCAACATCGGTTCGAGCATTTGCTCCTCATGGAGTATTTCCAGGTGATTCACATATCCGTCTCGCGAGTGAACTTGATGAACTCGTGGTAACGGATACTATTCCGGCAAATATCGATCGAGCGAGAGTACTTGAGAATATGCGAGTAATATCAATCGCCCCACTTATAGAGAAGATTCTCAAAAGAAAATAGGATATTGACAAATATATATTTACTATATATTGTAATTAATTTTAACTCGTACTTTTATGAAGAAGACAGCACTCTATCCAGGATCCTTTGATCCGGTGACTCGTTGACATGAAGATATCATTGCTCGTGCGAATGAACAATTCGATGTACGGGTAGGTGTTGCGGTCAATCCTGGGAAATCCCCAGCATTTACCCTCCAGGAACGAGTACGTCTGCTTCAAACGGCAGTAGGAAAAGAGGGGATTGATCCTCTTTCAGTCGTTCGGATTCCTGGTTCGACCGCAAGATGGATGAAGCGGAATGGGATTCATACGATTGTTCGTGGTCAACGCGATGCACTTGATGAGGTGGCAGAAGCACAACTTGAATTCTTTAATACACTTGAATTTTCAGAGATGAATCCGATTCGTTTTGAAGCGAATGAAGAACTCAAGCATGCTTCATCTTCAGCTGCAAAGATGCTCATGAAGGCAAACCATGATCCAAGCAGTATCATTACTCTCGATGTACAAGAGGCACTCACATCAAGACTCCTCTCACAATATCCAGTCTATATCGCTGGAGGGATGTGAGCAGGGAAGTCGACGATTTCCCGTTCGCTCGAGGAACAAGCTCGAAATGTGGGAATAGGTGTGAAATATATCGAACTCGACCAAGTGTGACTCGATATCTACTCAACCCTCGATGAACCATATTACCAGTGAGTCAGACAGAAACTTCGTGCCACCTTTGGAAATGATATCTCACCAGATGGCAACTGGGTTTATAAGATGATTCTCCGCGAGAAACTCAAGGATGCTTCAGGACATATTCAGACTGAACAACTTCAGAAATTGGATGCTATCATGATAGAGGCTATCGAGTTTCGCTATCGTGATATGATTGAGTGATTCCAGGGGATTATCCTCATCGATGGAATTATCAAAGAGTGATTTTCTTTTCCTCGTCTTGCTCATAACAATATTCTCTTCGTCGATACGAATGAATCCGTACGCATCGACCGACTGATGTGACGATACGAGCGAAAGTGAGATAGTGTGAGTCGCGAATTTATCGCTTCGATGATTCAGTCTCAACCATCACGAGATACAGTATCATCGATGGTACAATCTCAGATTGATGAAGAGTCACATGGTTCCATCGAGTTTGTCGATGGAACGGATGCGTATGATACCAGGAAAACATTCTTCCAACTTCTCAATCAGATTGACCGATATGGAGAACTTCGTGCAACGTGGATCCTCTCAAAACTCGGAATACAGGGGAATATGCGTGAGCATCTGAATTTTCTCGAGTCCAAGTATAATGAATCACACAGATACTATCATACTTGGGAACATATCGTAGAGTCACTCACGACACTCTTTGAGATGGCGATAGAGCTGAATCTCTCAGATGAAGAGTTGATGATTATCGGATGAGGGATTCTCGGTCATGATCTCGAATATGCTGTGGATCCGAAACGATATAGAACCAATGAATCCAATAGTGCTCGAATCTGGGTAAGATATCTCGAAAAATATGGGATGAATATGAATTATCTCGAGGATATCGAAGACCTCATCAAGGAAACTCGTCATGGACGTGTCCATGTTCCTGAGAGGCTCATATCGAGTGTGATGCATGATGTAGATATGGCTATCCTTGGTTCGCCGTGGGAACGATATCGCATCTATGGTTGAGATGTTCGTTCCGAGTTTGCCCCAGTGATGTCTGGTCTCACATTCGAAACCGCTCGTCGTGAGAAATTCCTCGAACCCGTTCTTGCTCAGGATGGAAAAATCTATAAGACAGGTTTCGCACAAGAACGATTCACAGAAAAACTCGTGCAGAATGTGAGGAGGGAAATAGAGTGAAGAATATAATTGACAATTGATTAAAAATATTATTATATAAGTATACTAATATCATTTTATGAATTCACTCACTCAATTTCGTACCAATAATAGTCTTATTCCAAAACAACTTATGGATGCTATCGAAGCATGAGAAGTTTCTCTCAAGGATGGAAAAAAGGATGTTGTCTGGTTTGAATATGGTCCATGGAAAGCAGCTGCAAAGTATTTTCAAGAGGAACTCGAGAGTATTAAATTTGTAAATAGAGATCTTTCTGACGGGCGAAGTGATGAACTTCGCGTATTTGTTGAAGATGGGAAAATAACAGAATTTAAGCTTGCAAAAAAAGGATTGAAATACTCTCGTGATAACGGTATCCCACGATGAAATGAGCGAAGATCTGTCTGGATTCTTCCAGAACTCCAGATAGCCTTCGATGGAGATGGGAAAGTGAAACATCTCTGAACAGAACTTCGTAGAGGTATAGAGGCACATATTGAGCTCTATCTGAGAGGAGAATCATTTGCAGGTGGATATCAGCAATGAGCGATTAATTCCTTTGGTTTTTTCGCTTTCGATGAAAGTGAACGTATACAGAAGGTTTCTGGAGATATTCCAGATATGACGGGAGAGCGTGTGAGTATGGATTATAGTTCGACTACAGAGAATCTTGATTCAGGTAATGAGGATGAAGGAAAGGTGGATATAGTCGTTCAGACAGAGAAACCAATATTGAATTATTTTATTACTATTGGCGAGCAAACCATCACGGTATATGTGAATGGAGATATAGTAGATAGCTTCTATCTTACACCGACACTTCCAGAAGACATACAAGCACTCTTTGGTATCAAAAATACTTCACAGTTAATTGAAGTAGTGGGGGAAAGGGTGAATGATTTAAATAAGTAATGAATATAGAATAGATGTAGGTATTAAATAATAATCAACAATCAGAAATGGTTGTTGATTATTTTCATATAAATGTCACTAAATTGTCATTATTTATGGTAATGTGATATTATTTATGAAAATAAATAATTATATGTGAACTTATTTGCTTATTTTAGTCTTGATTGCTTTTGTATATTTCATTTTTATACAAAAGATCAAACAAAATAAAATCCAGGAATTTCTTCCAGAATTTGAAAAACAATTGATAGAATTTTATAAAATATGTAATTCTTTTAGTGAGATCGAATTTTTTACAAAGAAAAACATTGTTGATTTTCAAATTCATCTCAATAAATTCTCTATTAGTGCAAATTTTCTAAATAAAAATAATAAATATATTTCTGATAGTAGAATTCATCAATGAATCTTTGATATTCTGCAGTTTATTTCTCATTTTGATGAAAAAGTAACAAGTATAAATGAAAATTATCTTAAAAATAAATTAAGTACGTTTTGAAATTTATTTCAAAGTATCGAAAAATATCCACTTGATATACTACAACAAAAGGCAATCCTTAATCCAGAAAAATACCTTCTTGTTATTGCTTGAGCTGGATCAGGAAAAACATCTACTATTATTGGAAAGGTAAAATTTCTTATTGATGCAAAAAAAGTAAATCCAGAAGATATCCTACTTATCTCTTTTACCAGTGCATCAGCAAAAGAAATGAATGAGAGAATTCAGCAAAAACTATGACTCACACTCGATGTAAAAACATTTCATAAACTGGGTCTTGATATTCTTAGAGGTAATTGAGGAATAAAACAAACTATTCTTGATGAAAATAGAATGAGTGATTTTAG